>UQHJ01000082.1 GCA_900540885.1 uncultured Prevotella sp.
TTTTAGGAGCGATGTAGTAATACACGGGACAGAAGGCCTGTTGCTTCACATATTTTGCTATTTTGAGGTTAAAGCCTGGATAATCCACTAAGACTACGGCATCGGGCTGCCATTCAGAGATTTGCGCTTTACAACGTTTCATACCGCGCAAAATGGTGGGCAAGTGGAGTGCCACTTGTACAAATCCCATGTAGGCTAACTCGCGATAGTGACATAGGAGCGTTCCCCCCACGGCTTGCATTTTGTCGCCTCCATAGTAGCGAAATTCCGTATCAGGATATTCGTCTAAAATAGCACGCATCAAGTGTGAAGCATGTAAGTCGCCACTGGCCTCGCCAGCTATCAGGAATATCTTCATATTTTGTCTATCTTAATCGTTCCTTTTCAAGGCACCTTTTCTCGCCATGGCAAAATGAGAGCAAGCTCTCTTTTGCTCATTTGGCTTATCGAAAAGGTTTACTTTCGTTCTGTTTGACAAATAGCCGTTTCACCACTCACTTTCATTCATTTCAGATACACTCTGTTCTTCAATGTGCCAAATGCGGCGACCAGTGATGTGAGGAAAATTGTGTTCGTCGTGGCTTACCACCACGATGGCCCGGTGAAGGCTCTGTTGGGTAAGTAATGCGTAAAGTTCGTTGCGTGACGACTCGTCGAGATGTGTTTCAGGTTCGTCAAGCAAGAGCAAATCAGGTTCTGACACAAAGGCACGCGCTAAAAGGGTGCGCTGCCACTGTCCCCCACTGAGGTCGGAAATAGGGCGTTGTGCTAAGTCAGAAAGGTGGAAAGTATTGAGCGTTTCTGCTACCTTGTTACGATGTTCAGAAGTAAAACGCTGCCAAAGCCGTTTGCGACAACTAAGTCCTGAGAGTACGATGTCAGCTACAGTCGTAGGAAATTGTCGGTCGATGTGTCTGTACTGTGGTAGGTAACCTACAATAGTACCCCCTTTGCGTTCAATTGTACCGCGTGTGGGTTGCAAGAGTCCTGCAATAAGGCGAAGTAAAGTGGTCTTACCTCCGCCATTAGGGCCTGTCAGCACAATGAAATCAGTTTCGTTGATTGTTTCGTTGATATGACACAATACGTGGCGTTCGCCATAGCTTAGACAAACGTTGTTTATTTTAAGCAAACTATTGGGCATCTTGAAGATAATTGGAATGTTAACTTGTCAACTCGCTCACTCTTCAACTTGTTCACTCTTCAACTCATTCACAATATTCTTAAGTTGATGTGGGACGTCAAAGTCAAGTGGATTAATCGTAACGACGTGTGCACCCAGTTCGTGGGCTATGCGTTCTGCACTGCGTCCGTTATGTTCTTTAGAGATGAAAACCACTTTTACGCTTTCCTTTTTACATTGTGTGATGAGCTGCTGCATATAGGCGGCCGAGGGTTCTTTGCCGTCATGTTCTACAGCCAATTGTTGGAGTCCGTACTGATGAGCTAAATAACCTAAAGCAGGGTGGTAAATTAAGAATGTACGACATTTGATGCCTTGTAGGCTTTTACTTAATTCTTGATCTAAAGCCTTCATTTGCTGTTCGAAGCGTTGAACACGTTGCCGGTAATAGACAGCATTGGACTTATCGTGTTGTGAGAGTGTTTCAGCTACATTACGTGCCATTGCTATCAAGTTTTGTGGAGAGAACCAGACATGAGGGTCGCCACTTTCTAATTCACCTTCGTGGTGGTGTGTGCTGACAATGAGAGGAACGCCTTGTGCCGCGTCAATCAGCGAAATGTTGGTTAGGGAGTTCATCATTCGTGGCAACTGTGTTTGTTCGAAGCCCAAGCTTCCCATGCGAAACACGAGTTGACTTTCGCCCAAGGCTACCATCTGTCGTGGCGTAGGCTCGTATGTTTCGGGACTTGCTCCTTGCGGCATCAGCGTTTTAACTTGGTACTTATCGCCAGCTACGGCCTCAACAACGTAACGCAGCGGTTCGATACTTACGGTAATTATCGGCCGATTGTCTTGCTGCTTGTGGTTGCACGAAAGCAGACTCAATAGCATGATAGCGATGTATGATAGATGAAGAAGTCGTTTCATATTGTTTTTTTTACAAACTCAAAGTCACTTTAATGAGAATCCAATAACGAATGTACTTGCCAATAGCCACGTTAATCATGGCATAAATTAGTTTTACGCGCAAGAAACCCATGGCTACTGTGATTACACTGCCTATAATGGGCAACCATGCCAATAGTCCGGCCCATGCTCCATAGTGTCTCACCCAACGCTTGCCACGTTCTAACTTTTCGGGCGGAACTTTCGTCCAGCGTTCTATCCACTCCTCTTTGCCCAATGAACCTACCCCATAATTAAACAGGCTGCCCAGCACATTGCCTGCTGTGCCCCAAGCCAATAGTTCACCTGGATTGGTACCAGCAGCCAAGAGGGCTAACATAACGGCTTCAGAACTGAAAGGGAAGAAACTCCCTGCTAAGAAGGCGGCAATAAACATTCCTATGCCTCCGTTTTCGGCCAAAAGTGTGATGAATGCGTCCATAAGGGGGAATTAAAGGTTGAAGGGGGGAGAAAAAGAGTTTTTTAGTTTGAAGGTTATGAGATTATAAAGTTACATCACGTTGATGAACTGCTATATAATCTTATAACGCGAAACTGGCTGTTTTTAGAAATAGCCTATCCCATTTGCACATAATTATATACGCCAAGAACGATGAGAATGAGAACGGTGAGGTTGAACCATGTGTTGAACAGACGTCCCTTTCCTAAGGCATAATAATGAGCAATGATAAGGGAAGAATTGGCTATGAATAGGCGCATTTGTTTGTCAAAGTGTTCAGGTAGTAGCAGCAGACCTACGGTTAGGAACACTTGCATGGTAATGATGGTGTAGAGCAACATACGCGTGCGAATTTTGTCATTGTAGGCCGTGTGGATAAAATGCACGAAGGCGAATAAGGCCAAGGCAAAAAATATACCTACCGTAATCCATTGGTCAAGTTTGAGGAGGCTGTAGTCAGGTACGTGAGGCACAAACCAATCGTTGAGGTAAAGAAAAGCCGTGTCTAACTGATTGTTCCAAATGGCATAAGCTGCTAATATCCAATACGGAACAGCAAGGCCGAACAGTCCAGCCATAAAGGTGCGCCACGTAAGCGAACGAAGTTGGAACAGCATCGAAATATAATAAGCAATGGCTAACACCAACATGGGTGGAAACACCATACTGCCAATACCTAATAACAGAAAAGCATGAAATATGTAACCCTCGGCTCTGAACTGTTGGTAGGAGGAGAAAAGCATAAAGTAAGCCAAAACAAAGCATACGGTGGGTATAGCTTCCATGCTCCAAGTGTGTAAGGCAGGACATACCAACATTAGTGCCAAATAAGTAACACTCATCATACGCGAACGAATGCGTAACAACGCATTGCGGTTGTTAAGCTCCATAATGAGATAAGCCGTAAGTCCCGTTACGGCCAATCCGCCCCATAAATTGACATCGGTAACGTCTGAGAGTACCCAAACGAGTAGCACGATTACTGCCATTGTGGGCAAGGTAAACGTACTTGATACTACGCTATTACGAAATGAGTGTGATTGTATGGACACAAGTGTTGAGATTTTATGATAAAGTAGGTGTCCAATATAAATTTGAACACCTACTCAAATAATGATTAATGTACTTATAGACTATTTCTAAAAATAGCCAGTTTTACATTTTAAGGTTATAAAGTTAGTTGAGTTGATTATCAACGTGTGAAGTAACTTCATCACCTTATCACCTCCAAACTAAAAACAGAATTTTAGTTCTCCCCCTTTTATAAGTCCTGACCGATGTCAGTTCTGAAGTATTTCTTCTCGAATTGAATGTGCTTAGCTCCTTCCATTGACTTGGCTAAAGCTTCAGCCTTATCCTTTCCGTATGAACTAACGGCTATAACGCGGCCACCAGCAGTGACGAGTTTTCCGTCTTTGATCGCTGTGCCAGCATGGAACACTACGCTACCAGGTACGTCAGCGCCCGTGATTTCAAATCCCTTCTCGTAAGCTTGAGGATAACCTCCTGATACACACATAACGCATACAGCTGCACGAGGGTCAAACTCAACGTTACGTTGATCGAGGTCGCCAGCGGCAACGCCTTCAAATAGGTCGACAATGTCGCTCTTGAGGCGCAACATGACCGTTTCTGTTTCGGGGTCGCCCATGCGGCAGTTATATTCGATTACTTTAGGTTGGCCATCACAATTGATTAAGCCAAAGAAGATGAAACCCTTATAGTCAATGCCCTCGGCGGCTAATCCTTCTACCGTAGGACGAATAATTTCGTTCTCTACCTTCGTCATCCAAGCCTTATCGGCAAATGGAACGGGCGAAACCGATCCCATACCGCCTGTGTTAAGCCCCGTATCGCCTTCACCTATGCGCTTGTAGTCTTTCGCTTCAGGAAGAATCTGATAATGCTTGCCGTCGGTCAGTACAAACACTGAGCATTCAATACCAGAAAGGAACTCTTCTATCACAACGCGACTTGATGCGTTGCCAAACATACCGCCTAACATATCGCGCAATTCCTTCTTGGCCTCGTCAAGGGTAGGGACGATTAGTACGCCTTTACCAGCGCAAAGACCATCGGCTTTGAGTACGTAGGGAGCTTGGAGCGTTTCAAGGAAGCGACATCCTTCTTCTACTTGTGTTCCGTCAAAGGTTTCGTAAGCTGCAGTAGGGATATTGTGACGTTTCATGAATCCCTTTGCAAAGTCTTTTGAACCTTCGAGCACGGCTCCTGCCTTAGAAGGACCGATTA
This sequence comes from uncultured Prevotella sp., assembly GCA_900540885.1. Lineage (GTDB taxonomy): Bacteria > Bacteroidota > Bacteroidia > Bacteroidales > Bacteroidaceae > Alloprevotella. The sequence continues at coordinate 4,782 of UQHJ01000082.1, forward strand.
CAGGCACGTGCTTAACATCTGGACGTTGTAGAAAATAGTCATAAATGCCTTTTACCAGAGGGTCTTCAGGACCGACTACGACCATGTCCACCTTTTCACGTACAACGAAGTCGGCCACGGCATCAAAGTCGTCTGCTTTTATTGCCACATTTTCGCCCACAGAGGCCGTTCCAGCGTTACCGGGAGCAATAAAAAGTTTTTCGATGCGATTGCTTTGTGCAATTTTCCATGCCAGTGCGTGCTCACGGCCGCCACTGCCCAAAAGTAAGAGTTTCATACGTATAAATTTTATTTTGGTACAAATTTACTGCAAGGCGAGTGAAGTGCAAAACGAAAGTCAAAAAAACTGCAATTTGTCAGCCTAATTGGGGGGCGGGTTTGTAACCCGCGGCAGCAGCAGGTTTTGAGCATCTACTTATAGTCGCTTAGCGCGAGAACATACATAACATACAATTTTACATACTTATTACATACTACTCAATTTGTGCCAAGGCACAAATTGAAACATACAGGCTACGCCCTTGCGCTTCAACGCACTAATGGCTTGCATAAACGATTGATAATTAGAAGCATTCTCAATATATCACATTGTCGCTGAAGCGCAAGGGCGTAGCCAGTTTGTATCAAATTGTGCCTTGGCACAATTTGAGTATAGTATGTAAATAAGTATGTAAAATTGTATGTTATGTATGTTCTCGCGCTAAGCGACTATAAGTAGCATGTCCAAAACCTGCTGCTGCCGCGGGTTGAAAACCCGCCCCCCAATTAGGAAAATAAATTGCAGTTTATCGTTTTAAAAATGCCACGTTACGTCCAAGCCAAAGGTGCGAGGTTGAGCGTATTGTGCAAAACGGTTGTTCATACTGTCAAAGGCAAAGGTAGCATAATGCGTGTTGGTAAGGTTGCGCGCATAAAGAGAGAGACTAAGCTGCTTTGCCATGGTCAGTCCGAGGTGGAGCCCCATTGTAGCATAAAATCGCTGACCAAAGGTGTTGGCCTCATTCCACTCAATTCGACCTGCCCCCTTGACATCAGCCCCTACGTTGACAGACTTTAAGAACAACTTGCCTTGCGCAATAGGTTGCACATAATCCACTGCAGCATTAAACGTGTGTTGAGGAACGAAAGGCACCTTGTTGCCCGTATAGTCAATGTGTTGGCCGTCATTTGTGCCTAAGTCGTAGTTCGTAAACTTGGCTTGTGTGTAGCCATAGTTAGCTGTGAGGTTCAGACGGTCGTCAAGTAATTGAGATCGCAATCCAACTTCTACCCCTACGCTGCGGCTTCGTCCCGCATTCACCATGACACGCCCCATGCCACTTTCAGCAAAACGAGCAATTTGTTGGTCACGCGTATTCATGTAGAAGCCCGAAAGGTCGAGTTGCAACATCTTATCCGCCAAGTTGTGATGAATACCAGCCTCATAGCTCCAAGTGTATTCAGGTTTGTAGTAAAGCGTGGCGAGCGAGGGGGCAGCCGGCGTATATTTGTCAAGAACTCCTGTCATGCCTGCAATAGCCTTTTGCTTAACCGCATCGGGCAAGTGAGGTATGCTATTAATAGTCTCTATACTATATTGTTTTACCCCCAACATCATGTCACGTTGCAAGAGTGAACGTGAGAGGTCGGAGTAGGACTGGATATTGTATCCTCCAGCGCGGTACCCCTTAGCGATGCTAACGTAAACGTCGCCCAAGTCGCGTGGCAGGGCGTAGTTGAGAGCCACCTTCGGCAGTATTTGCCAAGAGTCGTGTCGGAGCGTACCATTGAGCGTTGGGTCGGCCGTGAGGTCGGTTTTGAATTGCATCATCGGCCCCATACTCATGCCAAAGTGGTAGGGCACGCCCGCAGTCCCAGCTCCCGATTGCAGGTTGAGTTCGCGGTGGTCGTAGTCTAAACGAAGGCCAAGCGTTGCGCTAAGCCCACCAAAGAGTTTCACCGTACTTTGGTGAAAAAGTGCGGCATTGACGGAAGGTGTCTGTAAGTCAGCGTTAAAGGGAATAGAATTGCCCGTAAAGGCTAAGTCTATTTTAGGATTAGAGGGCATGTGGCTTCCCAACTCATTGTTAAGGTAAGCAACTCCTTCCTCATAGAAGGTGACAGGACACCCCGTGTTGAGGTGTTGATACATGGCAAAAGCCCCCGTTGTCCACGTCCAACGTTGGTTAGACGATGGCGACTTCAGCGCTATCTCTTCTGATAACGTGTACATCTTTTGTTTTTGGCAGAGCGAGAAGATGTCGTTCGATGTGAAGTCTTGGTCCATAAACAGTCGGTCGTTCAAGTGTTGAAAGGCCGTAATGCTGGTCAATACCACGCGTGGCATACGATGTTCTACGTTCAGTCCCGTATTGAAGAGGCTACGGCGATAGGTGCTGGGGCGATTTTGTGATAAAGTGCCCTCGTTAGCTTTGTCACTTGCCGTATTGAAGCCATTGGCAAAGTCTGTCGAACGTCCCAATAAGTAGTAGGGGCAAGCTTGTTCGTTGCTATACTCATAAGAGGCCGTCCAATCCAACTTCACTACATTGGTCGGTTGCCACGACCAACGCAAACGACCGCCGCCTGCCTCGCTGCCGTCTTGCGTCTTATTATTAAAGGTGTTCTTAAAGTAGCCATCGCGCCCTTCGTAATAGCCCCCCACACTCAATCCCATGCGCTCTGCTGGGTGGAGATAGGTGGTAAAGGCCGCGTGGCGCGTCATGGTGCCATAGCTTTTGGCCGCGGTGCCTATTCCTGCGCTCACGTCAGTGCCGTAATGGGTAATTGGATTGGCCGTAAAGATACGGACCAGTCCGCCCATGGTGTTACGCCCATAGAGTGTACCTTGTGGGCCACGCATGACATCGACACGCTCAATGCCTTGAAAGGAGAAGTCGTAGGCTGATTTGTCAACGTAGGGCACGTTGTCAACATAAAGTCCAACAGCGGGAGTGTTGATACGTGACCCAATGCCACGAATGTAGCAAGCCGAGGTGAGGCGACTGCCATAATTGGGCATAAAGAAGTTAGGAGCGAGTGTCGAAAGGTCCTTTAGCGCGTCTACCTTACGATTTTTGAGGGATGTTGCGTCGAAGAGCGAAACGCTTACGGGCTGCTGACGCAGTTGTCGCGTTTCTTTAGGTGAAGCCACCACTATGGCTTCTTCTATATTGAACTTGCGCAGTGAGTCTGCGTCTGTTGTCATGAGAGTGGGGTAGAGGAGTGATAAAAGTATCATTAGAGATGTATTTAAATAATTTAGTTTTTAGGTTATGAGGTAAAGTTGCATTATGTTGATAATCAACTGAGCTAACTTTACTCAAGTTTCGGATTCAGCCCGCGCTTGCTAAATCCGAAACTTCAGGCCTATAGTCTTTCGTTCGTCTTTTTTTATTTCGGCTGCAAAGTTAGGGCGAATGTAGAAAGTGGACAATCCTTATAAATGTGGAAGAAAGGCGACCTTAGGGTAAAAAAATATCGTACTTTTGCAATTTGTAAAAAGAACTCAAATAAATGAATTTACGATTACATACTCTTCTTATAATATGTTGTGCGCTATTGAGCACACCACGTGTAAGTGCACAGATAGACTCCTTGGTGTTTATTGCCGATAGTGAGCGCGTACAAACCGAGGCGAAGGGCGAACTGCGTGTGAGTATTGACGCGTTAGCCTTCTTTCGCGACAATGAATACAACAGTGCTGACGTGACGAGAGGTTACACGCTCCCTGGTATGTGGCTCATGCCCACCGTTAGTTATCAACCCTTGCGCAACTTACGCATGGAAGTCGGAGCTTATATGCTCCACTATTGGGGAGCCAACACCTATCCTAATGCCAACTATACCAATTTGGCTGAGGCTGAGTCGCAGGGCACTTCAAAGGCTTTTCACTGTACCCCTGTGTTTAGAGCCAATTTACAAATTGACCCACACGTAAACGTTGTGCTCGGTTCCCTTTATGGACGTTCGGCTCATGGCTTAGTAGAGCCTCTTTATAATCCTGAAATGAACCTCACCGCCGACCCTGAGACGGGATTGCAAGTATTATGGCGCAACCATTGGTTGAACTTTGATGCGTGGGTGAATTGGCAAAACTTTATCTTTAAGAATGATGATGAACAAGAGCGCTTCACTTTTGGCCTCTCCACTCGTTTTCTCCCTTCACGTTCTGTAGCGCGTGTGCAGTGGTACTTACCCCTACAGTTGCTGATGCACCATCGTGGGGGCGAAATTAATCCATCAGCGCCCAATCGTGGTGTAAAGACTTGGCTCAACGCAGCAGCTGGCGTAGGAATGAAGGCCTCGCTACGGACACGAGTACCCGTTACGTTGGGAGGTGAAGTAACAGCTACGTACTTTAGCCAGCAAAAGGGCACGGATCTACCCTTTGACAGCGGCTATGGTCTAATGGCAAAGGCCGAAGCACGCATTTGGCACTTTGGCCTAACAGTTGGTTATTGGCAAGCGCATCGTTTCATCTCTGTGTATGGCAGTCCGCTGTTTGGCGCGGTGAGCAATAGTAAGAGCAACACCACCATTGACCGTCCTCACATGGCCTTTGCCCACTTAGAGTATGCTCAATCATTGGGTCGGGGTTTCTCGTGGGGGGTACAAATTGATGCTGACCAACATTGGCAGCGGGGCATTCACAATCGGACAGAAAATGTTTATACGACCCCCTCTTCGACCACCGACTTTGCAGTAGGCATCTTCCTACGCATGACACCAAGCTTCTTAATCAAAAAGTTCGGAGCGAAGTAATTAATTTGAGATAGCCTTACCACAACTCAAAAGTTTTTATTACTTTCGCAATCCGTTACGGCTTAAAAGAGTCGGAAAGTAAACACAGGAAACATCAAAAACTTAAAATGAATACTAACAACACAAGCAAGACGCATGAGGGTTTGGCCCAAGGCATGACCAACATTTATGACGAAGTAAACACTTCAGTAGCTTCAGCTATTAAGCAAGACTTATTGGCTCACTTTGGTAAGGGCCTCTATTATCACCTCAAGAATGGAGAGAAACCTATTAATCCTGAGCAACAAGCTTTCATCGCAGCTACTTTCGTAAAGCATGGTGTAACTACCCCTCCCGTTTACGATAAGGTGTTGTAATATCCTACTACTCCTCTCTCTCAACGAAAAAGGCTACCCTCACCAAGCGAATGACTTGGCGAGGGTAGCCTTTTTATGTTGCTTAAGAAAATGTTCATTGCTGTCTGTTTGATAAATTGCAGTTTATCTGCCTAATTGGGGGGCGGGTTCTAACCTGGGGGCGACGCGTCCCCGCGTCGGCATTGCCAACTTGGGGTTCGATGCCCCAAGTTGGCAATACTTGAAG
>UQHJ01000083.1 GCA_900540885.1 uncultured Prevotella sp.
GGGCATCGAACCCCAAGTTGGCAATGCCGACGCGGGGACGCGTCGCCCCCAGGTTAGGACGCCGCCCCCCAATTAGGCAGACAATTTACAGTTTGAAAGCCTCTACGAAATGTTTCAGAATGATCTAAATAGGCATCAGGCTTACGTATATTTTACCAATGGTATTTTTTGCTTTCATGTTTCATTTTTATGTTTCAACTTATTGATTATCAATACTTCTGAAAGCTGAAACATACGACTTCTATGTTTCATTTTTAGTTTCAATGTTTCACTCAAAAAAACACTGTGGGAGCGATTTAAAAACACTGTGGGAGCGATTCAAAAACACTGTGGGAGCGTGAAACCTCTCCCATTGTGTTTTTATTTTTTTGTGTAAAGTTTATTGCGTGTTCTTATAAATGAGTTTTTAGTTTGTGAGTTACAAGGTAGAGTAAACAAAACAAGCTTTATAACTTCATAACCTCAAAAAAGAAAATTGAAACAGAAGACTGAATACTGAACACTAAAACTGAAACTATGAAACTAAAGATGAAACATAGAAATGCTATGTTTCATAGTTTCAAGTCGTTGGTAATCAATGTGTTACCACGTAAAAATGAAACATGAAACAAAAAACAGCGGTGGTAAAAAACTGTAAGGGTTTTACTACCGTTGTACCGGTATTTGGGTAATAAAAAGGTCAATGACTGTGATTAACAGAGACATTGACCTTTTGTGTAATAGTGCGGAAAGAACAGGATTCGAACCTGCGAAGCCCTTTAGGGGCTTACACGCTTTCCAGGCGTGCCTCTTCAACCACTCGAGCACCTTTCCTAATATGTCAAGGAGAAATACTTACTTGAGTACTCCTTCTAACTCTTCCACCTCGCGGCGGAACTCTTTGTCTACTCCGATGCGATGTCCCACTTGATTGCACGCATAAAGCACTGTGCTGTGGTCACGCTTGCCAAACTGACGGCCTATTTGGCTATAGGTAGTTTCAGTATATTTGTGAATTAAGAACATGGCCAACTGGCGGGCTTGCACAATGGCCTTCTTGCGACTTTTTGAAGCCAAATCCTTTGTTTTAACACCATAGCGCTGACATACGGTCGAGGCAATGTCGTCGGCCGAAAGCTCTTTGCGTTCGAGGTTGACTGCACGCGCTACTACGCGTTGGGTGAGCTGAAGGTCAATCTCGCAGTTGTCAACCACCGAATAGGCCATGATAGAGTTGATGATACCTTCTAACTCTCGTACACTGCTCTCTACATTTTGAGCAATGTATTGCACTACTTCTGTGGGGATAACCTCTTGCAAACCGTCGCGGCGAATTTTGGAAATCAAGATGTCGCGGCGTAACTTCGTGTCGGGCTTCTCCATTTCTACCACCATACCCCACTTGAAGCGTGTAAGCATACGTTCTTCGATGCCCTCGAAGAGTACGGGCGGACGGTCGCAAGTGATGATAATCTGTCGATTATTCTGTTGCAAATGGTTGAAAATGTGGAAGAAAGCCATTTGCGTCTTTGAGGTCGTAATCTCTTGAATGTCATCAATGATCAAGACCTCGATAGATTGGTAGAAGTTGATGAAGTCATTCTGTGTGTTGTGAATGACTGAGTCGGTGTATTGTGTCTTAAACACGTGAGCCGAAACAAACAATACGCGCTTATTCGGATTTTTCTCTTTAATGTGTACACCAATGGCATTGACCAAGTGAGTCTTGCCCACACCGCTGGGGCCGTAAAGGAAGAAAGGGTTGAATGCGCTCTTGCCTGGGTCTTCGGCAATGCTGAGACCTACGCTGCGTGAGAGTTTGTTGCTGCTGCCCTCTACAAAGTTGTCGAACGTATAGCGACGATTGAGTTGCGACTCCAAGGGGGGTAACTCGTTCTGTTGGGGAGTAACGCGGTAACGATTGATCTCTTTCCCTTTGTCAGCCGTAGGCTGTGTCTTAAACAAAGGTTCGGGTACAGCGTTTGTGATAGGATTCTTCTCAATGATGTACTCCAACTTAATTCCTGCCCCCATGTAGTGGTGGACCACCTGCATGAAGTAGTTGACGTAGTTGGTATCGAACATTTCGGCAAAGGAACGACTGGGCACCTTAATCTTGAGTCCCCCTCCTTCGTAACTAACAAATTGTATAGGCTCAAACCAAGCGACGTAGATGTCGTTTGGTACATTTTGTTTGAAGAAGTCTATGCAATTTTGCCAGTATTGCGGAAGAGGTTGTTCCATTTTAGTTAACTCTTTTGGAGGTGCTTGTTTGTTCGGGTTTGCAAATTTCGATATTTATTTTGGATTAAGAAACTGCTAAACTATTTTTTTAAGTAGGTGTTAAAAATTAGTTGATATGAATTGGTGCAGTATTTCGTTCAGAAACATAGGGTGAAGAGGGAGCGTAGCGGGCTACGTGACCGATGAAGCCTATGTTTCTGGGCGAAAGAATGCGCCAAGGCATATCGACTAATTCTGAACATGATTAATATAAACTAATTTTGAACACCTACTTATAGGGCTTTGTAACATAAAATAGAGGTGAACTGCAGTTCACACTTCCTCCAATAAATGTTTGAGCACGACGGTGGCGGAGATTTCACGATTGGCCGCTTCGGGAATGACGAGCGAACGTGGTGACTCAATCACATCGTCCGTAACAATCATGTTGCGGCGAACAGGCAGGCAGTGCATGAACTGCGCATTGTTCGTAACGGCCATGTGGGCAGCGTCAATCGTCCACGACATATCCTTAGACAATATCTTGCCATAGTCAGCAGCGTTGGCCACGCCAGGACAACTCCAGTTCTTGGCATATACAAAGTCAGCTCCTTCGAACGCCTTCATTTGGTCATATTCCACTTGTGCATCACCTACAAACAAAGGGTCGAGTTCGTAGCCATGAGGGTGAGTGACGACAAAGTCAACGTCGGCAGCACGCATCCATTCTGCAAAGCTGTTGGGTACAGCTTGGGGTAGGGCGCGAGGGTGAGGCGCCCATGTAAGCACAACCTTCGGGCGCTTCGTCTCCTTATGTTCCTCAATCGTGATTAAGTCAGCAAAGGCCTGCAAGGGGTGAGCCGTAGCACTCTCCATTGAGAATACGGGGCGGCCACTGTACTTAATAAACTGTGACAGAATGTTTTCGGCATAATCCGCCTCGCGGTCGGTTAGTCCAGCAAAGGTGCGCACACCGATGAGGTCGCAGAATGAAGCCATAACGGGAATGGCCTCGAGTAGGTGCTCACTCTTGTCACCGTCCATTACTACACCGCGTTCTGTCTCCAACTTCCACGCCCCTTGGTTTACGTCGAGCACCATGACGTCCAATCCTAAGTTGCGTGCCGCCTTTTGCGTAGAAAGGCGCGTGCGCAGAGAGTTGTTAAAGAATATAAGGAGGGCCGTCTTGTGGTGGCCAAGGTGTTCGAATTGATAGCGATTGGCTTTAATCTCAGCAGCCTCGGCCAAAGCTTTGTCAAGTGAACCGAGGTCTGCAACGTGTAAGAATGTCTTCATGTATATATAGTGTATAGTTATTATCAAACATCGCAAAAGTAGCACTATATTTTGTATATAACTTTGCATATTCACTTTTTGTTTGGCAATGGGCACAAAAAGTCGTACTTTTGCTTTGTATAAATATAGTAATAACGCAAAAAACGATGAAGAAAACACTTTTACTCCTTGCCCTTACTACCTTGATAGGTGCAACGGGCTGTGCTAAAAAGACAAATGTGGCACAAACTTCTGCTTCTGAGCAGACAGAACTGCAGACTCAAGTAGCTTATAACGTGAAGACTATTCCGACCTCTGTGGCAGGAAAAGACGTAGTGAGTGCCATTGCGGCCAACTATCCTGGACAAGTCGTGTTGATTGACTTCTGGGCAACTTGGTGCGGTCCTTGCCGCATGGCGATGAAACAGGTGGACGATATTAAGCCTGAACTCTCAAAGAAGGGGTGCGTATTCGTATATGTGACGGGTGAGACCTCTCCCTATGCTGATTGGCAGAAGATGATAAAGAACATTGCTGGCGACCACTATCGCTTGACGGATAAACAGTGGAGCGAGATGTGTACTTCGCTCAATATTCCGGGTATTCCTGCTTACTTATTGTTAGGCAAGCAAGGCAAGAAGGTGTATGACAATATGAACGAGGGTGGTTATCCTGGTAGCGATATCTTAAAGAATAATATAGAAGTGGCGCTTACGGATAAGTAGCGGTAACTGGATAAGCTGATGAATAGAAAGGTATTTTCGTACGTTTGCTTGTGCTTGTTGGGGGTGTTGTCTTTCAGCTTCCTCTCTTGTACGGAACTGAAGAAGAACTTTGGACAAGAAGGTGAATGGGCAGCTGAGACCGTTGACGAACTCTACACTTCCGATGCAGAATCAGGTCAAAAGCCTAACAAACAAAAAAGTACTTCAGCAACAAAGGGAATCGAAATCCCCGTTTACGAAAGTAGCCGTGGGGGACAAATCATTCGCCACACAGGTTATATGTTGAGCTACGATGCCGACTACAAAACCCCGCAGTGGGTGGCGTGGACACTGACGGCGCGTCAGGCACAAGGCACAGCGCCTCGTTATGATAAATTTCAGGCCGACCCTAAAGTGCGTGGTGCAAAAGCCTATCCTTCGGATTATACACGTTCGGGGTACGACCGAGGTCACATGGCCCCAGCGGGCGACATGAAGTGGAGCGAAACGGCTATGCAAGAGTCCTTTTATATGACCAATGTGTGTCCGCAAAATCGTAACTTAAATCGTGGCGATTGGAAAGACCTCGAAGAGTTAGAGCGCACTTGGGCCATTCGCTATGGTGCGGTGAGTATTGCGGCAGGGCCTATCTATTATAGTAAGAAGCCAGCGCGCATAGGAGCAAACAAGGTGGCTGTGCCCGATGCTTTCTTTAAAGTGTTGTTGGTCAATTATCCGAAGTCGCCCAAGGCTTACGGCTTTATTTTCAAGAACGAAGCGGGCAATCGTCCGCTCACCTATTATCAACTCACCGTCGATGAGGTGGAGCAACAAACGGGTATGGACTTCTTCTCGTCACTGCCCGATAAAATTGAAAACCGCATCGAAAAGGAATTACCTGCGGTGAAGTGAGGGGTATAAGGTTATGAGGTTAAAAAGTTTGTTTTATTAGCATTGTGTAACTTTATAACCTCAAATCTTAAAACACAAATAGTATATGATAAAAACATATCTTACGCTTTTGTTATGCTGCGTTTGTGGACTGTCACATGCACAACAAACACCTATGGACAGCCTTTCGGATGCCGAAATGGAGGCTTATATACGCAATGCTGTGCTTGAGGCACAAGCAAAGAAGAAGTACGTAAAGGTAGAAAAGAAATATCGCTATCGCGTGACGTTGACAGATAAGAAGAATTGTGGGTATAGCGTGAAGCACCCCGAAAAATTCTTGTCAGCCAAAGCCTTAGCGCGCCGCAATCGCTATGGGCTGAAGGTGGATGGGTATGATTTGCCCGTATCGGCGGTTTATACGCGCCAACTCAGTGCGATGGGACTCCGGCTGCACAATATGAGTAAGTGGAACAATACGGTGGTGGTCGAGACGGCTGATACAATGCTCATGGCACGCGTGCGTCAATTACCCTTTGTCAAAGCGACGCGCTGTGTGTGGGAAGGCCCAGATAGTGTGCTCGTGCCTGAACCCTCCAATCGTGCTGATGAGGTGACGAACCGTCGTGATACGACACTCCATAACTATTATGGATATGGTCAAAATCAGGTAGAGATGTTGGCCGTTGATCGCCTTCACCAAGCTGGTTTCCGTGGCAAGGGCGTTACGATAGGCGTGATTGACGGTGGCTATTACAATGCCGACTTAATGAAAGGTATTGATCAGTCACATATTTTGGGAACTCGCAATTTTGTGCGCCCTTCGAAGAGCGTGTATGAAGAGTTAGATCATGGTATGATGGTGCTCTCGTGTATGGCGGCTAACGAACCGCATTACTTAGTGGGCACTGCGCCTGAGGCAGACTATTATTTACTGCAGAGTGAAGACGGTGAGTCTGAGCAATTGGTAGAAGAGGACAATTGGTGCGCTGCGCTCGAATATGCGGATAGCATAGGGTGTGACATAGTGACAAGTTCGTTGGGCTATTACCACTTTGACCACGAATACATGAATCATCACTATTATGAACAGGACGGCCACACGGCACTGAATAGTCGTAGTGCTTCTCTTGCAGCCAGTCGTGGGCTGTTGGTACTGAATAGTGCGGGCAATAGTGGTCGGGATGCTTGGAAGAAAATCGGTTTCCCAGCTGACGCTTGCGACATGATAGCCGTAGGTGCGGTAGATAGTGTGGGACTGAACACAACGTTCTCGTCAATTGGCAATGCTGCCGATGGCCGTATAAAACCCGATGTCATGGCACAAGGCGAAAATTCAATGGTGTATGATGACGACGGTACGGTAGTAGGCGTGAATGGCACTTCTTTCTCTTGTCCGACGATGTGTGGCGCGGTGGCTTGTTTGGTACAAGCATTCCCCACGAAGCGTCTGACTGAGATTATTCGTGCTTTGCAGCAATCGGCTAACAATGCACAACATCCTGATAATATATTTGGCTATGGCATTCCGAACGTGATGAAGGCCAAAGCTTTATTAGAAAAAAAATAAAATCATGGCAAACGGTTATCCTGAGAATAAAGGGCACAAGGGGATAGTTTATCCTTCGCCTATCTTTGGCCCGATACACAGTCGTCGATTGGGTGTTTCATTGGGCATTAACTTAATGCCGAAGGACGGCAAGGTGTGCACTTTTGATTGTGTGTATTGTGAATGTGGATTTAACAAAGACCATCGTCCACACGCTCCGCGTCCTACGCGCCAAGAGGTGGCTGAGGCTTTAGAGGCGCAGTTGAAGAAGATGAAGGCTGAAGGACCGAAACCTGACGTGTTGACCTTTGCGGGTAATGGTGAACCCACGGCGCACCCCGACTTTGCTGGCATTATTGACGATACGGTGCGTTTGCGCGATGCTTACTTCCCTAATGCAAAGGTGAGCGTATTGAGTAATGCTACGCTTTCGATGCGTCCTGCCGTGCATGAGGCGCTGCTGAAGGTTGACAATAATATATTGAAACTCGACACGGTGTCGCCTGATTATATTCAGCGTGTAGATCGTCCTACGGGTGCTTATGATGTGAATGAAGTGATTCGTTCGCTATCGTCATTTAATGGTCACGTCATTGTACAGAGTTTGTTTATGAAGGGCATGAGTGAGGGCCAAAGTGTTGACAATACCACCGATGCGTATGTATTGCCTTGGTTAGAAGCTATTAAGCACATCAATCCTCGTATGGTCATGGTCTACACCATCGATCGTGAGACACCTGACCCTGATTTGCGTAAAGCCACCCACGAAGAACTTGACCATATTGCCGACTTGGTACGTGAAGCTGGCTTTGAGGTGGAAGTGGCATACTAATATTTAATGTGTGGGTAATGTGCAAATGCGTGGTTAATGTGCAAATGTGAGAATGTGCAAATGTGCAAATGGTCGCCTTTTCTTGCTGCGATTTCAATTGTAATGGTGTACATAAATTCTCACATCTTTGTTTTAGCAAAGTATTTTCACATTTCTCAATCATTTGCACATTCTCACATTTTCACATTCCCACATTTCCCCGCATTTGCACATTCTTACATTAGCACATTCTCACATTTCCCCCGCATTTATGCATCTCTCATCATTTGCACATTTGCACATTCTCACATTTGCACATTTAACTCATGTATTTAGTCGCTTTATCTGGCGGAGCGGACTCCGTATGTTTGCTGCTTACACTGCTTGAACAGGGCAGGGTAGGGGCGGCTGCGCACTGTAACTTCCATTTGCGCGGTGAAGAAAGTAATCGTGATGAGGCCTTTGTGCGTCATTTGTGTGATGAAAAGCACGTACCACTCTATGTGAAACATTTTGATACGGAGCGCGAGGCTGCACAATCGGGTGAAAGCATAGAAATGGCGGCTCGTCGTTTGCGCTTCGCGTGGTTTGAACAACTCATACGAGAACATGGGTTGGAAGGTGTGGCTGTAGGACATCATCAAGAGGACAATGCTGAAACGCTTCTGCTCAACTTAGTGCGTGGCACGGGGCTGCAAGGCTTACAAGGTATGCAGCCCTTGAGTCATAAACAGGGCTTTTGCATTTTTCGACCTTTGTTGTCTTATTCCAAAGCAGACATCTTAGCCTATCTCAAGGAACGAGGACAGTCTTACGTAACGGATAGCACAAATGCTGATACGCATTATCGGCGTAACAAAATCAGACATGAAGTGTTGCCCCTCTTGCGGACGATGAACCCACAGGTGGTTAGTGCACTCAATCAAATGGCGCAACACCTCACGGAAGTAAATGGTGTTTTTCAAATCGGTCTTAAACAATTATGCGTGGATTGTGGTTTAATGGTCGTGCCTAATCACGCCCATTATCAACAATTATCGTTAGAACGATTGAAAGCATGCACTGAACGCACAGCGTTGTTGCGTGAATTGCTTGCTCCATTAGGCTTTACCATGGCACAAATAAATGATGCGTTGCAAATGCGCGTAGGGGGTGTCCTAACGTCGCCGCAGGGATTTGTAACGATTAATGATGAACAATTATTGTTTGGTCCTTCGGTCGGTGAGGTAAAAAAGACGAGAGTGAATTTGCCTTCTGCAATTGGGGATAGGGTAGTGACGCAAAATGGTGACATAGAATTGACCGCTGTATTATGCCCTCGTAGTGAGATACGTTCGTTGAGGTGTGCTGCCAATGAAGCTTATTTTGATGCAGATAAACTGAAGGGCAACTTATACTTGCGTGGCATAGAGGAGGCTGATCGCTTCCGTCCGTTTGGCATGAAGGGAAGTAAGTTGGTGAGCGACTTGATGACCGACTTGCATTGTTCGCGATTGGACAAACTTTTGGCACAGGTGCTGGTTGACGAACAGAACGAAATCTTTTGGCTGGTAGGTTATCGCACGGCGAGTGTGGCTAAAATAATGAACGAAACAAAGTGCGTATTAAAATTGACAATAAAACGATGAAGCATTTCTTTCCCTATATAATCGTTTTGCTTGCCGTGATAGTGGCAGCATGTGGCGAGGATCGCAGTGGTGAACAACCCTTTGCTCCAACCGTGCAAACGGGTACGGCTGAGCAAGTAGGCGACTCTGTACAAATTGTCGGTTCGGTCTTAATGTCGCCCAATAGTCGTGTGTTGGAGCGTGGCTTTTCGTATGGCAATGATACGCTGCGTGCTACGACAGTGTCAAAAGATACTGTTAACGTATTCTCTGCTTTTACCGATTCCTTAGGCAAGGGCGAATACTTTGCCGTAGCTTATGCTCGCAATGGCGTTGGCACAGGTTATGGCGATACGATACGCTTTGTGGTGAAGTGAAAACGAAAAATTGAAGGCTAACAGAAATGAACATGAATGTTTCGCGTTCTTTTCATGAACACGAATTTTCGTGAATTATCCACCATTTATCAGTAAAAGTAGCATGCCATTGCTACCCATTTAAACAAAAAGGTTGGAACAATTTGTCTATTTTGTTCCAACCTTTTTGTTGTTTTGTTCTAATGATTTGGTCAAATCGACCGACCAAATTCATCAAAAAGTTCTAACCTTTTGTAGGTATAAGTCAGTAAACCTTTAGCAAGTGTTTAAGATTCTGCTACAATAGTGCTATATCCTTTGTTTCGTATTCTTTGACGTGTACTGAAATTGGTTGACAGTTTTAAATGTTAAAACTAAAGTTGTTTACACTCTTGTACTCTTAGACCTAAATAGGTTGTCAAAATAGCTTTTAATCCTATATAGGTTTACACTTTTCTTAGTATTCCTAAAACTGTTACCACTACTAATCATATTCCTATATAGGTTTACATTATAGAAATATGATATACCTAAAATGGTTGACAATAAAAAATATACCAGTA
>UQHJ01000084.1 GCA_900540885.1 uncultured Prevotella sp.
GATTTCAATGTTTCAGTGGTGTTTCTCCCATTGGGGTTTGATTTCTCTCCCATTGAGGTTTTAAATCGCTCCCATTGTGTTTTTAAATCGCTCCCATTGTGTTTTTTGGGAAAGGGGTGTGGTAAATAAAAAATGAAACATTGAAACCAAAAATGAAACATTGAGCACCAATGTTTCAGCTCTTGAAACGTTTGATTTTCAATGAGTTGAAACATAAAAATGAAACATGAAAGGAAAAACGTCGGTGGTAAAAAAATGTAAGAGTTTTTGGAAGAAAATACCGGTATTTAAGTATTGTAGAGGAAATAACTTGATGCAGACAAAATTAAATACGTTGAAGATAATCTATTTCGTATCAATATACTAGTTAACTCCTTAACGTTATAAGCCACCATTTTTTCGTTAAATATTTCGTTGATGATACGTTAATGTTCAGGCGTGTTCGTATATTTGCGTAAATAACTCCTCCCTATGGCAAAAAAGACGAACGAAACACTTTCAAGATTAGCACTGCAGCTCTCCTCAAGTGGAGAAGCCAATGCCACCTTCCTCTTACAACAAGCTGAAGGACGTATGCGATTACGCACGAAAGTACCCTCTTGGGCCGCTATTGACGAACTACACTACCCCCACCGCTTGGCCTTGGAGCAGTGTTCGGGCGAAGAGGCTGCACGCTATAAGGCCACTGTAGTAAGCCGACTGCTCTCTGCTGATGAACGCCACACATTGGTCGACCTCACGGGCGGACTGGGCGTAGACTTCTCATTTATCGCGCCATTGTTTAAAAAGAACGTCTACGTAGAACGCCAAACCGAACTTTGCGACCTCGCTCGCCACAATTTACCATTATTGGGACTTCCCGAAGCACAAGTGGTATGCGCTGATGGGGTGGACTACTTACAAAACGAGCTAAATGACGACGAGGCGAGTCTTCTCTTCCTCGACCCCGCTCGACGCGATACAGCAGGACGCAAGACAGTACTTATAGAGGACTGCCAACCTGACGTTTGTGCCCTACGCAACACCTTATTACAACGCGCCCGCGTGGTAATGATAAAACTTTCACCCATGCTCGACATTGCAGCAGCCGTGCGCTCGCTTCAGTGTGTGGCGGAGGTACACGTAGTAGCTACAGGAGGCGAATGTAAGGACTTACTCTTGATACTCACACGTGAGGCCTTACAGCAGGGCGGCACAACACCCACGCTTTATGCCCACGAGGGCGAAGAACGCAACTTTCGTTTTACCCTTGAGGAAGAGACTACCGCCACGCCCCCCTATGCTACGCAGTTGGGGCAATACCTTTACGAGCCAGGAGCTGCCGTGCTGAAAGCAGGCGCTTTTAAGAGCATCGCTACCCACTACGGCCTACAAAAACTTCACCCTAATACGCACCTTTATACTGCCGACAACTACATAGTAGCCTTCCCAGGTCGTTCCTTCCACATCGTACAAACACTCACCTTTAGCAAGGCCGACCTTAAGACGCTGCGTACCTCATGGCCAAAAGCAAACCTCAGCGTGCGTAACTTTCCCGCTACGGTCGATGCTTTGCGCAAAAAATTAAAAATAAAAGACGGAGGACAAACATTTCTTTTCGCCACTACAATGGCTGATAATCAGCACTTTATCATCATCTGCGAGAAAGCGGACGAAAAAAAATAATAAAAAAGTTACACCCCGTGTGTAACTTTTTTCGATTTCACCCGTCTACCATACAGAGTGCCAATAAATGAAGCAAATAGATTTTCGACAAGACCTGCTCCCACTAAAGGACAAAATATACCGCGTCGGGCTACGCATCACCTGCAATCCCCAAGAGGCGGAAGACCTCACGCAGGACACGCTTATCAAGGCGTGGAACCGGCGCGACGAGCTATTTCTTGTTGAGAATATAGAAGCCTTCTGCATCACCATTTGCCGCAACTTGGCGCTCGACCGCATCGCTCGAAGCGAACAGGCGAACCAATCGCTTGAAGGAAATCAGATTGATAGCATTGACGCAAGTCGATCACCCGAAGAGCAACTCATTCACGACGACCGCCTACAGCGCGTTCGCCAGCTCTTCAACGCACTACCCGAACGAATGCGCACCGCCCTTCAACTGCGCGACATCGAAGGTATGAGCTACGCCGAAGCCGCCAAAGCAATGGATTTGAGTGAGGACCTCTTCAAAGTCACCCTCCACCGCGCACGAAAGGCAATCAAGACACAATACGAAAAAATAGAGAATTATGGACTATAAATATATCGAACAACTCATCGAACGCTACTGGGAGTGTGAAACCTCTCAGCAAGAGGAGGACATTCTGCGTGCCTTCTTCGCGCAGGACGATGTGCCTGCTTCGTTGGCACGCTACAAGAGCCTGTTCGTATATGAGCAGCAACAAAAGGAGCAAACGCTTCTTGACGACTCCTTTGACCAACGCGTGCTCGCTGCCATAGGCCAAACGCAAACGACTGCTGAGCCAGCTCACATCGTAGCAGCACAACGCATCGGTATCACACGCCGCTTACGTCCGCTTTACCGCGCTGCCGCTGCCGTGGCTATCATCACACTCTTGGGCACCGCTGCTCAACACTCGTTCACCTCGCCACGCAACACTACGGGTTGGGACTACAACCAATCGGCCTACAAAGACTCTTACCAAGACCCTCAGAAAGCCTATGAGGCCAGTATGAAGACGCTACAACTCTTCAAAGAGGGCGCACAAACAGCCGTTAACGATTCAGCGCATCGCGACGATAGCCACATTAAGGCAACTCACTAACGTAACCTATGACACGCAAATTACTTTTGCTCTTCGTGTTGCTCATCAGTACCGTAAGCCTTTGTCGGGCACAACGCGAGCAGGACTTTGCCTCGCGCTACATGTCGCTCTATGCGAAGGGCACTTCACTCGAATGTACCACTGTTTCACCCTTGATGCTCGAACGTATGATGCAGCTGCCTGACGTTGAAGGCAATGACCATACGCGCCAAGTGCTCTCGCAGCTCAAGTCGATACGCATGGTGTACAACACGGCCGAACACGAGACAAACCAATTATACGCCAAAGCGCTTAAACTCGCTCAGCGCAACACGGCACGCTATAAGTCGTATGCTCAACGACAGAGTAAGCGACTCTATGTGCGCCGACGCGGAAAGTTCATCGTTGAGATGGTGCTCTTCATGAAACATGATCACCACCTTCGACTTATCAACCTTACGGGCAACATGACCGATGACTTTCTTCACCAGCTCTTTAGTCTCTGAGCTCTCCTCCGAAACAATCAAACACCCAATAAAACAATCGATCTTTTAACTTCTAAAAGTAAAAAATCTCACCGCCCCGCTTACGTAGGGCAGCCACTTTAAAACACCGCTCTTACTTTTTAAAACAAAACAATCAAACCTTTTACACGCTGAAAACAATTACTTACAGGAATGGTTTCAGTTCTCTCAACCCAAGCCTCGCGCCGCACTAACTTGCACCGCACGGCTAACAAGATAAAACAGGGAAGCAAAAGCTCACACACGCTCGTGAGTACTGCTTCCCTTTATCTTTTTTAAGGCTGTCGAAGAGTTGTAGGTCCTCACCGTCCTCACCTGGGGGCATGATGCCCCCAGTAGGCAATACTTGATTCATGTATTTGTTAGTCAAGGCATCGAGCCTTGACTAACAAATGCCGACGCGGGGACGCGTCGCCCCCAGGTGAGGGACGCATTGCACTTAGGTGAGGACGCGTCGCCCCCAGGTGAGCTTGCGTTCATTCCTGTCTCTTCGATAAATTGCAGTTTTTAGGCCATTAACTTTGCGTTTTTATGCGTTTGCACTAACTTTGCCGTGAAAAGTTACAAATCAATGCGCACCACACGCAGTATACTATATATTATAGGAGTGCTCGTCATCACTACGGTGGCGAGCCTAAAGGCGTTTGCGCAACAAGACCCGTCCCTATCTCACTACTGGCTGATCGAACCGCAGTTCAATCCAGCCACGGTGGGACGCTCGCCACAACTCAGCATTACGGCTGCCATGCAAACGCACGCTATGGGCTACGAAGACGGTGGTAGCACGATGTATGCAGGAGCCGATATGGCCTTTCAATTGGGCAAGACGCGCCATGGCGTGGGAGCTATCTTCCAAAACGACGCAATTGGCCTCTTCTCGCACCAACGCTTCACACTGCAATATGCATATCACTTTAAGCTATGGGGGGGAACCTTCAGTATAGGTGCCGAGGCCGATATGCTGAACGAGACATTAAAAGGTTCAAAGGCCGACTTGGGCGATGCCAACGATCCAGCTTTCCCCACGACCGACATCTCTGGGTCAAAGTTTGATGCCTCGGTAGGCCTTTATTATGCCCACCGTCGTTGGAGTGTGGGGGTAGCTATGCAACACATCACAGCTCCTACCGTCACTTTGGGCGAAACGAACGAATATCGTGTAAAATCTTTATATAATTTGACGGGTGCATACAATATTCCGCTCCGTCATACGTTTTATACTATAACGCCCTCTGCACTCTTGCGCTACGACGGTTCAGCCTTCCGCGCTGACATCACACTGCGTGCGCAGTATGCACACGAGAAGCGACAACTTTACTTTGGCTTAGGCTACAGTCCGCAACACTCCGTGACAGGGTTCGTAGGCGGTCGTTTCCACGGCATTGACCTCGGCTACTCTTATGAGGCCAACACCTCGGGCATGGGACTTGGCGCTGGCCAACACGAAATCACCCTCGGCTACCGACTCGACCTCAACCTCACCAAACGTGGAAAGAACGTTCATCGGAGCGTGAGATGGCTATAGTCCAATGCTTGACCAATGTGCAAATGTGAGAATGTGCAAATGCTTGGTAAATGTGCAAATGTGAGAATGTGCAAATGTGCAAATTGTCGCCTTTGTATAATTGAGTTTTCACATTCTATCCATTAGGCACATTGCAAAAAAACGCAGCAAGTAAATGCGACCATTTGCACATTCGCACATTCGCACATTAACCAAGCATTTGCACATTAGCATATTAGCACATTAGCATATTAGCACATTAACTGAATGAAACATACCATTATATACATATTAGCAACGCTGGCCACATGCGGACTATTAGGTTCGTGTATGGGAAGCAATAAGGCCATGATGAGCGGCGGCGAAGTGACTGGCGCTCGCGCAGCCTCGTTTACTGAACCTACGCCCTATGGCATGGTAGAGATAAAGCGCGGTTTCCTTAAAGTAGGCCTTGAACAGAATGACTCGCTTTGGGGCACCGTGACACCGCAGAAGGAAATATCTGTGGACGGATTTTGGATGGACCAAAGCGAAGTGACGAACGCCATGTACCGCCAGTTCGTGGAATGGGTACGCGATTCAATCATTCGCGAACGCTTGGCCGACCCTCAATATGGTGGCGACGAGACGTACAAGATTGAAGTGGACAGAAACGGTGACCCCGTTACGCCTCACCTCAATTGGAGTAAACCCTTGCCTCGCAAACCGACTGAGGACCAAGAGCGCGCTATCAATAGTGTGTACTACACGCACCCCATTGACGGCACTCGAATGATCGACACTAAGCAGCTCAACTATCGTTACGAGATATTCGACTACGAGAAGGCAGCCTTGCGTAAGTATCGCCTCGACCCCAAAGAGCGTTCACTCAATACCGACCGTCCCATCGACCCCGATGAAGTGGTCATGATATCAAAAGATACGGCTTACATCGACGATAACGGTGAGATTGTGCGTCAGACCATCGAACGTCCTTTGTCAAGCCTTTACGACTTCCTGAACACGTACATCGTGCCCGTCTATCCTGACACAACGGTGTGGGTAAACGACTTTACGAATGCTAACAACGAGCAGTACATGAAACTCTACTTCTCGTCAGCCAACTATAATGACTACCCCGTAGTGGGCGTAACGTGGGAACAGGCCCAGGCCTTCTGCGCTTGGCGTACCAACTACCTGCTCAAGGGACTTGGCGCACAGGCGCGCTACATTCAACGCTATCGCCTACCGACTGAGATAGAGTGGGAATACGCGGCCCGTGGCAAGGAAGGCAACCCTTATCCTTGGGAAGGCATCGAGGCGAAGAGCAAAGAGGGCTGTTTCTATGCCAACTTTAAGCCTGACCGCGGCAACTATACGGACGATGGCAACCTTATCACCTCACGCGTAGGCATCTATGGTGCCAACTCTAACGGACTCTTCGACATGGCGGGCAACGTGGCTGAGTGGACCAGTACGGTCTACACCGAAGCTGGCGTTGACGCAATGGCCGACCTCAACCCGCAACTCTCGTACAACGCGGCCTTGGAAGACCCCTACGTATTGAAGCGCAAGAGCGTGCGTGGCGGTTCGTGGAAGGACCCTATGTCATACATTCGTTCGGCTTGGCGCACGTGGGAATATCAGAACCAACCCCGTTCGTTCATCGGTTTCCGCTGCGTTCGCTCTAAGGCTAACACGGTGAGCGCTACGAGCAACGGAAAGAAGAAGAAATGAATTCTTTAATAGTTAACGACTTTTTGGGTTAACGAGTTGACGAGTTAACAAGGAAGTTACCAGTTACTTGTCAACAAAAAAAGGAAAGGAAATGAGCAAAATAAATATAGTCGTCCGCTTGCAACATTGGATGGACAGTGTGCCAGGACAAACGTTTTTGAATTACGCCTATTCATGGGGTGCCTCAATCGTAATTTTGGGTGCCCTGTTCAAATTGACCCACTTGCCGGGCGGCAACTTTATGTTGTTCATTGGTATGGGTACGGAGGTTGTCGTGTTCTTCCTCTCGGCCTTCGATCGTCCCTTCGACAAAGAAGAGATTGGCAAAGAATTGCCTCATGACGTTGAGACTGACGAACAGATAGCCGAACGTCTCGGACTCAACGACGATGATGATGATGAGGAGGAAGAAGAAGAGAACATCGTTGAAAACGCGCAACCTGCACCAAGCACAACAAGCACAACGAGCGCACAACCTGCGCCACAAATGCAAAGCGCTCCCGCTCAGCCTACCATTATCATTGGCACAGCAGTTAGTGGACAGGCCTCTGATATGCGTAGCGAAGGCGCAGCCGCAGCCCCAAATGCTACCACGACTGCTCCACAGCAGCCCTCAGCCGCAGCCCCCACAGAACAGGCTACAAGCCAACGCAGCGAAGCTGAAGCCGCACAAGCTGCCATTGCCGCTGCTACGCCAGCTGGTGCAGTGCCATTCGATGCGGAGGCCAAGCGTTTGGCCGAAATCATACGTTTGGCCAATGACGAGTTGTTACGTCGCGCACAGGCTGCCCTCTCACCCGAAATGGAGGAGGCTACACAAGAGTACATTGCGAAGCTCCGCACCTTGGCCGAAACCTTCCAGAAGGTGGACGAACAGAGCGCTCGTTTGGCGCACGATAGCGAGGAGATGGCGAACCTCAACCGCACTCTCACGGCTATTAACAAGACCTACGACCTCCACTTCCAAAGCATCAGCAAGCAGGTGGGCGTTATTGAACAAATCAATGACGAGACACGCCAGTTGGCCAAACGCATTGAAGAACTCAATGCCGTCTATGGCCGCATGATTGATGCACTGAAGAAAACAAGCGGACAGTGATTTAATGTGCAAATGCGTGGTTAATGTGCAAATGTGAGAATGTGCAAATGTGCAAATTGTCGCCTTTGCATAACTGAGCATTTGCAACAAAAAGCACTTGCACGCAATGAAGCGCTGCAATTTAAAGCGACCATTTGCACATTTGCACATTCGCACATTTGCACATTGACCACGCATTTGCACATTGACCACGCATTTGCACATTCGCACATTAACTTAAACGCAGCAAATAAAGGCGACCATTTGCACATTTGCACATTTGCACATTATCATAGACAGCTATGTCAGTAAAAAAACGACCCGTATCTCCCCGCCAAAAGATGATCAACTTGATGTACATCGTGTTGATGGCTATGTTGGCGCTAAACGTTTCAAGTGATGTGTTGAAAGGCTTCTCGCTCATAGGCGATAGCCTCAAGCGCACCACAGGCAACGCGATGAAGGAGAATGCGGCACTCTATGCCGACTTTGAGTCGGCCTATAAGGCTAATCCTACGAAGGTAAAGCCGTGGTACGACAAGGCCATGGAAGTGAAGCGCATGAGCGACTCACTCTATACCCTTGCTGGCGACCTGCGCCTTGCCATTGCTCGCGAGGCAGACGGCAAAGATGCCGACCCCGACAACCTGCAAAATAAGGAAGACCTCGAAGGCTCTAACCGGATTATGTTAGCCCCAGCTCGTGGCAAGGGTAAGCAACTCTACGATGCGATAAACAACTTCCGTACACGTATTCTCGCGCTCGTAACCGACCCACGCCAACGTGCTATCATTGCTTCCAACCTCAGCACCGACGTGCCCAAGAGTGAAGACAATGTGGGCAAGAATTGGCAACAGTATATGTTTGAGGAGATGCCCTCTATCGCTGCCGTAACGATGTTGGCCAAGTTGCAGAGCGACGTGCGCAAGGCTGAGAATGAAGTCATTCACGATCTCTTGGCCAATATCGACGTAAAGGACATTCGCGTTAATCAGATTAATGCCTACGTTTCGGCCGAAGCTACCACGCTCTACCCTGGCGACCAATTCCGCTCGAAGATATTTATGGCAGCGGTCGATACCACCCAACGTCCTGAAATCTACGTCAACGGCCGACGCATCAGTGCCGACGGTTCGTATAACTTCACCGTGGGCGGACCGGGTCAGTACTCCTTCTCAGGCTACATCTTAATGCCCAACGCTGCGGGCGACATGATACGTCGTGAGTTTACGCAACGTTACAACGTTATCGCTCCTCCTACGGGCGCTACCGTAGCAGCCGACCTCATGAACGTACTCTATGCAGGCTTCAACAACCCCATCAGCGTAACGGCCGCAGGCGGCAACGCGGGGGTTCACCTTACCATGACAGGCGGTACGCTTACTCAGACAGGACCGGGCAAGTATACAGCACGCCCCTCGAAAGTGGGCGAGAACGTCACCTTCACCGTGAGTGGCACCGTAAACGGCAAACCGCAGAACATGGGTTCGTTCACCTTCCAAGTACGCAAGTTGCCCGATCCAACGGCCTTTATCCGAGTAGGCACCGACCGCTTCCGCGGTGGCCGCATCGCCAAGGGTTCTATCATTGGTGCTGCTGGCATGGGCGCTGCCATTGACGACGGACTGCTCAACATTCCATTCAAGGTATTGAGTTTCGAGACCGTCTTTGCCGACCGCATGGGCAACTTCCGTCCTGAACCCTCAGCAGGAGCCAACTTTACCGAAAACCAACGCAACCTCATGCGCGAGCTACGTCGTGGTCAGCGCTTCTACATATCGAAAGTGCGCGCCATCGGTCCCGACGGCATCACGCGCAACCTGAATGGTAGCCTTGAGGTGATTGTGAACTAACATTAATGTGTAAATGCTTGGTTAATGTGAGAATGTGCAAATGTGCAAATTGTCGCCTTTGTATAACTGAGCATTTGCAACGAAAAGCATTTGCAAGCAATAAAGCGCAGCAAATTAAAGCGACCATTCGCACATTTGCACATTCGCACATTTGCACATTGACCAAGCATTTGCACATTGACCAAGCATTTGCACATTGACCAAGCATTTGCACATTGACCAAGCATTTGCACATTGACCACGCATTTGCACATT
>UQHJ01000085.1 GCA_900540885.1 uncultured Prevotella sp.
GAGCCGGGGTCGAACCGGCACGGGTTGCCCCACTGGTGTTTGAGACCAGCGCGTCTACCGATTCCGCCATCTGGGCTGCTTCTCTTTGCCCTATTGGGCTTAAAAGCGATGCAAAGGTACGACTTTTTTACAGAACTCCAAATTTTTATCGCTTTTTTTTAACGATAATGTAGTTTGTCGGCTATTTTTGTTCATTTCTGAAGACTTTTTCTTATTGCCAAGTTGGGGTATTGCACCCCAACTTAGCGATACCGACGCGGGGACGCGTCGCCCCCAGGTGAGGACGCGTCACTCCAAAAAGAGGACGCGTTGCCCCCCAAGTTAGCTTGCGTACTTCATATCGACGATTAATATCACGACAAGTCATCACAGGAGAAGAGGCAGAGAAGTGTGCCAATGTTGGCTAATTACTTAGAAATGATTACTTTTGCAGTTAGAAATAAAAACAGATCAACAAAAATAAATGAAAAAGTTCCTTTCACTTACACTTTTGCTACTTGTTACTGTCGTGATGGCAGTGCAAGCGCAGGTAAGTTTCACCGTGAAGTATAAGCGTGTGAACCCTACCACCGTAGATATCGTCTTTACAGGAACCGCTCAGCCAGGTTGGCACATCTATTCTACTAATATAGGTGAGGGCGGACCCACTCGTGCCACTTTTGGCGTTGACAAGATTAAAGGTGCCAAACTGAAGGGCGGACTGAAAGGGGGGCCTGGTGCCAAGACCATGCAGGACCCTATATTCGAGATGCCCGTTACTTATTATGAAGGGCATGCCACCTTTACGCAGCGCGTAGAGTTGCTCGACAAGGACTATGAACTGAAAGGTTATCTGAAATATGGTGCTTGTAACGATGAGAACTGTCTACCCCCGACCAGTGTCAACGCTATAGTGAAGGGCACTGACGGTCCAGCTCCAACGGCAGAGAGTAAAGCTGAGGAGGCCGCAGCTCAACAAGCTATGGCGAACGGCTTGCCTACTACACAGACCGACACGATGGGCAACAACGTAGCCGCTACCGATACAGCAGCAGCTGTTGCGGTACAACAGCTCGATAGCGCTGCTACGCAGGCATTATGGACTCCCGTCATCAAGGAGTTGCGTAATTTCGGTACGGGTGCAGACGACGTGAGTGGCAAGGCTTGGTACTACATTTTCTTCTTAGGTTTTGTAGGTGGTTTGGTAGCTCTCTTCACCCCTTGCGTGTGGCCTATCATACCGATGACGGTAAGTTTCTTCTTAAAGCGTTCGGGCAATCGCCGTAAAGGCATACGCGATGCAATCACCTATGGCGTCAGCATTGTAGTCATCTACGTAGCTTTAGGGCTTATCATTACCACCTTGTTTGGTGCCAATGCTTTAAACGACCTTTCGACCAATGCCGTGTTCAATATACTCTTCTTCCTCATGTTGGTCGTATTCGCAGCCAGTTTCTTTGGTGGCTTTGAGATTACGTTGCCCAGCAAGTGGGGGGATGCAGTAGATAGTAAGGCCGAAAAGACTACGGGCTTGTTAAGCATATTCTTAATGGCTTTCACGTTGTCATTAGTAAGCTTCTCATGTACAGGTCCGATTATCGGTTTTCTCTTAGTAGAGGTAAGTACCTCAGGCGGTTCTGCTTTGGCTCCTACGATTGGTATGTTAGGCTTTGCCATTGCTTTGGCCTTGCCCTTTACCTTGTTTGCCCTCTTCCCCACGTGGCTGAAGAGTGCCCCGAAGAGCGGTGGTTGGTTGAACAATGTAAAGGTTGTGCTTGGTTTCTTAGAGTTGGCCTTCGCCTTGAAGTTCTTCTCTGTAGCCGATTTGGCTTACGGTTGGCACTTACTCGATCGCGAAACGTTCTTAGCACTTTGGATTGTTATCTTTACTCTCTTGGGCGTATATCTGTTAGGCGCTATCAAGTTTCCCCACGACGATGAAGACGAGCGTCACACCTCAGTGCCTCGTTTCTTCTTAGCCCTTATCTCGTTGGCCTTTGCCGTTTATATGGTGCCTGGCCTTTGGGGTGCTCCCGTTAAGGCAGTGAGTGCTTTTGCTCCTCCTATTTCAACACAAGACTTCAATCTCGATCCCGTCAAGATAGAGGCCAAGTTCACCGACTACGAGGCTGGTATGGCCTATGCACGTCAAACGGGTAAGCCCGTCATGGTAGACTTCACAGGTCATGGTTGCGTTAACTGTCGTAAAATGGAACTGGCCGTATGGCACGATGCCAAAGTGCGCGACTTGCTCACTAAGGACTACGTACTCATCTCACTTTATGTAGACGAAAAGGCTCCCCTGCCTGCTCCTATGGAGGTAGAGGAGAATGGACAAACAACCACACTCCGCACCATTGGTGACAAGTGGAGCTACTTACAACGTTCAAAGTTTGGTGCTAATGCACAACCTTTCTACGTATTGCTCGACAACAATGGTCGTCCGCTCAACACATCTTACTCGTATGACGAGGACGTTGACAAGTTCGTCAAATTCTTGAAGACGGGCTTGGATAATTACAAAAAATAAAGACCTTTAATAAAAGCGATTGCGCTTCGCACTTTGTTTTAACATTTATCTCCATTAATGCTAAATCAAAGTGCGAAGCGCAATCGCTTTTTAGTGCCTGTAACGAATCGTGTGGGTAAACAAAAATTTATCTGCCTAATTGGGGGGCGGGTTTGTAACCCGCGGCAGCAGCAAGTTGCTTATAGTCGCTTAGCGCGAGAACATACATAATATACTGCTGCTGCCGCGGGTTACAAACCCGCCCCCCAATTAGGCAGACAAACCGCTTTTTATAGGTGTGAATTCGTAAAAAAGTGACGAATGTCACAAATTTATAAGTAAACGCAACATTTGTATTAGTATGATATAGCATTCTCGCTGTATCTTTGCAACGTGAAAATGAGGCAAGTAGCAACGTTGCACTTCTCGTCAGAGGAGAAAAGCAATAGCAACCGCACTCCATTAATCAACACAAAAACAAGAACGTGTAGCCTTCTCCCCAGAAAAGAAGGCGAGACGGACAGACTGACCAAAATTCCATTTTGAAAAAGGCGCACAAGGTAATGAAAAATGCGTACCTAACTAACACGGTGGTTGCTCAACCATTCGGTAAAAAAGATTGGGTCTACTTGTTCCTCATCATTTCACATTCTATTAAGAAGAAGGTAAGCAGTGTGAATACACCTTATACTATAAACAAGGTATAGGTCTGTACGACTCACATTGCACTCATAGATAGATAGGTTTAGGTTTTAAATACTCGGGTAAAAGGTTGTTAAGGAAAGAAAAAGAAAGAGCAAAATAGAGTTATTCCCGAGTAGTAACTCAGCTCTTCATAAGGGTAATGCGATTACTAAGTCTTTAGTATCGCAAACCAAAACACCCCGACGACGTGAGTCGTCGGGGTGCTTTTTTATTGTCTTTTTTTACAATTCTAATCTTCTTACTGTCGTCTCTTACTCTTCGAGCGGAGCGTGACGAGAGGAACGAGCATCTCTTCCATAGAGATGCCGCCGTGTTGGAAGGTGTCGCGGTAGTACTGTACGTAGTAGTTGTAGTTGTTGGGGTAAGCAAAGAAGCGATTACCCGTGGCAAAGATGTACGATGTGCTGAGGTTGGGCTGCGGGAGGAGCAAGTCCTTAGGATTGCGCACTTCAAACACCTCCTTAGCATTGTACGAGAGGTTGCGACCTAACTTATAGCGAAGGTTGGTATTCACATTCTTGTCGCCTACGACCTTTGAGGGTTGATCGACACGAATACTGCCGTGGTCGGTTGTGATGATGATGTCATAATCTAACTCTGCAAGGCGGTGGAAAAGGTCGCGAATGGGCGTATGGCGGAACCATGAGAGCGTAATGCTGCGATAAGCACTCTCATTGCCAGCCAACTCGCGTACCATGCGACTCTCCGTGCGTGCGTGGCTCAAGATGTCGATAAAGTTGATGACCAACACGTTGAGGGGCGAACTTGCAAACTGTTGCATCTGTCCCAATAGGTGGTCAACGGCCTGTGAGTCGTTCAGCTTGTGATAAGTAAACGTTTCGCGGCGACGGAAGCGCTCTAACTGATGACGAATGAGAGCCTCTTCATTGAGGTTTTTGCCTTCGTCTTCCTCTTCATCTACCCAAAGGTCGGGATACATTTGCTTAATCTGCAAAGGCATTAAGCCTGCAAATATGGCATTGCGCGCATACTGTGTGGCGGTGGGGAGAATGGTGTAATAGAGGTCCTCGTCGATGTCGAAGTCGTCGGCCAATTCACTTGAGAGCACGCGCCACTGGTCGTAGCGAAAGTTGTCGAGTACTAAGAGAAATACCTTGCGGCCATCTGAGAGACGAGGGAAGACACAATGCTTAAATATGTCAGGACTCATGAGTGGGCGCTCATTGGGTTGCTTTATCCAATTCTCATAGTTGCGACGCACGAATTTGGCAAACGTAAGGTTGGCCTCTTCCTTTTGCATACGCAACATATCGTCCATGGCACTATCAGCCTCAGAGAGTTCCAATTCCCAATACACAAGGCGCTTGTAAAGTTCCTTCCACTCATCAGCCGTAAGCGATTCGCTCAGTTGCATACCAATGCGTCCAAACTCTTGGCGATAGCCCGTTTGCGTGACCTCTTGCACAATCTCGCGCTGGTGAATGTTCTTCTTCAGCGTAAGAAGAATTTGTTTGGGGTTGACGGGCTTAATCAAGTAATCGGCTATCTTCGAACCAATGGCTTGGTCCATGATGTCCTCCTCTTCATTCTTTGTCACCATTACGACAGGTAGCGTAGGAGCTATCTCCTTCAGTCGTGTAAGCGTCTCAAGTCCCGAAAGCCCCGGCATATTTTCGTCCAACAACACAAGGTCGAAGCGTCCCTCACGTGCATAGTCAATGGCGTCAGGGCCATTGCTGGCGGTGACAACTTCATACCCTTTCTTCTCTAAAAACAATATGTGGGCTTTGAGCATATCAATCTCATCGTCCACCCAAAGTAAACGTGCTGACATGGATGGTTAATGTGCAAATGCGGGGTTAATGTGCAAATGTGAGAATGTGCAAATGTGCAAATGCTTGGGGAATGTGCAAATGCTGGGTTAATGTGCAAATGTGAGAATGTGCAAATGTGCAAATGCTTGGGGAATGTGCAAATGCTGGGGAAATGTGCAAATGTGAGAATGTGCAAATGATTTAATGTTTTAGTTGCTGCGTGTACAAAAGCGACAATTTGCACATTTGCACATTCTCACATTTGCACATTTCCCCCGCATTTGCACATTCCCCAAGCATTTGCACATTACTTGATTGAGGTATCAATCAAGTTTGTAGCCCCACTGTTCGAGTATGTCGCCCCAATTCTCTTCAACGAGGTGGCGCGTGCGGTCGGCATACTTGTATTTATTCTTCTTATAGCCGCGCTTCGAACCGACGTATTGCGAAATAGCCGTTTTAGCATTGTCCCAACCGGGCAGTGAGAGCGTCTTGTATATCTTCTCTGTCATGCCAAGTGCATCGGCCTCAAAGTCTTCAAACTTCACCTCGATGAGGTTGCCTTCAGGAATGAGGTGCTTGTCGGCCTCGTATTGGTCGTGCAACTTGCGGTAAGTAGTAAGGATATTTGCTTCGATAGCCTCGTCAGAGAACTCTTCCAACTTCAAGGGCTGAATCGTATTGGTAAAGAACGAACGCGTACTTTCAAACACAGTGTAAGGATTGCGCATCAAGTAGATAAACTTAGCGTTGGGGAACATCTTAACCAATTCCTTCACGCGGCCAGTGTGAGGCGGGTTCTTAGAAAGAAACTGTTCGCCACCCGTATTCCAAAGCGAAATCTTGATAAGTTTGCGGAATGTCTCTTCCCACACGTTTAACTCCTCCTTCGTAATGTCCTTAAAGATAAGGTACTTGTCGCAATACTCTTGCATATACTTAGGGAAGAACCAAAAGTTGTAGAACGTATACGGACACATATTAGAGATAGCAAACTCTTCCTCTTGTGGCAGGTCGGGCGCCAACTCCATATTGTCGGTCGGGCGCTTGTTAGGCATGAGCCAACCCATTGTCTTCTTAAAGAAAGGCTGTCCTACCATCATGAGGTGGGGGAACACCGTCTGATACGTTGTACAGTAGCCAAAACGCTTATCGCATGATAGTACATTGTGTACAAACGTAGTGCCCGAACGCCAATGGCCGAGAATGAACACGGGGTCATTCTTTAAAGGTTCGTTAGCCAACAACTTCTTATAGCGGTGTTCTTGCAGGGGTGCCAATACTGAAAGCAAGCGACATACTGCCTTTGTCAAGCGATACTTGTTCTTCCAAGGCCCGTCAACTTCACGACCCGCCGTAAGCTTCTTAAATGTGTTCCAATCCGCTCCTACGAGCGTGTTTATAGGTAGTTTGTTAAATTCTATCAGACCCATTTATTTATAAGTTTTTAGTTTCGAGGTTATGAGGTTATAAAGTTGCATTCTACTGATTATCAACAAAACTTGCTTTATAAACCCAATTTAAAGAAATGGCCATTAATGAACAGATTAGTGAAATAATTAATTAATGAAAAAATTAATGATTAATTATATGATAATTAATGTTCAACCTTCCAAGCGCGAAGCGCGCTCTAAGCTGTTTCCCATTAATATTTTCATTAATGTTTTCCATTTTCGTGTACATTAATGTTAGAAAGGCCAAAAATACGGCACCACTGTCACCGTTACCACCAGCGAGATGATGTTCAACGGCAGTCCCACCTTAACGAAGTCAGCAAAGCGATAGTTGCCCACACCCTGCACGATAAGGTTCGTTTGATAGCCAATAGGCGTACTAAAGCTGGCAGAGGCTGCCATACAAATAGTCACAAAGAAAGGCATTGGGCTTACCCCCATGTGTTGGGCTATGCTCAGCGAAAGCGGGAAGGCTAAGGCTGCTGCTGCATTATTCGTCATCAATTCCGTAAAGAGGTTGGTAATGATAAAGATGACTGCCAACAACACAATAGGACTGTACTGGCTGCTCAGTCCTACGGCCCACTGCGCTACACAATCTGCCATGCCTGAGTTCAACATAGCGCGGCTAATAGCAAAGGCCGAAGCAATGGTGATAAGAATGTCCCATGATATAAACTTCGTGTATTTGCGAGCTGGAAATATGTTGAGCCACGCCATCAGAATTGTCACTACGCTGACGAAGAAGAACATGTCGAGGTGCATACGTGGTGCAGCCTCGCGCACAGCGGGCAATTCACCCACCGTAGCACCGATAATCATCAACACCAAGAGTATTACCGAAAGCCAACACTTCCACCGTGGCATCTTGAAGTCTTGGTCTTTTCCGTTCGACACCATGAGAAAGAACGAAGAGTCCCCCCAGTTCTGCATAAAGTCGTCGTTGGCCAAAAGCACCAAGGTGTCGCCCTCGTGAAAGCGTTCGCGACGCATATCGTGTACGATAAACGTTTCGCCACCGCGCTTTAGCTCCAGTAGATCGGCCCCATATTTGCGTTTAAAGTCAAAGTCGATGATACGACGGTTAATAGCCGGAAAGCGAGCGCCGAGCACCACTTCAATACGGTGTAGGCCGTGTCCTAACTCTGAAGGTGAGGTTATCTCGTCCTTATTATTGCGTTCAGCAGGCAATAGGCGAGGTGAAAATATCCAAATGTAGAGCAGTCCCACAAGGGCAATAATAATACCCACCTTACCTAACTCAAACATGGAGAAACCTTCAAAGCCTGCATCAATCACCATGCCATGCACGACAAGGTTCGTACTCGTGCCAATAAGTGTACATGTGCCGCCTAAGATAGTGGCGTAGGAAAGGGGAATGAGCAGTTTTGTAGCTGCCACGCCATGCTTCTCAGCCCAACGCTTTATCATTGGGGCAAAGATTACCACCACGGGTGTATTATTCAGAAAGGCCGATATAAAAGCAATCGTTGGCAACATACGCGCCTGCACCTTTCGCACGGCCGTATGGCTTTTCAGTGGCAACAGACTGCGTAGCAAGGCTTCGAGCAATCCCGAACGGCGCACTCCTTCGCTCACTAAGAAGAGCATGGCTACGGTTATCATTCCCTTATTGGCAAACCCTTCGAGCAACTCTTTCGGCGTGAGTATGCCAGCGCACAAAAACACTACCGCGCCCGAGAACATTATCAGTCCCGGACGCATGCGGTCTTTGATCAAAGCCAGCACCATGAGTGCTAATATGATGATTACAAATAGGGGTTGCATGGGGTAATGTGGAAATGTGCTAATATGCCAATGTGCTAATGCCATTATAAACTCAGCAATAAAAGGTAACTTGTCCTCCCTCCCCGGTCGGGGAGGGGGTTAGGGGGAGAGGCCCTTACTTTACCACAAACCAAGGATTGTGCAAATCCTCTTTATTATAGGTAAGGGGAAGGTCCGTTTCAGCATTCAATACTTCATGGCCAGCGGCCAAGGCGATAGCGTGGCCAGCAGCAGTGTCCCACTCCATGGTGGGCGCCATACGCGGATAGACATCGGCCTTGCCTTCGGCTACTAAGCAGAGCTTGAGTGACGAACCCGCACTCACCAGTTCAAGGTCGGCGTGGTGGCGACGTAGGTCGTTGATAAATGTCTCCGTCTCAGGCGAGAGGTGAGAACGCGAAGCTACAACACGATAAGGACGATTGAGTTGAGCTTCCTTTAGGGGCAACGATTCTGCTTGACCGATGTGAAGCGTCTCGGGGTCAACCTCGGCAGTAAAAGCGCCTTGTCCCTTCTCGCCCCAAAACAGACGATACTTGGCGGGCACGTAGATAACGCCCATAACGGGCACACCGTCCGTCACGAGAGCAATGTTTACCGTAAACTCATCGTTCTTCTTCAAAAACTCCTTCGTGCCGTCCAATGGGTCAACAATCCAAAGACTATGCCAATGTTTGCGTTCGTCGTATGGCAAGTGTGCCCCTTCCTCACTCAATAATGGGTAAGGACTGCTCTCAAGTGCCTCGGCGATTACGGCATGCGATTTGCGGTCAGCCAACGTCAAGGGAGAGTTATCGGCTTTACGTTCCACCTGCCAGTCAAGGTCGGGGTGGGTATATATGTCCATTATGGCTTTTCCAGCCCGTAATGCTGCTTGAATTATAGTATCTAACATGGGTGCAAAGATAACATATAAACTGCAATTCTTCGAACATATATCCATACATTTTCAGAACCTTTGATTTATCTTTCATGTTTCATTTTTTGTTATAAAGTAATTGAATATCAATCATTTAGAAAAATGAAACAT
>UQHJ01000086.1 GCA_900540885.1 uncultured Prevotella sp.
GTATTGTATTTGCTTGTCAAGGCATCGAGCCTTGCCAAGCAAATGCCGACGCGGGGACGCGTCGCCCCCAGGTGAGGACGCGATTCCCCCAGGTGAGGACGCGTTACTTGCTCACATGTGCTGAAAAAGATTAATGTCAGATTAATGAAGATTAATGTTCAAAGCCAACTCGCAAAGATAGCTTGAGTGTTATTTGTGTTAATCGATGTTCCGTCGCATTTTATGGATTAATTGTGCAGTTTCATCGTTCAACTTAGCACTGATAGAACTTTTTGTTTTTAATTTAGGATTTTATGTTACAAAATTGTTACGAAATAGTTTTGTAAGCAATTTATTATCTGTTACCTTTGTTGTCGATTAATATTCTAATACAAAATTGAAACTGATGCAGCACCTTGTTGATGATATAGAGCGGTTAGCTCGGCAACTCCCCCCTATTACGCTGAAGGAGATGTCGAGCATTCGCTTGATGAATCGTACTGATCAGAAATACCTAACTAATGTTGATACACTGAAGCAGTTGCTGCTTCTTACCGTCGGGAGCTATTACTCGCAAGAGATAGCAGACCATAGGGTGAGTCCGTATGCTACGACGTATTGGGACGATCCTGTGACGCACTGCCTTTTCCGGCAGCATGAGACGGGGCGCAAACCACGGCAGAAAATCCGCGTGCGCACGTACTTAAGTTCCAATATCACCTTTTTAGAGGTGAAGAAGAAGGATAATCATGGTAAGACGGCTAAGAAACGTGTGGAGGTGCCTTCGTTGGAGTCGGTGATGCATAAAGGAGCGGGTAGCGACTTTGTGAAGCAACAGACGGGGCTGCAGATGCACGACTTAGCTCCTGCAGTTGGCAATCGTTTCAATCGCATAACGTTGGTTAATTTTGCTAAGACGGAACGTTTGACTATCGACTTTGGTATTTCGTTTTATAATTATGCTACTGACGAAAGGGCTTCAATGGACAATATTGTGGTGATAGAATTGAAGCGTGATGGACGTTGCCCATCACCTATTATCCCTTTGCTGCGCCAGTTGCGCATTAAACCTGCAGGATTTAGCAAATATTGTATTGGGGCTTCTGTTACTGATTCCTCGTTACGTATCAATCGTTTTAAGAAGCGCTTGATAAGGGTTAATAAAGTGGCTAACAAAATTCATTAAACTTATAAAACTCATAAACTCATTTAGTTCATATAAATGGATCTTTCTGCATTTCATCTTTTTCCACTCATTACGAGTTTGGTTATTAACACGATAGTCACTTGGATTGTCGTTCACTTCTTTTACTATCCCAAAGGTCGTCGTCGCGACTATTATTTTACGTTTATATTGCTGAGTGTAAGTATATTTATGCTCATTGCTTTATTGATGCGCGATGCACACGATGTGGGCATTGGAGCAGCATTGGGCCTATTCGCTATCTTTGGCATAATCCGTTATCGAACGGAGAGTGTACCCATTCGAGAGATGACCTACCTATTCTTCTTGGTGGCATTGAGTGTGATAAACGGAAAGTGTGGAGGGACGCTTCTGACGTGGGCAGAGACGGCCGTTATCAACGTGATATTCTTAATCTGCGTTTGGCTGTGTGAAAACTTCTTGACTTCGAGCCACGAGGGCTGTAAGTATGTGAAGTATGATAATATTGACTTGATTAAACCCGAGCGTTATGAGGATTTAAAGGCCGACCTTGAAGAACGCCTTGGACTCAACATTACACGTGTGGAAGTGGGCGCGGTAGACTTTTTGACGGACATGACCATGTTGCGCGTGTTCTACCTTGACCCCGACAATCGCATTAAGAGTGTAGACCGCATGACGAAGATACCTAAGGATAATGAATAAGTAACGCTTACGCTTATGAAACGTACCCTATTACTTACTGCTATTGTAGCTTTTGCTGGCCTAAATACGGCTCAGGCTGATGACTTTGGCTTGTGGGGCGACTTGGCAGTGCAAAAAAACATAACGAAAAATTTCTCGGTAGATGCGGGCATTGACCTGCGTGCCGAAAACGAATTGAAGGACTTTACGCGCATTGGTGCCGGTGTCGGCCTGGGCTTTAAGGCTACGAAGTGGCTATCGTTTGGCGCGGGCTATACGTTCTTGCACGATTATAATCTGAGCGAGACGAAGCCGTCGTATAAGAAGGACGGAACGACCTTTCGTGGCTATAACGTTGATGATGCGTATTGGCGCAACAAACACCGCGCTACGTTCGACGTGAGTGGGGCTATCCCTATAGGTCGCTTTACTATCACCGTGCGTGAGCGTTATCAATATACGCACTATGTGGCGACTAATACGCAACGCACCAAGTATCGCAGCGAGATAACCGACCTTGATGGGTGGACGGGCGATGTTTATACCATCTGTGGTCGCCACTTTAGCAGTAT
This sequence comes from uncultured Prevotella sp., assembly GCA_900540885.1. Lineage (GTDB taxonomy): Bacteria > Bacteroidota > Bacteroidia > Bacteroidales > Bacteroidaceae > Alloprevotella. The sequence goes on from UQHJ01000086.1 coordinate 2,401, forward strand.
GGAGCAAGAAAAGGACGCGAAGGTAGCGAAAGATAAGCATTACTTGCGTTCGCGCTTCGGCTTGGAATATAACATTCGTCATTGTGCTTGGACTCCCTATGCTACTTATGAGTTTAGCAACAACCTCAGTCATCAACTTCACCTCGATAAGCAGCGCCTTACGGTGGGTGCAGAGTGGAAGATTACGAAACAGCATCGTCTTGATTTAGCTTACGTTTACAGCAATGGTGCTGACGATGACAATAATAGCGACTGCCATGCTTTAAGCATTGGCTATAAGTTTAAGTTTTAAGGATAAAAACGTATGAAAAAGTTCTTTTTGAGCCTACTCTTAGGTGGCGTCGCCTTGACGGCAGCTGCTGACAATGATTATATGGTGTTCCAGAAGACGAATGGCGAAGAGTTCTCACTCAATGTGGATCACTTGAAAATCACTTTTGCCAACGGAGCAATGAATGCTACTGACGGTAAGAATAGCTTTAGTGTAGCTTTGAGCGACATGAATAAAATGTTCTTTTCAGCCAATCCTACAATGGGCATTGAACAAGCAACAACGGCTACATCTGATGAGGTAAGTGCAACGATTGAGAATGGCCAATTGCACGTTACGGCTCCAGCGGGCAGTCGCGTAAGCGTTTATAGCCTCGATGGCCGCCAAGTTGGTACGCGGTATTTGGCAGAAGGCACGTACTTAGTGCGCATTAACAATACCACTCTTAAAGTTTTGGCTCGATGAAGCATTTACGTACTTTTCTTGCTACGGCTGCACTCTGTGTGGCTTCAGCAGTTTCAGCACAGACGCTGAAAGTATATACAGGCCAGGTAGCTATAGCATTTCCTGCTACAGCTACGGGCGAGATGAAATATGTAGGGTCGGCCTTGACGATAGGTTCGATGACATTCGACTTAGCAACGGTAGACTCTATCACGGTTGATCGCTCAGAGATCGTTCCTGCCAATGTAGGTGTGACGTATGACGACGCTACGGGAGCTCGCGTTACGATAGCGGCCGATGTGGCTCCTTACTTCGTAACGAAACAAGTGGTGGGCAACCACGTGAGTTTGGTGGCCAATAATAGTTTGACTGATGAAGTGACCTATACCCTTTCGGGCGCGGCAGCGAATGGTTCGTTCTATATGGACGGTGAGTATAAGTCAACCATTGCACTGAATGGAGTCAGCTTAACGAACCCTGATAGTGCGGCCATTTGCATTGACAATGGTAAGCGTATCAATGTTGTGCTGTCGGACGGCACATCGAACACCTTGGTAGACGGCATGGGGGGCACACAGAAGGCTTGCTTCTTTATTAATGGCCATGCAGAGTTTAAAGGCAGTGGTGCACTTACGTTGACAGGTAATACGAAGCATGCTTATGCTTCGGACGAATATACGGTGTTACACGCTTCAGTAGGCAATATCACCATAACGGGAGCTGTGAGTGATGGCTTACACGTAGAGCAATACTTCAAGATGAGTGGTGGTACGCTCACAGTGGGCGGAACAAAGGGTGACTGCATTGATGTGAGTCCGACAAAGGACGCTACCGACGAGTTGAACGGCCAAGTGTTAATCAATGGTGGCCGGCTGACTATGAGCGTTGATGCTGAAGATGTGAAGGGCTTGAAGTGTGACAGTGCCATGACTATTATGGGCGGTACTATTCATGCTGACGTGAATGGCAACGGAACGAAAGGTTTCAGTGTAGGTACCGACCTCTATATCGGTCAGGCAGAGGGTGCTACAACGGCCATTACGATGAACGTTGCAGGTACGACCTATCATAAGGGCGAAGTAGACGAATCAAAGTGCCGTGGTATCAAGGTGAAAGGTAACTACACCTTAGCAGGTGGTACCATTTCGATGAATGTAACTGGCAAGAAGGCCAAAGGCATCTCTGTTGACGGCCTTTACACCAAGACGGGTGGCACAACGAATGTGCAACCAGAGTAATAAAGCACATTTAATAAATGGGGGTAGACGCCTTGCTTGCGGACATTATCAATCCGTAGGCAAGATGTCTGCCCCCCCTTCCGTTGGAGCACTCGCGTCTATTACGTTTGGTTTTTCCCTTCTACATTTTCGTTCCTCAGCAGAAAGCAGTACTTTTGCAATTCATATTTGCAATCGCTATTACCTATGAAATATTTATCCTATATATTCCTTTTTGTTCTACTTTGTTTTATTGCTTGTGGTAAGAAACAAGCGTTGAATGAAGATGCGATGTCCACTCCCGATTCTCTGTTAAATCAGCAATTGGCTGATGCAGGGCCGAGTGAGGACGAAATATCTTCGTTGACCGACACAGCTAAACAAGAGAAAGAAAAAGCATTGGATGAAAAGTACCAAGGTCTACACATCTACGTATCGAAGACCACCATGCACCTCTACGTCCTTGATAAGAATGACAGCGTACTGTTTACCTGTGGCATCGCTTGCGGCCTGCGTCGTGGTAATAAAACAGCTAAAGGTGATTATAAAACGCCAGAGGGCAACTTCCATATATCAGGATTGTTTAATAGTACCGACTGGGTACATAAGACAAAGGACGGACGTAGCGTGAAGGGCTGCTATGGTCCTCACTTTCTGCGTTTGGCCACGGGGCCTTTAGGCGGTATTGGCATACATGGTACTAATTCACCAGGAAGCATTGGTAAACGTGCCTCAGAAGGGTGTATTCGCGTGAATAGTACTAATATCATCACGCTGTATAATAATTATGCCTACAATGGCATGCCCGTCACGGTATCAACAGAGGGAGCACCACTCCCAGCCTTTAAGGGACTTCCTAACGACCCTGTAAAAGAAAAGGCTAAAGAGAAAGAGAAGGATACTACCTCTTCTGCTATCCATCGTGGCGTAGAACACCTACAAGCAGAACCTTCGCATAGCGAAAGTGGGGCCTCCTCCTCGAATAGTAGCCATTCGCAGCGAGTTGCTGCTGATACCCTCTTTGATTAATTTACTTTTTACACATTCGTAATGAATGTGTGTAAAACAAGCTGCAAACCGAGTTAGTAATCAAAAAGATTATTAAAAGGCTTGGTTTTCAGCTTGTTTTTTTGTATCTTCGCGATGTTGATTTTTGGTAGGACTATATAGATGGTCTGTAAGTATGCTCATGTTTTTGTTATTATCCTTTTGAGCAACCTACCAAAAGCGCTTATAGGCTTTGCCTATTATGAGAAAATGATATGATTTGATGAATGTTTGGGCGGTGGGTTTATTACCTAACCCCCAAAGTAGTGTTGTGCTTGATTTTCTCAGTTAAGAAGTTGAACCTTTAAACCAACATGATAGTGAAAGTAAGAAAATATGCTGCTTGTTTGGCAGTGGGTGTATTGTCGTTGTTCACGTCAACGGCTCAAGCGCAGGACATTATGCCCGAGGCACTTCCCACTCGTCCTACAGCAGAACGAATTGTAAAAGAAGTAACCCCCATTGGTGCGGTAGAACAAGCGATTACGTCTACAGCAAAAGCTGAAAAGTCTGTGGCCTATAATTCCCAATTTGGTGAGAGCGTGGTACAGACAGCCCTTCAATATTTAGGAGCAAGTTATCGTTCAGGAATGTCAGGGCCTTATGCCTTCGATTGCTCAGGTTTTACAAGCTACGTTTATCGTAAGCAGAACGTTTCCATTCTCCGTTCATCGCGTTCGCAGTATACGCAAGGCACGCCCATTGCACGTATTGCAGATTTGAAAAAGGGCGACCTCGTATTCTTTGGAGGACGCGGAAGCACCCGTTCGGTAGGCCATGTGGGAATTGTTACCGATGTAGACCCTTCGGGCAATAACTTCTCATTCGTTCATGCAGCAAGTAGTGGTGGCGTAAAGATCTCAGACTCTAACGAAGCCTATTACAGTCGTCGCTACATTGGTGCACGCCGTATTGTCGAAAATTAATTAGATACAAAGTATAAGTGAATTAAGGATCTTCTCCCCCTTACTAAGGCGAGTAATATCCATAGTCTAATTGCCGCTCTCAAAAAGGGTGGCAATTATTTGTTATGACAACTTTTATTGATTTCCCCTTAAAAATCAAAGAGAAAGTTTGTGCGTAATAAAATAAATGCGTAATTTTGCAACTCGCAAAGAGTAGGTAAAATTGTATACCTATGTCAGCACAATCAATAGTAATTAAGTAATAACAAAATAAAACTCTAAAAATGATCGTAGTACAGGTTAAAGAGGGTGAGAACATTGAACGCGCCCTGAAGAAGTTTAAAAGAAAGTTTGAGAAGACTGGTGTAGTGAAGGAACTCCGTGCCCGTCAGCAGTTTGACAAGCCCAGCGTATTGAAGCGTTTGGCTAAGGAACACGCTGTTTACGTACAGCAGCTTCATCGTGACGAGGACTAATTAATAGCAATCCTCTTCATTACAAAATATTGCTTTGTAATCTAAATCGAAGCAAAATCGCTGTATTGCAGTTTGATGGCTGCAATACAGCGATTTTTTTGTCCTAAAATGAAAAACTGCAATTCATCTATCTAATTGGGGGGCGGGTCCTCACCTGGGGGCGACGCGTCCCCGCGTCGGCATTGCCAACTTGGGGTTCGATACCCCAAGCTGGCAATACTTGAATTAGTGATATTCATGTATTTGTTAGTCAAGGCATCGAGCCTTGACTAACAAATGCCGACGCGGGGACGCGTCGCCCCCAGGTTAGGACCCGCCCCCCAATTAAGCTTGTATTTGTTTCCTTGCAATTTACCTTCTTTGTCAAAATACTCCGTACGCTTTAAGTACATGTTCCACTTTGATGTAAACTCCTGTGCCGATACATTTAGTGTAAATGCGGTAAGCAATAAGATAAGAAGGAACTTTTACGGATTCATATAGTACAGGTCTTAAAGGGATATGTCGACAGCAGACGGGAAAGGATAATTGTCAATCATTGCGATGCCAACTTGGGTGGCGCAACCTCGTATGTAAGGTATTATGGTGTTCATAAATACTTCACTCTTTGTATATTCGTCAATGAGTCCATTCTCCACCACGTCGTCGAAGCAAGAAGATAACTGTCGGGCTACAATCTTAAAGTTTATCTCTTTGCGAAATACCCCTTGCTCTACTCCCTTCTGGAGGAAACTGGCCGACTTCTGTTCGTTCTCATTCTTGTGCTGCCTAATGTGTTCAATTACTTTGGGGTACTTCTGCATATCTTCAAAGAAGAGAGGGTCAATCTCGTTCAGCTCTTTAAGTTTAAGGCTAAATACCAATAGTAAGAACTCAAGTACATTTTGAGTATTATTATATACCTCTTCTAACTGTTTGATAACCTCTTCTTCATGTTGTATAACGCAAGCTAATAGTAAGGACTCCTTATCAGCAAATATTTGATAAAGAGTGCGCTTCGACATACAAAGGCGGTGGGCAATGTCGTCCATTGTTACACTGCGTATGCCTTGCTGATGAAACATTTCAGCAGCTACCGAAATTATTTGTTTACGCACGTCGTTGTGCGGTGTCGCGGTATGAACAGACATGTTGTTGGGATATTTATATTATAGGGCAAAAATACAAAACTTTTTGTACTATTATAGTTTTTATATCGAGTGTTTGTTATTTCTCTCTTGCTAATTTGTGTTATTAAGCATATTCACGTTGATTTTTTCATGTTATCATCTTGTTGTCAGTGTGAAAGTTCTATATTTGCAACGAAGTGATTACAAACGCTAAAGGATAAGGCATCAAAGTTCTTCTTCCTTTTTTAAAAAACCTACAAATTATGAAACGTTATCTTTTCACTCTTTTGCTTGCTTTAGGTGCATTAAGCTTGCAAGCCCAGAAAACGCCTCATGCTATAGGTGCACATTTTGGTGGCTCGACGATTGACCTTGAATATCAATATCATTTTAGTAAGAAGAACTTCTTAGACGTTACAGCTGGTGTGTTTAACCTCTCAGATGGTTTTGCACTTCAGGGTGTGTATAATTGGAATATAAAACAATGGCCTAACTGGACACCCCGCTTTGCTACGTGGAAGTTTTGGGGTGGCTTTGGTGCAGGCATTGGTTTTTACGACTATGACGATGGGGAAGATGGTGTTTTCTTAGGTCCTGTAGGAACGTTAGGCTTTGGCTTTACACTCAAAGACGTTCCGCTAACGTTTGGCCTTGACTATCGTCCGATGGTGGCAATTAATCTTGGCCCTGGCGATGCACTTGTTGACCACGGCTTTCGCAATATTGGTGTTACGTTAACTTATCGCTTTTGATGATAGGAGCAGAAGCTACTTGTTGGCCTCTTCAGAAACCTCTATAAAAAGTTTCAGAATGCTCTAAATAGGCATTTTACCTTACGTATATTTTACCTTTTCTGTTTTTATGTTTCACTTTTATGTTTCAACTCATTGATTATCAACATCTTTGATGACTGAAACATTGAACTTCTATGTTTCATCTTTACTTTCAATGTTTCATGTCAAAAAACACAGTGGGAGAAAAACAAAAACACTGAGGGAGCGATAACAAAACACTGAGGGAGCGATAATACGCTCCCTCAGTGTTTTTAAAAGTGAAACATGAAACTAAAAATGAAACATTCAAGTCGTATGTTTCACTTTTCGAAATGATTGATATTCAACTATTTTACAACAAAATGTGAAACATGAAAGATAAAATGAAGGTTTTGAAAACGTATAGAGATAGTGTGAGATAAACTGCAATTTATCTGCCTAATTGGGGGGCGGGCTAATTGGGGGGCGGGTTTTTAACCCGCGGCAGCAGCAGGTTGCTTATAGTCGCTTAGCAACTATAAGTAGATGTTC
>UQHJ01000087.1 GCA_900540885.1 uncultured Prevotella sp.
CCGTTGCAGCGTCATAACTAACGAGCTCGGCCTTGTCTTGCGTGCGGGGCAACTCAAACATATAGATCGTCTTCTCGTCAGGGCTCCACGCGATGTTGGTAAAGTAGCGGTCGGTAGGGTCGCCTGCTTGTAAGTAAACGGTCTTTTCGGTCGTAGGGTTATATACGCCCACCGTCACCTTGTGACTGGCCATGCCCGCCATGGGGTACTTCTCAGGAGCTAATTGAGCAACGCGGTGGTTGATGTCGATTAAAGGATAGTCTGTCACCATTGATTGGTCCATGCGGTAGAAGGCCAACAAGGAGCCTTTGGGACTCCAGAATGTGCCCTTATGAATGCCAAACTCATCGCGGTGAACTGAGAGGCCATACTGCAACTCGCGTGTGCCGTCAGTGCTGACTTGGTGATTTTTGCCGTCAGCGGTGCGTACGTAGAGGTTCCAGTTCTTCACGTAAGCCTCGGCCTTTGAGGCAAAGCAGAGGTCAGAGGCCGACTCACCAGCGGTGCGTTCAGCAGTCCAAACGGCCTTCTTTGCGTTCCAATCGTAAAGTACGCGGAGCTTCTGTGTGCTCAGTAGCACTTGCGTCTTGTTAGCGTAGGGGAACTCGGCGTAAAGCAAGTTATACACCTTGCCCACCTTTGCCGTATCAATAGCGGCATTCACCTCGTTAGTGGTGAAGAGTACTTTAGACTTTTCTTTTACGCTTTTCGCATTGGTGAGGGTGCTCACCTCGTCTACATTGAGTTTTAACAAGCGGTCGCCCCAAAAGGCTGTGCCATAATAGCGGGGCATAATGTTGGCATAGTTGTTGCCACCCCACATCAAGTCTTCAAGCGTAAAGCTCTTCTTGTTTTGTGCCATAGCGGTGGTGCCAAGTAGCAACGCAAGGGTTGCTGCGATTAAGTGTTTAATGTTCATTATATATTGTGTTTGATTTTTCTGGAGTTGAGGGGTAAGTATGTTTTTGGAATGGGTCCTATCTTGTGGGGAAACGCGTCCTCACTTGGGGGCGACGCGTCCCCGCGTCGGTATTGCCAAGTTGGGGCTCGATGCCCCAACTTGGCAATAAGAAAAGGGTCTTGTATTTGCTTGTCAAGGCATCGAGCCTTGCCAAGCAAATGCCGACGCGGGGACGCGTCGCCCCCAGGTGAGGATGAGTTCTCCCAGGTGAGGATGCATTCCCCCAGGTGAGGATGCGTTCTCCAGGTGAGGATGCGTAACTATTAGAAATCAACTCTCTTCATTGTTCATTAAAAATAAAGTTCAAACCGCTTTTCACATAGTGTGTAAACTTGCGGTCTGAACTTATAAGTGGTACCTGGTCGGTAATAGCTTGTGCCACGATGATGCGGTCATTAGGGTCGCGGTGATCAGAACATAGAGGCAAGGCCGCGTAGGTCTGTAAGTGCTTTTCGGTAACTTTATAACCTCATAGCCATCAAACTTTTTAAAAGTCTCTCGGAATTAGTCGCGCTTGCGTCCGCCACTAAATCCGCCTTTCTTCTTAAATCCGCCTTCGCGTTTTTTGAAGCCGTCCTTCTTAAATCCACCGTTCTTGAAGCCGCCTTCACCCTTGCCGCCACGGAAGCCACCTTCGCGTTTGGGCTTGCGTGGAGCACGCGTCTGTTCAAACTCGCGGTGCTTGCTACGCAGAATGCGATATTTGGCTTCGGTCTCATCGTCGTCAAAGCGTGTCTCCTCCTCGTCGTTGATGCGCTTCTTAAACTCGTCTCGTTGGGTGCGGAAACGACGTTGGTCGCTCATGAGGCGGCGCTCTTCGTCGGTCTTTACCTTGCCGCCTTCCGCGCGAAATTCGCTGAGTTTACCGCTAAAGAGCTGATACTTGCGGAAGTCGCAGTCGAGCTTACCATTGAATATCTGCGTTTTGAGGCTGGGACGCAAACCAAGGTTTTCGAACAGCTCAGCCTTTGACGAGATAATCCAAGCCTCGCCCCCTTGGAACTCATTCTTCAACACCTTGCCAATGGCTTGGTAAAGGCCCAAGATGTCGGGCGGTGTTAAGCGTTCGCCATAAGGAGGATTGGTCACCATGATAGCCTTCTCGCTGGGATTCTTAAACTTGCGGAAGTCCTGTGCTTCAACGGTTACAATGTCGGACACGCCAGCGCTGCGTACGTTCTTTAGGGCAATGTCGACAGTAGGCACGTTAATGTCGTAACCATAGATATGGTGCGTAAACTCACGTTCTTGTGAGTCGTCGTCATAGATTTCTTGTAAGAGGTTGGCATCGAAGTCTTTCCACTTCTCAAAGCCAAATGATTTGCGGAACACACCAGGGTAGATATTGCGCGCCATTAAGGCAGCTTCTACCAAGAACGTACCCGAACCGCAGAAGGGATCGATGAAGTCGCAGTCGCCCGTCCAGCCCGTCAACTTAATCAAGCCAGCGGCCAACACCTCGTTGATAGGAGCTTCGACCGTAGCCACGCGGTAGCCGCGCAAGTGGAGCGAGTCGCCCGAAGAGTCGAGTGAGAGTGTGCAGTCAGCCTCTGCTATGTGGATATTGAGCTTTACGTCGGGGTTGGTAATGCGAATGTTAGGACGTTCGCCCGTCGTGTCGCGGAAGTAGTCGACGATAGCGTCCTTCACCTTATAGGCCACAAACTTAGAGTGGCGGAACTCTTCAGAGAACACCACCGAGTCAACGGCAAACGTTGTGTTAACGTCTAAGTACTGGCTCCAGTCAATGCTGCGCACTGCGGCATACACGTCGTCAGCACTCTTTGCCTTAAAGTGCTTAATGGGTTTGAGCACGCGAATGGCCGTGCGCAAGCAGAAGTTGGCACGATACATCATGGCCTTGTCGCCAGTGAACGACACCATGCGGCGTCCTATTTGTACGTTGTTTGCACCGAGTTCGGTGAGTTCTTGTGCCAATACCTCTTCCAGTCCTTGAAAGGTTTTGGCTATGAGTTCAAATTCTTGCATAATCAAGTTAATGTGCTAATATGCTAATGTGTCCATGGGCTAATGTGGCCTATGTATCGCGTGTTTCCTACACACGCGAAGTAGAAACTATATTATCGCGTGCTGGAAAGCACGCGTTACGTAGGGGCTACACTTTCTCCCCTGCGGACACGTCGTGTGTGACCCACTTATTGGCACCAATTACGGCCCCTCGTCCGATTGTGATGCGTCCTAAGACGGTGGCGTTAGAGTAAACGATCACACCGTCTTCGAGAATGGGGTGACGCGGGTTATTCTTAACTGGGTTGCCATGCTCGTCGAGCGGAAAACTCTTTGCGCCGAGTGTGACACCTTGGTAGAGCTTAACGTTACGACCAATGATACATGTGGCTCCGATTACCACACCCGTGCCGTGGTCGATGGTGAAGTATTCGCCAATCTGTGCCCCAGGGTGAATGTCGATGCCCGTTTCGCTGTGTGCCAATTCCGTAATGATACGCGGAATGAGCGGCACGTCCAATCGATACAATTCATGTGCGATGCGGTAACATGTCAAGGCGCGAATGGCGGGGTAGCAACTGATCACCTCACCATAATTCTGTGCTGCAGGATCGCCCAAGTAAGCCGCTTCAACGTCGGTAGCCAATGTGCGGCGCACCTGAGGCAGTAGGCTGATGAGAGAGGCCGCAATGGCCTCTGCCTTGGCGTGATAGTCAATGCCCATGCAGCGATTGTCCTCTTCTTGTCGGCCAAAACAGAGTCCCGCCTGTACCTGTGCGGTGAGCAACGAGAAGAGGCGTTCCACTTCCATGCCGATGTGGTAACGCACGGTCACGGCATTCAGTGTGCTGCGTCCGTAGTACCCCGGAAAGAGCACAGCGCGACACAACCCAATAATCTCTTCCAATGCAGCAGAGGAGGGTAGTGGGTCGCCATGTCGGTGTTGATGAAAGAGTCCTTTCATTTTCGCCGTGTCCGATAGGTCGTCAACCGTTTGACGAAGTAGATGCGAGTATGTTTCGGGAGGATTCATTCAAGGTCGTTTTTATGTTGGCAAAGGTACGAAAAACTTTTCGATACGCATTATCCCTTGCTCCTTTATGATAACGCGTTTTGGTAGTCGGACCTTTCAAAAAGCGCGGTAATTGGTTATAAATTCGGTATTACCGCAAAAACTACCCCCTTACCACATGTTGTATAACACAAAAACGCCAATTTTGCACTCGGTTTCAGCGCAAGGCTGCGCATCTAATGCAATTAATAATAAAAAAATATACAACAAGCAATGACAAAGAAATTTACCTCAGTGCTACTGTTGCTCGTGAGCTGCGTAATGAGCGCTCTGGCACAACAAGTAGCAAGCACACCTACCACGTGGAGCAAACTTGAGCCGGGCAATCAGTACCTTGTCCTCGTTAAGTCTGACAAGACGAATAGCAATGGTAATTTTATGTATTTGTCTCCTGATGACAAGTATGCACATACTGATGCTGCTTCTGTTGGCTTGGACTTGATTGGCAGTAAACTTACTGACGATGACAAAAAGTATCTTTGGATTGTAACAAAAGAAGGCAAAACCATTACTATTAAAAGCAAACTTAACAATACGGGTTTTAAAGTTAAGGATCGAAACGATGTGTTGAACATGAGTTCAACACTCACTACGTTTGATGTTGCTGAAGAAGATAATGCCATTACTCTTTCATATTATGGATCGTATTGGTTTTTTGGTACAAAATATTATACCACCTACGTTACAAGCAAGGACGATTCAAACACGGGTAGCTTTAATACCTCAGAAAAACCTGGGAATAGCAAAGCCAAGTTTATCTTCTATGCAGTAGAGCAACCCACAAAGGTGACCTATAACTATATTGATAATCAAGATAACAAGGTTCGTTATTCTTATTCATACGATGTATATGAAGGACAGAACTATCCTGAAAGTTCAATCACCTCCGAGAGTTTACCCACTTATGTTTCATTGGGTCAAACGTATCAACCTACTGGCTTATTCCACAAGGCTACAAGCGAGACTACGTTCAATTTTGATTTGAATGTCAACTTGCCCTTCACTACCAGCACTGATGAGGCACCTGTTTACTATTACTTGGTGAATGGTACAGATACACGTAATCGCGTTTATGCCAATGGCTCTTCATTAGCTATTCGCACCGATGGTCAAGCAGCACAATTGAACGATGTTCGTGGCGACCTTTGGTATGTAAAGGGTAATCCTTTTGATGGATTCCAATTCTCAAGCGTTGGGTCTGGACATTTGGCTAAGTCAAGCGCTACGCTTAGTAATTCCTATCTCTGTTCTCTTGCTTTTAGTGGTTCAATGAGTACAGATACTTGGAAAATCTATAAGATAGATGATGAAGCATTCGGTATTTATGGTTATTCTACTTCTTGGACTAGTTCAGGTAACAATGTAGCATGGACAAATGATGGTAACAATCGTATCGGTTTTGAAATCGGACTCAGCACCACAGATGCTACCAAGACTTTCCGCCTCATTCCCGCTACTATCACCATGCCGCTCAACTACTCAGAGGCTGACAACAAGACCTTTGCCACGACTTGCTTGCCTTATGCTGTTGAGGTAGCGGAAGGTCAAGACAACATCAAGGCTTACGCTGCTAAGTTGAATGACGAAAAGACTGAACTTCAGATGAATGCCGTGACGGCCGTACCTGCTAATCAAGGTATCATCTTGAGTGGTGAAAGCGCAAGTGACAATCAGGTCGTACTGAACGTGATTGCTTCTGCCGATGCTATTGACAACGACCTCTTAGGTACTACCAGTGAGATCAGCACCGAAGGCATCTTATCCCTTGGCCGCGCCAATGGTACGGGCAGTGTAGGGTTCTTCCGCTCTACGAATGGGACGTTGAAGGCTAATCGTGCTTACCTCAAGGTAGACAACGAGACCATTCAGTCTCTCGCGATGAACTTTGGTGGCACAACAACGGGTATCACGAATGCCATTAAGAATGATGTTACCCCCAACGCTCCTATCTACGACCTCAGCGGTCGCCGCGTGTTTACTACCGTGAAGGGCAATATCTATTTGCAGCAAGGACGCAAATTTATTGCTCAATAAAGATTACTTACTAAACGATTACAAAAAGACAATGAAAAAGACATATATACAGCCCACGGCCATTGTTATTCGCTTTGACGCTGAAAGTGCCGTAACTATGTTGGCTGGCAGCAAGAGCACGGGCGAAAGCATCAGTCAAGGCGACGACTGGAGCAACGAGCGCCAGTGGGGCGACGAATCTTTTGATTGGAGCGCTGACGAAGACTAACGCGAATTGCTTTCGTTAGGGTAGTGTTAAATGAAAGACGTTATCAACTACCCAAATGAGAGCGACGCAGCAAGTGGGGGCAGGCCCTCCGGCTTGCGGAGCAGTAAAACTCTATTAAATATAGAGTTACACGATTCCGCGGGCCGGGAGGCCTGCCCCCCCTTCATTTGATGCGTTTCCAAACAAATTTTGTACCTTTGTCGCTATGAAAGTAAACATTGACCCTTCGTGGGGCGAACACTTACAAGCTGAGTTTGATGCCCCCTACTTTAAGCAACTTACCGACTTTGTGCGAGCAGAGTATGCACAAGGTCCGTGCTATCCTCCCGGACACGAGATATTCAATGCCTTCAACCTCTGTCCCTTTGACAAGGTGAAGGTAGTCATCATCGGGCAAGACCCTTACCATGGGCCGGGCCAAGCCGAAGGACTCTGCTTCTCGGTAAAAGACGGTGTGCGCATTCCCCCTTCATTGGTCAACATTTTCAAAGAGATAAATGCCGACACGGGGCGTCCTATTCCTTCCTCAGGCAGTCTGCGCCGCTGGGCCGAACAAGGCGTATTGTTGCTCAACGCCACCCTTACTGTACGCCAACACCAAGCAGCTTCACACGCAGGTCATGGTTGGGAGACGTTTACCGATGCCGTTATTCGCCACCTCTCTTCTGAGCGTGATCACCTTGTCTTTATCCTTTGGGGCAGTTACGCGCAGAAGAAAGGACAAGTAATCGATCGCTCGCGTCACCTCGTCCTCTGCTCTGCCCACCCCTCGCCCCTCTCCGCCTATCACGGCTTCTTTGGCAATCACCACTTCACGCTCTGTAATGACTATCTTATCAAAAACGGACAAGTGCCGATTAATTGGTGATGTTAATATTTTAAGTATGTCGAAGTGTGCGAGAACATGTATGTTATGTATGTTCTCGCACTAAGCGATTCCCTTAATAATTGAAAATAACTGCTTATTGTCGCTTAGCGCGAGAACATACATAACATACACGTTCTTACATACTCCGACAAACCTTTTATTAACACAATGTATAGTACTGAAGTTTCGGATTTAACAAGGGCGGGCTGAAAGCCCAATGTAGCACATAGCCCAGGGCAAGCGAAGCGACACCCTGGGTATCACGTGTTGGAGCAGTCGCGCCCTGTAAGGGCAAAAGCTTTAAGACATGGCGCAAGTATTGAACAAAATATACATACGGTGTTCCACTTTAAGACCGCTAAATCAGCTATCAAGCAAGAATAACAACATAAAGGGGTAAAGCTTTTGCCCTTACAGGGCGCGGAGACTCTACCATGCGGAAAACCCAGGGTGTCGCTTCGCTTGCCCTGGGCTATGTGCTGCATTGGGCTTTCAGCCCGTCCTTGCTAAATCCGAAACTTCAGTATGTTATGTATGTTCTCGCGCTAAGCGACTAAACTCATTAAACTCACAAACTCATTAAACTCACAATCTCATGACCCGAATACCACCTATTATACAAGTGGGCGACGTATTGCTGTCGTCCGACATATTTACCGAATGCTTCTGTTGCGACCTCGAAGCCTGCAAAGGCCAGTGTTGCGTAGAAGGCGATAGCGGTGCGCCACTTACCCTCGATGAGGTAGGCCAACTCGAAAACGTACTCGACGAAGTGTGGCCCGAACTCAGCGCTACGGCCCAAGCCACTATCGACCGCCAAGGCGTGGCCTATACCGATAGCGAGGGTGACCTTGTAACGAGTATTGTCAATGGCAAAGACTGCGTCTTTACGTGCTACAATGCAGAAGGCTGTTGCTTCTGTGCCACCGACAAAGCCTTTCGTGAAGGACGCACCGCATGGTGCAAACCTATCTCATGTGCCCTCTATCCCATACGCGAGAAGCAGTTCTCCAATGGCACAGTAGGTCTGCAATATCATCGTTGGAGCGTTTGCCATGCAGCCGTAAAGAAAGGACGTGAGTTGCAACTCCCTATCTATAAGTTTTTGAAAGATCCTCTCATTCGCCGCTTCGGTCAGTCATGGTACGACGAGTTGTGCGAAGTAGTAGATAGCATATTAGCAAAATAGCATATTAGCGAACGATTAGATAGACTCTTTCGATATCCTTTAAGAAGAAGTTTTTTTGTGCTGATTGTTTGATAGCGGCAATGTTTTTCCTAATTTTGCATGACTAATTCAACTATCGGATAGACATGATGTCCTTGTATCTTTTACAATTTGCGTGTTTAATCTTCACGGCCATGTTGGCCCTAATGCTATTCACCTCTCGCTTCCACGTAGACGTAGTGAATGCTACTTATGAGCGTTCACGTTGGGCCCTCTTTGTAAGCATGAGCTTATTAGTGTTACACTATGTGCTACAGATGGTATGCGGTTTTCGTGCCGAGAGTGATGATGTCGGAACAATCGTCAACATACTCTTCTATTCGCCCGTTACCTTCCTCATAGCCCATTCCATACTCAATATAGAATGCAACCGTCGGCGACGTTGGCAGTACGATGCCGCCTTTATGGTGATATATTTCGCTATTTTGGCCGTATTCATCGTAGGATTGATGGGGCGCGATACTTTCTTGTATACCCGTACCAAGTGGATTATGCACGTGCTCTTCTTATTAGCTATGGCGAGCAGCATATTCGCGCCGATGTTCGAAATACGTCGCAATCAAGGGCGCGTTAAGGCAGAAACGGGAGCCGACATCGCACCTTACAATCGTTATACTTGGTCAGGCTATACGATGCTCTGCATTACGGCCGCGCTTATGGCCTTTGCTATTATCTATCGTCCCTTGTTATTTGTGTTTGGCCCCTTGTTGCTATTAGCCCTATTCGTATTTATATTTAGTTTCATAGC
>UQHJ01000088.1 GCA_900540885.1 uncultured Prevotella sp.
CGTTTTTTACTGGGAAGGTAATGCTTTTCTATGGAATATCACTGATTATGAAAGAGAAAAGTAATGCGTCGGCCCTGTCCACTGGCCAGTGTACATGTTTCCACTGGCCAGTATACATGTTTCCACAGGCCAGTGGAAACATGTACACTGGCCAGTGGACGACAACTAATTGGCAATAAAAAATTGCCCATTCGCTTGATAACTAGCAATTTGTCTGCCTAATTGGGGGGCGGGTTAATTGGGGGACGGGTTTTTAACCCGCGGCAGCAGCAGACTTGAACATCTACTAATAGTCGCTAAGCGACCATAAGCAACATGCTGCTGCCGCGGGTTACAAACCCGCCCCCCAATTAGGCAGACAAATTGCAGTTTTTTCGACTTTCATTTTGCATTGCGCTCGCCTTGCACTATCTTTGCATACTATTAATAATAGTATATAAGCATAATTTATGCAAAATAACGAAGTTGTAAAACAGATAAATAGTTATGCGATGCGTGACGGCATAACGTTGGGAGTGTTTGGTATCGTTTCGTTAGTGGCCTTTAAGTGGTCATTCTCGTTGCCAGGATTGTCAACACTGTTTAGCATTATGCTGTTGGGTACTCCTGTGTTTGCTACCTATTTAACCCTCCGTTTCAGAAACGACGTGACGGAAATGGGCGAGGAATTTGCCTTCTTGCGTGGCTTCTTGCACGCACTGTTTACGGGCTTTTATGCCTCGATATTAGTAGCAGTGGTAGTGTTCGTTTATCTGCAATATTTTGACCATGGTGCCATATTTGCTGCTTATGGCCGTTCGATTGATACACCCGAAATGCAGCAGTATCTGTTGCAGTCGGGAATGGACGCGCAGTTGAGTGAACTATCGGGTGGACATGGTGTGCAAGGATTGGTGAATGCCTTGCAAAGTTTAGGTGCTTCTACCTATTCAGCTTTGTCAATCTATTGTTCCATGATATTCGGCCCTGTAATAGCAGCTATCATAGGCCTTGTGGCGCGTCGTGGATAAAAGAAAGTGGAAGAAAATAAAAGAGAAAAGAATACATATATAGTATGGATTATAAATATGACATTTCGGTCGTAGTGCCTTTGTTTAATGAGGCAGAGAGCTTACCCGAACTCTATGCGTGGATAAAGCGCGTAATGCAAGCCAATGGCTTCTCTTTTGAAATCATTTTTGTAAACGATGGCAGTACGGATAGTTCGTGGCAAGTGATAGAGTCGTTTGCAACGGACGATCCTCATGTGCACGGCATTAAGTTTCGCCGCAACTACGGCAAGAGTCCTGCCTTGTTCTGCGGATTTCGTGCAGCAAAGGGACGCGTCGTTATAACCATGGACGCTGACTTGCAGGACTCGCCAGACGAGATACCTGGACTCTATCGCATGATTACGGAGGACGGATTCGACCTTGTGTCGGGTTATAAGCAGAAGCGTTATGACCCTCTGTCGAAAACGATTCCTACCAAACTCTTCAATGCTACAGCGCGTAAGGTGAGTGGTATACACAACTTACACGACTTCAACTGTGGCTTGAAAGCTTATCGCAATGAAGTGGTGAAGAATATAGAGGTGTATGGCGAGATGCACCGTTATATACCTTATTTAGCTAAGAATGCAGGTTTTGACAAGATTGGCGAGAAGGTCGTACATCACCAAGCACGAAAGTTTGGTAAAACGAAATTTGGCGGACTAAACCGTTTCGTTAATGGCTATCTTGACTTGCTTTCACTGTGGTTCTTAAATAGCTTTGGCCTAAAGCCTATGCACGTGTTTGGCTTCTTGGGTTCAATCATGTTCTTCTTAGGCTTTGTGGCTTGTGTGGTAGTAGGAGCTGTTAAGTTGGTTCACCTCTATACAGGTTCGCCAGCACCTTTAGTAACAGACAATCCTTACTTCTACATCGCCTTGACCATGATGATACTTGGCACACAACTGTTTGTAGCAGGTTTCTTAGGCGAATTGGTAAGCCGCAACGCAGCAGGACGTAATGACTACCAGATTGAAAAAGAAATTTAAAGGGCAGGTTGACGCGATGTATAAACTCGTAAGTGTTGTTATAAGTCTGTTTGCAGCGGCCGTATGCTTCACAGCCTGTTCGAATATAGACTGTCCACTTGACAATGTCGTGCGCATGCAAGTGGGCATCTATTCATACGAAACGCGCAGTGCGCTAACGCTGACGGATCAATTGAGCGTGACTCCTGCGGGGCGTGACACGTTGTTACTGAATAGTGCTACCAATATAAGTAGCTTCCTCTTGCCTTTAAAGGAGGGCGGTGAGCGTGATACGTTGTTGCTCCACTTCTCTAATTCTGAAGGGTTGGCGGCACAAGACACCTTATTTATTACGCATAAGCCGCAACCTCACTTTGAGTCATTAGACTGTCCTTGTTCCGTATTTCAAACGATAACAGCTGTGCGTGCCACATCGCACCCCTTATCAGAAATGCCACTAACGGTAGATAGCGTGTCGTTGGTGCGCAGCATAGTAAATTATGATGATGTTGAAAACGTTCGTATCTTCCTTCGTTCTACTACTCGCAAGTAGTCAACTGGTGTTTGTGCCTTGTCAGGCTCAAAAGCGGGGTGGGGTGGCAAGTGAAGATACGGTAACGACACCTGTAACTTCAAAGGATGCCCCTATACGAGGTGTGCAATATGCCTCGGCAGAGGAAGCCGCTGCAGCGTTGGCTGCTCAAAAGCGCTTGCCACTTATAGCAGGGGTAAGTGTGAGTACAGACGTGTGTGGTATGATAATGGCAGCTTGTACTCCTTATGGACAGTATGAGGCTGCGGCAAGGCTCAATATGCGCGGTCGATATTTTCCCGTAGTTGAGGTTGGTATGGGTGTGAGCAATCATACCAATGAGTCTACCGACTTACATTATAAGGTGCATTCACCCTATTATCGTGTGGGGCTTGACTACAACGTAGCCAAGAACGCGCGTGCGCAAGGGCGCATCATGGTCGGTGTGCGTTATGCCTTTACTACTTATAAATACGACGTCGATGGGCCTGATCGCGTCGACCCTGTTTATGGCACTTCGATGCCGTTTGTGTATAAAGGCATTCGGGGTACTAACCATTGGGCAGAAGTCGTATTGGGGCTTGAGGCACGTGTATGGAGTGTACTCCATTTAGGTTGGAGCGTGCGCTATCGTATGCGAATCTACAATCGACGAACGGCCGTTGATAATGCGTGGTACGTGCCTGGATATGGCAAAAATGATACGCACGCTTTGGGCGGAACGTTTAATGTAATTATTGATATTTAAATTCGGTGACGAGTTAATAGGTAAACAGAGAATTGCGCTTCGGAAAATCTAATGCTTGATAAGTAGGTGTTAAAAATTAGTTGATATGAATTGGTGCAGTATTTCGTTCGCTTTCGCGCACCTTTTCTCGCCATGGCAAAATGAAAGCAAGCTTTCTTTTGCTCATCTGGCTTAACGAAAAGGTTCAGAAACATAGGTTGAAGAGGGAGCGTAGCGGGCTACGTGACCGATGAAACCTATGTTTCTGGGCGAAAGAATGCGCCAAGGCATATCGACTAATTCGGAACATGATTAATATAAACTAATTTTTAACACCTACTTATAGTTTGCCTGTTAACTCGTCTGCTTGTAAAGGAAAGGTATATGAAGAAAAGAATTATAGGCGGAGTGTTTCTCGCTCTTTTGATAATCGCAACAGTATGGATTGTGCAGTTCAGAGGCACAGCTACGCTACGAACAGCTGAAGGTCCTATCTTTGGCACGACTTACCATATTAAGTACGAAGCCAGTGAAGCACTTGATAGTGTGATATTGGCAGAACTGAAACGTGTCGATGCCAGCCTTTCGGTGTTTAATCCTTTAAGTACAATTTCGAAGATTAATGCTGGGGAAACGCAGCGTGTAGACTTCATGATGTATGATGTGTTACAAAAGGCACGTAAGGTGAGTGAGGCTACGGAGGGAGCCTTTGACGTAACGGTAATGCCTCTCGTAAATGCTTGGGGCTTTGGTTTTAAGAAGGGAACGTTTCCGACTGATACTCAAGTGGATTCTTTGCGAAGGATTGTCGGTTTTCATCATATAACGTTGACAACTGATAGCCTCTTAAAGAAAGACAACGCAGGGGTAATGATAGACTGTGGCGCAATAGCCAAAGGATATGGTGTAGACCGCGTTGCCAAAGTATTGCGCGATCATGGTGTGCGTAATTATATGGTCGAGATTGGGGGCGAAGTAGTGACCAAAGGACGTAACCCCGAAACGCACAAGAGCTGGCAAATAGGAATTAGTAAGCCTGTTGATAACGCGAATGAGAGTGGAAGTGGTGAACTGCAGACCGTCTTGAGTCTTGAAAATTCGGCTCTGGCTACAAGTGGCAATTATCGCAATTATTACGAGCGCGGCGGACGTAAGTACGCACATACGATTGACCCTCGTACTGGACGGCCCGTGCAACATTCTCTGCTGTCAGCCACCGTGTTGGCTCCTGATTGCGCTACGGCCGATGCTTATGCTACGGCTTTCATGGTATTGGGATTGGATGGGGCAAAAAAAGTATTGTCAGCACATAAAGAACTGCATGCTTATTTGATCTATGCCGATGAGCAAGGCCGCTTGAAAACGCTTGAACTTTAAAGAAAGATGAGTACGTCGCTTTTCTCAAACCGCTTATTACTTGTTTCGCTGTTTCAAGGCTTTAGCCGTTTGGACTTCTTGGACATCGTAGAGAAAGTGCCGCTTGACTTCCAGACCTATAAGCAGCGCGAAACGATTGTGCGGCAAGACGAAGATGGTAAGTCGCTTTGTATCTTATTAGGGGGCGAGGTGGAGGTGGAGGTCGAAAGTCCAGAACATACTTATCGCTTGGTCGAAAGGATACGTGCTCCGTGGGTGATTCAACTCGAAAGTCTGTTTGGACTGCACAATCGCTATACGCGCTCGGTTAGAGCGTGCGAAGAAGCGCAAGTAGTGCGTATAAGTAAACAGAGCGTGCGCCAACTATTGATGCGTTATCCAGCGTTTCAGATAAATTATTACAATGCGTTGAGTACGTATGCACAACGTCTGTCGAGTCTTCAGTGGCAACAACGATATGAACGACTTGATGAGCGCTTCCTGTTTTTTATGCAGCGTCGCGTACTGCGTCCAACGGGAAGTAAAAGGTTGTATGTCCTAATGGAAGTGTTGGCTCATGAGTTGGGTGCAACGCGCTTGCGTGTGTCGCAAATGTTGTCGGAATTGGCGAAGCTGCAAGTGTTGACTTATTCGCGTGGAGTTATTATAATCCCTTCGTTTGAAGCGCTTGTAATGGCTGTGCAAGTAAAGAAGTAAAGCGCGATAGATTAATGAGGGGAAATGTTAAGTCAAGTTTTCTTTTACTTTTCTTTTTTACTCCATAAAAATAATATACTTTTGCAGTACAAACCACTCATCACAAAATAAATTAAAACAAGTGTCATGAAAAAGACCATTCTTGTTACTGGTGGTACAGGCTTTATTGGCTCACATACCACGGTAGAACTGCAAAACGCAGGCTACAATGTAGTAATCATTGATAATCTGTCAAATTCAAAGGCTGACGTTGTAGATGGTATCGAAAAGATTACTGGCATTCGTCCCGCTTTCGAACAAGTAGATTGCTGCGACCTGCCTGCATTGGAAGGTGTCTTCAAAAAATATCCCGAGATTACTGGTATTATTCACTTCGCTGCGTCAAAGGCTGTAGGTGAAAGTGTGCAGTTGCCTTTGAAGTATTATGAAAACAACTTGCTCTCTTTGATCAACTTGCTTAAGTTGATGCCTAAGTACGACGTGAAGGGTATTATCTTCTCTTCTTCTTGCACCGTTTATGGTCAGCCCGATCCTGAGAATCTGCCCGTTACAGAGCAAGCTCCTATCAAGAAGGCTGAAAGTCCTTATGGTAATACGAAGCAAATCAACGAAGAGATTATTCAGGACTACGTACATAGTGGTGCTAAAATTAGCGCTATCATCTTGCGCTACTTTAACCCGATTGGTTCACACCCAACAGGTATCATCGGTGAAATGCCTAATGGTGTACCCGCCAACTTGATTCCTTACCTTACACAGACAGCTATGGGCATTCGTCCTTGCTTGAAGGTGTTCGGTGACGATTACGATACTCCTGATGGCTCTTGCATTCGTGACTACATCTACGTACTCGACCTTGCAAAGGCTCACGTTGCAGCTATGGCACGTATCGTAGAGGATAAGAATACTGACCCCGTTGAAATCTACAACGTAGGTACTGGTCATGGCGTAAGCGTACTTGAATTGATTAAAACCTTTGAAAAGTGCACTGGTGTTAAGTTGAACTACGAGATCGCTCCTCGTCGTGAAGGCGATATCGAGAAGGTTTGGGGTAATGTAGACAAGGCTAACAAGGTGCTCGGTTGGAAGGCTGTTCATACCCTTGAAGAGGCTTTGACTTCAGCTTGGAACTGGCAACAGAAGTTACGCGAACGTGGTGTAATGTAATTTAGTACCATAAGTTCGTTTTGAAAATAAGAGGTCGTAGGTCGGAAAGCTCTGTCATGTGATAGGACGTTCGCCTACAACCTCTTTTCTTATTTCATTTATTTTCTTCCTTTCTAAAACGTAGAACATTTTGCAACCCTATTATTTGCTTGAAGAAGCTAAACTTCGTAAGAACTTAACACTGATTAAAAGTATAGCTGACGAGGCTGGTGTGGAATTTATACTTGCTTTTAAGGCTTATGCATTGTGGCGTACTTTCCCTATTTTTAGAGAATACATTAGTCATACGACTGCTTCGTCGCCTTACGAAGCGCGTTTGGCTTTTGAAGAGTTTGGCTCAAAGGCGCATACCTATTCACCTGCGTATGAAGACGATACGTTTGATACGATATTGAAATGTTCCAGTCATGTGACGTTTAATTCTTTGTCGCAGTTTGAACGTTTTAAGGATAGAGTAGTAGCTTATGGTGATGCTGCTCCCAGTATGGGCTTGCGCATTAATCCTGAGCATAGTGAGATTGAAACAGAATTGTACGATCCTTGTGCTCCAGGGTCGCGTTTCGGTGTGTTAGCCTCACAACTGCCCGAGCAACTTCCTCAAGGGATAGAAGGTTTCCATTGCCATTGTCATTGCGAAAGTTCGGCTGAAGCATTACAACATACGTTGGGGTGGATAGAACGAAAGTTTGGGCCTTGGCTTGACCAGGTGAAGTGGTTGAACTTAGGCGGAGGCCATTTGGTAACGCGCAAGGGGTACAACGTGTTGCTACTTATCGACATATTAAAAGAGTTTAAGGCTGTACACCCGAATTTGCAATTAGTATTGGAGCCAGGGTCAGCCTTTGCATGGCAAACGGGGCCACTCGTTTCGCAGGTGGTTGACGTAGTAGAAAATAATGGTATCAAGACGGCAATATTGAATGTTAGCTTTACGTGTCACATGCCCGACTGTTTAGAGATGCCTTATCACCCTGCAGTACGTGGCGCTGAAACGATAGAGAATGCACGTGAACTGGGTGTTGAAAAGGACGATTGTGTTTATCGCCTGGGAGGAAATAGTTGTTTGAGTGGTGACTATATGGGTTGCTGGCGTTTCGCTGCTCCATTAAAGGTAGGCGATGAGATCGTGTTTGAAGACATGATACACTATACGACCGTGAAGACGAATATGTTTAATGGCATACATCACCCAGCCTTAAAGCTACAACACCTTGACGGAAGCATAGAGACTTTGCGTAGTTATTTGTACGAGGACTATCGCGATAGAATGGACTAATGATATAAAGAAAGGTTTGTGAGAATGAATGCCCATGTTTTTTTACCACAAGGTATGCCTTGCGTTGATGTGCTACAAACGTCTACTTATTCCTTGTGCGATTGGCAAGGGGTAGGAGAGTGCTTGCGTGTGCTCTTTTTAAATTTGATGCCCGTAAAGGTTGATACGGAATTAGACATAGCGCGAGTTTTAAGCCTTTGTACAAATCGAAAGGTACAGATATTGCCCATGAAGATTAAGGGACAAACTTATAAGACAACGCCTATGGAACACATGGAGCAGTTGTATCTTGACTTCGAATATTTTGTCCCTTATCAGTTTGATCGCTTGATTATCACGGGTGCTCCCTTGGAACAGATGCCATTCGAGGAAGTTCGCTATTGGCCGCAGTTGCAGCAGATTATGCATTGGGCCGACGAACACATAGAGCGTACCTTATATATATGTTGGGCTGCGCAAGCTGGATTATATGAACATTATGGCATAAACAAGTATGCGTTGACGGATAAGATGTTTGGCATATTTGATCAACGTGTGCTTTGTCCTGATTCGTTCTTAATGCGTGGACTTACTCCCTCTTTTAAAATGCCCAATTCGCGTCACACCGCTGTGAGTCAGATAGACGTAGAGCAAGCACATGATAAAGGACTGCAACTTATCGCGGCAAGCAATGAGAGTGGAGTAGGGGTAATGGCTACGCTTGATGGTCGTCGCACTTTTATTGTGGGCCATTTAGAGTATGCTGCCGATACGCTTGATAAGGAATATAAACGCGATTTGAGTAAAAACTTGCCGATTAAAGCTCCATTACATTACTATAATAAGGAAGGACAAATAGCGTTCTCATGGCAAAGTGATGCGGCCAAATTCTATCGAAATTGGCTTGAATAGGCGTTTGTTAGAGGCAAAATGGTTGCTTTCTTGAGGTTTTTTGCAAAAAAACGAGGAAAAGTTTTGGTACTTTCAAAAAGTGTTGTACCTTTGCACTCGCAAAACAGAAATAACGGCTCCTTAGCTCAACTGAATAGAGCATTTGACTACGGATCAAAAGGTTATAGGTTTGAATCCTATAGGAGTCACTCTT
>UQHJ01000089.1 GCA_900540885.1 uncultured Prevotella sp.
AGTATTGCCAATTTGGGGCATCGAACCCCAAGTTGGCAATGCCGACGCGGGGACGCGTCGCCCCCAGGTTAGGACGCCGCCCCCCAATTAGGGAGACACTTCCCTTACACGTATTCTTAATTTATCTTAAACGTTTTCATGCTTTTTAGGGGGTATCATGGTAATTAAATTGTAAAAAGAAAGAAAGGTGTGTTAATAGTAATAGAAGACAGAAACGTAAAATGGTGAAAAAATTAACAATTCAAAAAGGGGCATGACGCAGTTTGGCGCAAGATAAGTGTGTCATGAGACAGAGCTATTGAAATATTCGCATTTGGAGGTTAAGAAATTAAGCCTTACATTTGCAGCGATTATAAAGATAAAGGTAACCCAATGTTTGTGAAAATGTTGGAGCCAGGGTGAGCAGAATGAGAGATGTATTCATTTGTCATATATTTAATCGTTTGAGCGCAAACGACACGACCATATTTTGTTTGATGTATTGTTCATCTGGCCTGCTCACCCACTTTTTTTTACAACAAAAAACAAAGGATAACTACCATGAAAATTAGCGACAAAGGATTTATCACCATTCCACGCGCCCTCATTGCCTCTTCTAACTGGCAAGAGAAACGCTGCTTCACCGTCATCGAGGCTTACATCGACCTTCAGTTGATGGCTTATTATGGCCGCACCCCCACCGTACATAAGATTAATAACTGTGAGGTGACACTGACGAAGGGACAACTCTGTACAACGCTCAACTTTTTGGCCGTGCGGTGGGGTTGCAGTATGTGTCGTGTGCGCTACTTGCTCAAGAAGTTTTGTAACATGGGGCTTAGCAGGGTGGATAGCACAAAGAAGTATTCCGTAATCACTGTGGCTCAAGCATTTGAGACGGTCAGTCCACCGACTATTAGCACACCCAATAGCACGTCACTTAGCACGAATAATAAGAAGAGTAAGAAAGAAGAAGAGAGTAATTTGACAAAAACTAACCTAAAAACGTTCACAGATCATGAAGAT
Organism: uncultured Prevotella sp.; assembly: GCA_900540885.1. GTDB lineage: Bacteria > Bacteroidota > Bacteroidia > Bacteroidales > Bacteroidaceae > Alloprevotella. The sequence continues at coordinate 1,006 of UQHJ01000089.1, forward strand.
TCCCCCTATGTGCAATCCCCTACTCGCTCCGCAGCAGCCGTCGGCACAGGCCTTGCAGCCCGACGCAGCGCAGCGAACCTCCATAGCGGCTACGGCAACTATGGCAACCGCTCCAACGGCTTCGGCAGCTATGGAACGAAGCAAGACGCTCTCGGTGAAGCCCTTGCAGGCTTCGCAGCTCGCCAAGCTGGGTATATCGCCAGCATGGACGGTGAAGAACCCGACTTTTAATGACTTGATGCAGAATTATTCACCGCGCAACTGGGGCGTGGTGGCCGACTCGCCTTGGCGGGCTTATCGTTGGCAGTGTCCGACGGTGGCAGCCTTGGCCGAGTTGTATGGAGCGGCGTGTCCGAAGATGTGGATGGACGAACAGGTGACGCACTTGTTTCTTACCTCGCAGTGTCGCGACGCTTCGCAGGCGGAGGCTCAGGTGGGTCCGTTTGTGGCAGCCTTTACGGGTACGGTGGCGGGCTATAAGTTGAGCGAGGTGATGCTCTTCTTCGCCCGTTATAAGGCGGGGGTGTACGGCCAATCGTTTGCGGCCTTCGACGTGAGGAATGTCGGTCAGACGTTTCACCACGACTTCTTGAAGGATCGCCGACGCGAGCTGACGCTCATGGAGGAGCGCGACGCAGCCGAACGCATGATGCACGAGAGGGAACTGCGTCAGGACCATGCCTTGTCGCGTGAGGCTTACTTTGCCTTGCGCCCTACGGACGTGATTCACTTGGTGGTGGAGTTGAATCCTTCGTTGCCAGCTTCGTGGCTGAAGGGTACGGCTGCCTTATTCGGACTCGCTGACACAGAGGCGCTGACGGGGGCTATTACGAAGCGGGAGTGGCTCGAAGTGGACGTACCCTTTGCCAATATGGGGCGCATCGTGGAGTTAGGGTGTCGTGGGGCTTGGCGCGTACTTGACTCGGCATTGAGACGTTAGTGGGCTCTACAGATTTTCATCTAACCATTTATCTTTTTTTTACCATGAAAAGGTCATCTACTATATGTAAAGAGCGCATGGCACGTGAATTGATGCGTGCGCATTACGAACCGGGCAATCAGTCGCGGTCTATCAAATATGTGTGGCGACGGTATGCGTTGCCCGAAATGGGTGTGTGTTACAATACGTTCCTACGGCTCGTAAGAGGGAGCTAAACTCTTCAAAACGTGAAATTCTGGTTGTGTTGCGTAACGAATGGCGTGGGTAAACAGCAATTTATCGGCCTAACGAGAATGAACATTAACGAAAAAAATTAATGAAATAATTAATGTTCAATTAATGATAATTAATGTTCAAAACAAAGCGCGAAGCGCATAACATAAATAGTTAACGTTTAAGTTTAGGCGCGCTTCGCGCATTGTTTTGAACATTAATTATCATTAATTGAACATTAATTATTTCATTAATTTTTTTCGTTAATGTTCATTCTCGTTAGGCCGATAAATTGCAATTTGTAGGACCTACTTACTATTGTAGTTTTTCTTTGATGTAGGCAGTAACGTCTTCGCCTACTGAGGGGTGGATAAAGGGGTAGACGGGGGTTGAAGTGTCGAGAATGTATTCATAGCCGTGTTCGAGTCCGACGGCGCGGATAGCGGCATTGATGTTTTGCCGTATGGGGCGCAGCATCTCCGCTTCGGCTTGTCGGAGCAGACTATCGGCTTGCTGACGAAATCGAATTCCTTTCTGCAACGACTCTTGTAGGTCGGCTTGGCGCTTGGCTAAGATATTGGGCGTGAACTGCTTCTGCCCTTGGAGGTATTCGGCATATTGACGTCGGAAACTTGACTCGTTGTACTCCGCTTCAATAGCGTACTTCGCACGGAGTTTCTCCATGTTGGTCTGCACTTCGGCATAGGCGGGAAGGATGTGGAGGAGGGAGTCGACATTGACGTAACCAAAACGCACACTACTCTGTGCCGTGGCGGTCAGGGCAAAGAGTGAAAAAACGAAGAATAAAGATAAAAGGTTTTTCATTTTTTAGTTAACGAGAGAAGGAAATGTGCAAATGTGCAAATGTGCAAATGTGCGAATAATATAATGCTTTTATAACAAAGCGTACAAAGGCGATCATTCGCACATTTGCACATTCGCACATTTGCACATTAACTACTTCTTCACCTTCATCACTTCAACGGTGAAGATGAGAGTAGAGTTGCCAGGGATAGTAGCGCCTTGGCCGCGTTCGCCATAGCCGAGTTCAGATGGGATATAGAGTTCCCAGATAGAACCTTCAGGCATGAGGGTGAGTGCTTCCTTCCAACCCTTGATTACTTGGTCAGGACGGAAAGTGGCAGCCTTGCCGCGCTTGTAAGAAGAGTCGAATACGGTGCCGTCGATGAGCTTGCCTTCGTAGTTAACTTCTACTTCGGTAGAGTCAGTGGCGATAGCACCTGTGCCCTTGGTGACGATCTTGTACTGAAGGCCGCTGGGGAGAGTTACAACGCCCTTCTGCTTCTTATTATTGGCAAGCCAAGCGAGGTTTTTGGCCTTATACGTTTCACTTTGATAGCGGAACTGTCCTTCAACGATTTTCATGGCACTGTCGCGTGTCATGGTAGCACCGTGGCCGAGGGCAGCAGCAGAGAGGCCGCGTTCGAACTCAGCTTCGCTTACGAAAGTTGAGTCGCCACCCGCCTGCTTACTAATCATGGGGAGGTTGCGCTGATTGATCTTAGCGATCTGGAGTCCAGCAGCTACAGCAGCTGCCTTCTTCTGTTCAGCTTCGCTCATGTGAGAGTTCATTGCTTCAATGGCTACGCTTACGTAAGCAGTGTCAACGCCGAGCTGGCTAACCATGTATTGTTTGAGGCTTTCGCCTTGTGCTACACCGAGCGCATAGCTAAAGGTCTTGCCGTCTACGCTTTTGAGTGCGGGAGTGAGTGTGGCTGCGGGAATGGCTTTCTTTCCGCCCTTCTTACCACCCTTTTTGCCTCCCTTTTGTGCCATAGCACCTGTGCAGCAAAGGGCTGCAAGGAGAAGGATATAGAGCTTTTTCATTTTTTATTTTGGAGATTTTTTGGGGGGTGACAAGTTGATGAATTAACGGGTAAGTTACTTTATCAACTTGTCAACTAAAAAGATTACTTATTGACCTTAACGAGTGTAACCTTGAAGGTAAGGGCTGCGAAGGGAGGGATGGGGCCTGTACCTTGTTCACCGTAAGCAAGGTTGTAAGGGATGTAAACTTCCCAAGTAGAACCTACGCCCATTTTAGGAATGGCGATGCTCCAGCCCTTGATAACGTTGCGAAGGCTAAAGGTAGCGACGCCACCAGGTTGCTTGTCAGAAGTATCGAACACGGTGCCGTTGGTCAATCTGCCTTCGTACTTAACCGTTACAGAGTCAGTAGCCGTGCAGTGTTCGTCAGTACCTGCAGCGAGTTGCTTACCATATATGCCGCTGCCGAGGGCTACTACGCCAGGCTGCTTAGCCATCTTCTGCATGTAGGCTTCGCTCTCTTGCTTCTTGCTGCCGAACATGTAGTCCATGATAGCCTTTTGTGCGCCTTCCTTGTCGATTACTTTGCCGTTAATCTTGAGTGCGCTCTTGCCCTTGGCAGAAGCCATGAAGCCAGCTATGAAGTTCTTAACGCTAACCTTCTTGGTAGAGTCGCCTTGGAATACTTGTTGTTCGATCATAGGCATCTGCATCTTGGTCTGTAAGCCTTGCATTACGCCCATGTAGTAAGCCATCTTCTTCTTATCATCGGCAGCGTTCATACCCTCGAGGTAACCTTTGAGGAGTTCGTCGACGTAAGCAGAGTCGCTACCTGACTGTGCGAGGTAGTTTTCGAAATCGGTCTTTGATTGTGACATGGCCATACCCATTTCGTAGCTGAGGGTATCGATGTCGGTCTTGAGATTGGCACGGGGAGAACCGTTGTTGCAGCTTGTGAAGAGGGCTGTCATAGCCACTGCTGCTGCGAAGAATATCTTTTTCATTGCGAATATTTTTTAATATACAAAGGCGACAATTTGCACATTTGCACATTCTCACATTTGCACATTAGAAAAGTGCCTAAGCACTTTTCTCTTATTTTTCAATTGAGATGAGTTCTACATCGAAGATGAGTGCTGCGTAGGGAGGAATAGCCTGACCTGCGCCTTGTTCGCCGTAAGCGAGGTTGTAAGGAATGAAGAAGCGGTACTTAGCACCTTCCTTCATGAGTTGTACACCTTCGGTCCAACCAGGGATAACGCCGTTGAGGGGGAATACAGCGGGTTCGCCACGGCGGTAAGAAGAGTCGAACACTTGACCATTGGTGAGTGTACCTTCGTAGTGACACTTTACGCGGTCGGTAGCGAGGGGTTGTGCGCCTGTACCTTCTGTGATAACGGTGTACTGCAAACCGCTTGGGAGTACCGTTACGCCTTCCTTCTTGGCATTCTCGGCTAAGAAGCGTTCGCCTTCTTCGCGAATGGCGCGAGTGGCCTCTTCTTGTTGCTTCTGAATGAAGTTGTTAACTAATTGTTGTGCCTCTTGGTCGGTGAGTTTGCAGGTCTGGCCCGTTACCACATCGTTGAGGGCTTGTGAGAAGTCGCTTACGTTGAGGTCCTTCACACCCATGCCTTTAAGGTTGTGACCAATGACCATGCCGAGGGCATAACTTAAGTTTTCCATAAAAAAAGTGATATAATATATGTTTGTTTGTGTTGATTGTCACTTGATTGAACTGCAAAAGTACAATTTATTTGTAAGGAATGTGCGTAGTGGGTTTATTTTTTGTACTTTTGGTTGGTGAGTTAACGAGTTGACGAGGAAGTTTTCTTTTAACAAACTTACCCGTAAACTTGTCAACTTGTTAACTCGTTAACTAAAAAACTAAGGAGGAAGCAAATGAAGAAGTTAGTAGCGCTTACGGGCGCAGGCATTAGTGCAGAGAGTGGTTTTGCGACTTTTCGCGATGCAGGTGGATTGTGGGACCAATATCCCGTAGAGCAAGTGGCTACACCTGAGGGTTGGGAGAAGGACCCAACGTTGGTAACGGAGTTTTATAATAAGCTGCGCCGCCAGTTGGCTGATGCGAAGCCGAACGCGGGACATCGCATCTTGGCGGAGCTGGAGCAGGATTGGGACGTGACGGTGGTGACGCAGAACGTAGACGACTTACACGAACGGGCGGGTTCGAGCCATGTCATTCACCTACATGGCGACTTGCGCAAGGTGTGTTCGTCACGCAACCCGAACGATACGCGCTACATTCAGACGCTCCCCTCTGACCGTCCTAACGTTGAGCCAGGCACGTTAGCGGGCGATGGTTCTTTGCTCCGCCCTTGGATCGTATGGTTTGGCGAGGCGGTGCCCAACTTGGAACCTGCGGCAGAGGAGGTGATGCGGGCAGACGTGTTTGTCATCATCGGCACTTCTTTGAACGTTTACCCAGCTGCCTCGCTCGTACGATATGTGCGACGCGATGCTGAGATTTACTTAATCGACCCGAATCCCGTCCGCGTGCCTTCTACGCGCCAGATCCACGTGATTAAGAACGTGGCATCGAAGGGCATGGAAGAGCTGAAGAAGGAGATTGGGTGTCCTGCCTAATTGGGGGGCGGGTTTTCAACCCGCGGCAGCAGCATGATTTGAACATTAAGGCGCGCTTCGCGCTTTAGATTTTGAACATTAATGTTTCATTAATCGACCATTAATTTATTCATTAATCTATTCATTAATTTATTCATTAATCTATTCATTAATCAAGTTTCGGATTTAGCAAGGGCGGGCTGAAAGCCCAATGGTGCACATAGCCCAGGGCAAGCGAAGCGACACCCTGGGGTTTCCGCATAGTAGAGTCTCCGCGCCCTGAAAGGGCAAAAGCATTAACCCTTTATATTGTTATTCTTGCTTGATAGCTGATTTAGCGGTCTTAAAGTGGAACACCGTATGTATATTTTGTTCAATACTTGCGCCATGTCTTAAAGCTTTTGCCCTTACAGGGCGCGACTGCTCCAACACGCGATACCCAGGGTGTCGCTTCGCTTGCCCTGGGCTATGTGCTCCATTGGGCTTTCAGCCCGTCCTTGCTAAATCCGAAACTTGAGTCATTAATCTATTCATTAAAGCCAAAAGAAGGCTGTTCTCCTACAGAATAGAGAGACTTCCAGTCTACAGATGTAGCACAAAATGATTCTAATTGAGCGGATCCATTTTTTGTAGAAACATCAAAGAAAAAGCAAAAATTTTATCGAAAAACAGCCAAAAAGGTGTCGCATTCCTACGAATGAGACACCTTTTTGGTAGGAATGAGACACATGAACAGGTAAAAACTACACCTTCTTTCGGAAAAATTCACTATCTATGCGACATGAAAGACATAATAGAAACTATGCCAAGGATAGAATTAACCTTAATCATCATCGGGGTGTTTGTACTCATAGATACTTGTCTTGTAATTGGAGATAGATTTTTATTCTTACGATAAAAAATGAATGATATGATAAATTATTTGACAACAAAAAATCGGTTGCTGGTTGCAATACTTGCATTTATTCTTCCATTTTCTTTTGCGAGAGCAGAAGTAAAAGAAGATGGAAAGACTATTTCGCAAGGCTGGTACGTCGGTATTGAGGGTGGAATGCCTTTCGGTTTCTCTACTTTCTCAAGTTTCGGACATGACAAGACGCACCTCGGTTGGGCTGCTGGCTTATATGGGGGCTATCGTTTCAACTCCATATTCTCGGCAGAGTTATCTGCCAAGTATGGAGAAATGAACTTGTCTGCACAAGACTGTTGCATAGAACGTAACTATTGGTTGGGTAGCGACGGTATGCTTTACAACGCAGGTGTCTTAGGCATGGACAGTTGGGAATATGCCAATCTGAAAAGCCATGTCAGGATGGGTTGGTATGGGGCAAGAGTGAACGTTAATCTCCTTGGACTGTTCCACAAGACAACTAACAGCCGATGGGATTTGGCTGTTTCACCTCATATATATGCAGTAACGACCAAGGCTGATATCCAGACTATAGCCGATGATGCCAAGGTAATGAAAGGTTCTACCAACTGGCATTTGGGTTATGGTGCAGACTTGCAGGTTGGTTATCAACTGACCTCATGTCTGAAATTGGGCATCTATTCCGGTTTGACCCGTCTTACTGGCGAACGTATGGACGGAATGCCAGAACATCTGCATAAGAACAACTTTGTTTGGGAAAGTGGAGTAAGATTAGGGATTAACCTCTCTAAAAAGAAGAACAAGATAGCAGAAACTCCATCAGTTCCACAAAAGGAGGTTCTACAACAGGAGGTTCTACAACAGGAACCAACTTCTTCGGAGGAGGTCAATCTGAAAGAAACTGTGGATAAGGCAGAAACAAAAGTTGTTGAACAAGACATAAAAGAATCTGCAAAGGTGACTTTCCCTGTCATATATTTCACCTTCAATAGTATCGACATCCAACAAAATGAAAAGACTAAATTGAATGATATTCTCAAAACATTGAAAGAGAATCCGAACATGAAGGTGACGGTAACAGGTTGGTGTGACACAAAAGGCAGCGTGACTGTCAATAAACGTATATCTCGCCAGCGTGCAGAAGCCGTAAAGACTTGGCTTGTGAAGAATGGCATAGAGGCTAATCGCATTACTGCAATA
>UQHJ01000090.1 GCA_900540885.1 uncultured Prevotella sp.
TAACCCGCGGCAGCAGCAGGCTTTGAGCATCTACTTATAGTCGCTTAGCAACTATAAACAGATAAATTACAACCTGCTGCTGCCGCGGGTTACAAACCCGCCCCCCAATTAGACCGACAATTTGCAGTTTATCTAAATTTGTTGCGTTGTAAACGTTTCCAATTAGTGTTCTAAATTGCCTTAATGTTTTTCGAAAATTCAGATGTTGAACAAAAAAGCGTAAAACAAATTTGTAACGATAAAAAACTTTTTGCATTTTTGCAGTTTTAGAAATGCATGGTTGCTAAAGGACGAATGCACAATCCTCTCTTTCCTGCTTTATTAGGCGTTCGTCGCAACGATGTAAACCCTTTAAATAACAACCTTTAAATAATAAAACATGGAACCTGCAAAAGGTAAATTAGGCGTGATGTGCGTCGGTCTGGGTGCGGTAACAACCACCTTTATGACTGGTGTACTCATGACACGCAAAGGCCTTGCCAAGCCCGTTGGCTCAATGACTCAGTATGATAAGATTCGCGTAGGACGCGGTAAGGACAAGAAGTACTTACACTATGGCGAAATCGTTCCCCTTACTTCACTCAACGACATCGTATTTGGTGCTTGGGACGTTTATCCTGCTAACGCTTACGAGAGTGCATTGAACGCAGAAGTGTTGCGCGACCGCGACATCGAACCCGTACGTGATGAATTGAAAGCCATCGTGCCGATGAAGGCCGCTTTCGACCACAACTACGCCAAGCGCCTTGACGGTGACAACGTAAAAGATTGCGCTACGCGTTGGGATATGGTAGAAGCTTTGCGTGAAGACATCCGCCGCTTCAAGGCCGACAACCATTGCGACCGCATCGTAGTAATCTGGGCCGCTTCAACTGAAATCTACGTCCCCGTAGACGAAAAGGTACATGGCACACTTGCCGCCCTTGAAGCAGCAATGAAGGCCAATGACTGCGAACACGTAGCTCCCTCTATGTGTTATGCCTATGCCGCATTGGCTGAAGGTGCTCCCTTCATTATGGGTGCTCCTAACACGACGGTCGACATTCCTGCTATGTGGGAAATGGCCGAAAAGACGAAAATGCCTATCGCAGGTAAAGACTTCAAGACGGGTCAGACACTCGTTAAGTCAGGTTTCGCTCCTATCATCGGCACTCGTTGCTTAGGTTTGAGCGGTTGGTTCTCAACCAACATCTTGGGCAATCGTGACGGACTCGTGCTCGACGAACCCGCCAACTTCCACACGAAGGAAGTATCAAAGCTTTCAACCCTTGAGAGTATTCTCGAAGCCGACAAGCAGCCTGACCTCTACTCAAACTACTACCACAAGGTACGTATCAACTACTATCCCCCTCGCAACGACAACAAAGAAGGTTGGGATAATATCGACATATTTGGCTGGATGGGTTACCCCATGCAGATTAAGATTAACTTCCTTTGTCGTGACTCAATCCTCGCCGCACCTCTGTTGCTCGACCTCGTGTTGCTCTCTGACCTCGCAGCTCGTAAGGGCCGTTATGGTACGCAGCGCTTCTTGAGCTTCTTCCTCAAGAGCCCGATGCACGACTACACGGAAGGCGAAGTTCCTATCAACCACCTCTTCCAGCAGTACGTAATGCTGAAGAATGCTATTCGCGAAATGGGTGGCTATGAGGCTGACGAAGAAATTGATTAAAAGACAAGAAACTGGCAAGTGATGGCCAATATCTAATGTATGAAAATGCTAACACGTAATGGAGTGTGTTCTATAGGTAGACTCTTCTCATTATGTGTTAGCACTTTTCTTCATATATGAGTTACGGGTTGATAGGTTAACGAGTTGACGAGTTAACAGGTTGACGAGTTAACAGGTTGACGAGTTAACAGGTTGACGAGTTAACAGGTAAGTTAGTTATCTTTAAAACGCAGCAAATTAAGGCGACCATTTGCACATTCTCACATTTGCACATTGCCCCGCATTTGCATATTCTCACATTTGCACATTGCCCCGCATTTGCACATCCCCCGCATTTGCACATTCTCACATTTGCACATTTGCACATTCACTACATGAAACGACTATTCACAATTTTAACACTGCTGATGGCCTGCATGGCCGTTTATGCACAGCGCACCCTATCGGGCACGGTTGTTGACGCCAAGACAGGCGAGAAACTGCCCTTTGTCAACGTGGTGTATACCAATGGCGGTGGTACGCAGACAGACTTAGACGGCTACTTCAAGTTGCCCTTTAAAGCTGGCCGTTTGCGCTTCTCGGTGATTGGTTACGAAACCAAGACGATAAGTGTCAAAATGCCTGGCGACTCCCTCGTGTTTAAAATTGATGCCATGGAGAAGTCGTTGGGTACGGCAGAGGTGACGGGTAAAAAGACGAAATATTCGCGTAAGAACAACCCTGCCGTTGAACTTATGCGCAAGGTGATAGCTGCTAAGAAAAATAGTGACCTTCACCAGCATGACTATTATAGCATTGACAAGTATTCAAAGATAACTTTTGCCTTTAACGAGGTGACGGACAAGATATTTCAAGAAGGAAAGTTTAAGAAATTTCCCTTCTTGAAAGATCACGTTGAGGTGTGCAACGAGACGGGTAAACTCATTCTCCCCATTTCGGTGGACGAAACCGTGTCGCAACTCATCTATCGTAAAGAGCCGAAGAGCGAAAAGACCATTATCTTGGGGCAGCGCTCAAATGGTATCAATGACTTGCTTAATACGGGCGACATTGTCAATACGATGCTCAAGGACTGCTTTACCGATGTCGACATTTATAAGGACGAAGTGCGCCTCTTGCAGTATCCCTTTACCAGCCCTATCTCGTCGAAGACGGCCATTAGCTTCTACCGCTACTTCATTGTTGACACGCTGAAGGTGAACAATCAGGATAAGTGCATACAAGTAGACTTTACGCCTAACAATCCACAGGACTTTGGCTTCTCAGGCAGCATCTATATTATGGCCGACAGCAGCTATCGCGTGCGTAAGGTAGATATGGGTATCCCCGTGCGAAGCGACGTAAACTTTGTAGAGCGCATGCGCATTATACAAGAGTTTGAACAATTGCCCACGGGCGAGCAGGTGTTGACACGCGATGACATGCTGGTGCAACTCAAGATAGCTAAGTTCTTACAGAAGTTTCAAGTAAAGCGCTCGACGGAGTATAGCAACTTTTCGTTCGAACCTATTCCCGACCGCAACTTTAAGTTTAAGGGCGAAACGCTTACGGCCGCTAATGCACAGATGCAGGACAATTCCTTCTGGGAGGAACATCGTGCCGATACGCTCTCGCGCAGTGAGAACTCGATGAGTCAACTCATTCATAAGTTAGAACAAGTGAAGGGTTTCAAACCTGTGCTTTGGGTAGCCAAGGCCTTTATCGAAAACTTTGTGGAGACTTCGGTTAATCCCGAAAAGCCTTCAAAGGTAGATATAGGCCCAGTTAATACGATGATAACGCAAAACTTCGTGGACGGACTTCGCCTGCGTGCTTCAGCACAGACTACGGCCAACTTTAACAAACACCTCTTCTTGAAAGGCTATATTGCCTATGGCTTTAAAGACGAGAAGTGGAAAGGCATGGGTGAGGTGACTTACTCTTTCAATAAGAAGGCTTATTTGCCACGCGAGTTCCCAGTGAATAATCTTACGTTCAATTATTCGCGTGACGTGATGTCGCCTTCTGATAAGTTCTTACCAACGGATAAGGATAACGTCTTTACCTCGTTTAAGTGGACCACAGTGAAGCACATGATGTACTACGAAACGTACAAGTTGTTGTGGGATCGTGAGTGGGAGAACGGCCTGCGCTTCAACATTCAGGCACGCACCTCTAAGGATACGCCAACAGGCGAACTCCTTTATCAAGTCATGCATGGCCCTGCTATTAGCCAAGAGGGCGGCGCATTCAATATGCCTTACATTCGCACTTACGACTTCAGTGTAGGGCTGCGTTTCCAACCCGGCGTAACATGGATTAATACTAAGCAGCGTCGCATCACGGCCAATAACGATGCGCCTATCTTTGCGCTCAACCATACAACTGGACTTTACAATTTAGCAGGTGGTAAGGATTATGCTTACAACTTTACCGAAGCAAGTATCTACAAGCGCTTCTGGTTGGCTTCATGGGGTAAGATGGACTTTATGGTAAAGGGCGGTGTGCAGTGGAATAAGGTACCTTTCCCCTTGCTCATCATGCCTGCAGCCAACTTGTCGTACATCATGGAGGACAATACCTTCAACTTGATAGACAACATGGAGTTTATGAACGATCGTTACGTGTCGTTGATGTACTCTTGGGACTTGAATGGTAAGATACTTAATCGCATTCCGTTAATCAAGAAATTGAAGTGGCGTGAATACATCGGTTGCAATGTGCTTTGGGGTACTTTGACGGATAAGAACAATCCTATGCTCTCGCGCAACGCGAACGATACGCGTTTGCTCTACTTCCCTGGCACATGGGAGGGGGGCGTCTTTGCATCGCAGTCGCGCCCAATGGATCGCAAGGTGCCTTATGTAGAGGTGGTTGTTGGTATTCACAACATTTTCAAAATCTTCCACATCGAATACGTGCGTCGTCTTAATTACATCAATGCTGGCACACAAAAGTGGGGCATTCGTGGTATGTTTAGATTGACGTTCTAAATGGAAAAGATTCTCAAACTGCAATTTATCGAAGAGAACAAGAATAAAAATTAATGAAATAATTAATGATAATTAATGTTCAAAACAATGCGCGAAGCGCATAACATAAATAGTTAACGTTTAACTTTGGGTGCGCTTCGCGCATTGTTTTGAACATTAATTATCATTAATTGAACATTAATTATTTCATTAATTGAACATTAATTATTTCATTAATTTTTTTGTTAATTATTCGTTAATGTTCATTCATGTTAAATTTTCAAATTGCAGTTTTACTCACAGGATTTGATATTGAGCCAAAAAAGGTGGTGACTATTAACAAACATGATTTACCAATCATCGACTCTATACGAAGTCCTGTGTTAGCCACCACCCTATAGGGATTGATATGTTTCCTCTTTTTTTTGTTTTCTTCTTTAACATGCTATCAAGCACCACGCTACTAGCACTAAGGCAAGGCATAGGGCAATGATGGCAATGATTTGAATCATTCTTTTTTGTTGATAATAGTGTTTTAAGTCGCGATCATACGAGCCAAACTCGTATTTCTTGCCAGTGGTTCTTTTATTCATTTTTACCCCCCCCAATTTCGATTTGTTGCAATGTGGGCAAGAGGGTAAATCGTCTGGATAAGCCGTGTGGCAAATAGGGCATGTCTTTGTCTTCATCTTTTGTAAATGAACTGCGTCTGTTAGTTTTTTTAATAGGTCCGCTTGTTAAGCGTTCACCTTTATTTAACACTCCTTATAGAGGAGTGGGTTGTTATTAGGCAAAGTTACAAAAAAAAAGTAAAATGTTGAGAGGGGGGGGTATTTTTTTGAGTTGGAGGGTAAATTTTTGAATAATAATATTTATAGCTATTTTTTATACCCAGTTTTACGATTTAAGGTTATGAGTTTATAAAGTTAGTACATGATGTAACTTTATAACCTCATAACCTTAAATCGTAAAATCGAATGAGAGAACACACCTTATACGTTATTTTGTGCTGTCCAATTCACCAAATAAATGCGTTCTGTAGTGCGCGTGAAGGCTGTATAGAACCAGCGTAAGTAGGCATTGCCTGTTGTGCCTTCGGGGATAAAACCTTGGTCAACGTAAACGCGTGCCCATTGGCCGCCTTGTGCTTTATGACAAGTAACAGCGTAGGCATACTTGATTTGTAATGCATTGTAATAAGGGTCTTGACGCAGTGCCTTCATGCGATCCTTCTTGAGAGGAATATGTTGATAGTCTTCCAACACCCGTTCGTAAAGTTGATTGCTCTCCTCACGTGTCAGCGAGGGCGACTCCGATTGTAAGGTGCTCAGCAGTACTCGACAGTCTAATTCAAAGTCATCGTAATCGGCAAAGCGCAGTGTAGCATCGGCAAATCGAAATCCATACTGTTCGTGTACATTGCGTATGCGCACGACTTCGGCCGTGTCGCCATTGGCGATAAAATCAATGGGCATGCGTTCGTCCTTTCCTAATGATTTCGCACATTCAGCCGTCCAGAAGTAATTGTTCTTAACCGCCATAATCAAGTCGCTTCGTGTCAGTTCTTCTTCGCGGTCAAATATGCGTGAACGTATACCATTGTTATAAATGTTGGCACGTTTGTTTGACCGTGTAACCACAATGACATTGTCCGCTCCGAAACTTTGATAATCGCTTACCAAACTTTCAATTAATTCATTGCCAGGTAAGGCGCGCACTTCCCCCTTGGGGGCGGTGTGAATAGGCGGTATGCCCTCAAATCCCTCGTTCAGTAAATTGCGCAATAAGGTAGCTCCCGAAAGTACATCGCTCTCACTACTTTGGCGTACCACTTCGGTTAAGTCGGCACTTCCTACTAAAAGTCCGTAACGTTGCAGTACGTCATTACGCAGAGCGGGGCTATCTTCTTCGCCCACTGGGGGCAACTGTGCTGTATCGCCCACCAGGAGGAGGCGACAGCCCTCACCAGAATAGACGTAGCGTATCAAGTCGTCCAATAGTTCACCTGTGCCAAAGAGGGAATCGCCCATGCTGCCCACGCCACTGCTTATCATCGAAGCTTCGTCGACGACAAAGAGGGCATGACGCAATTTGTTAAAGCCTAACGAAAAGCGCGTACCTTCACCTTGAAAGGTTTGCTGTCGGTAGATGATACGATGAATCGTGTAGGCTGGTACCCCCGCATGATGAGAGAATACCTTCGCTGCGCGTCCAGTAGGAGCCAGTAGTACCACTTCTCGCTTGAGCATGCGCATCACCTTTACCAATGCACCCACCAACGATGTCTTACCCGTACCGGCATAGCCTCGCAAGATACAGGCAACATCGGCTCGCGGCGTAGTGACAAAGTGGGCCAACAACGTTGCAGCGCGCTCCTGAGTGGGCGTAAACGGATGGCTAAACGTTTGGGCGATAAGGTCAAATATTTCGTCGTTGAGCATTTTTCCTCTTTTTTGAGTCAACTCGTCAACTTGTTAACTTGTCAACAAAAAAATCAATGAACTTTAGCCGCATACGCAGCGATTACTATAAAGCAAACTAAGGGTACACTAAAGGCCAAAGCCATGGAAACGTTGTCGGCTATTAAGCCCATTAGCACTGGAGCAATGGCTCCGCCCACAATGCTCATGATTAAAAAGGAAGAGGCTAATTTGGTATGTACGCCCACTCCGTGTAACGAAAGGGCAAAGATAGTGGGGAACATAATGCTTTCACATAGATAGCACACTAAGAAGGCGATGATCCCCAATGTTCCAGCTCCTGTTAGTAACACGGCCATAGCCAATGCTGCGCCAATGGCACAATAGAGCAATACGCGCTCTGCCGCAATGCGCGACATGAGCCAACTTCCGCCCATACGACCTAACATAAATAAGCCCATGCCACCAAAACCTAATAAGAGGGAGGCATTGACATTGCTTATGCTTGCATTTTCAGTGACATAGTTGATGAAAAAGCTATTAATACCCGTCTGTGCAGCTACGTACATAAATAAAGCAAAGAGGCCAAATACAAAGTTGCGATGTTGCCACAGAGAAGTCTGGCTCTTAGAAGCGTCAGTAGGAGCATCAGCCGTTTCTGCTACTTCAGGTAATTTAACCCGAACGAAGATGAGTGCCACGCACAGCACGATAATGCCTATCACCGCATAGGGTATAGCGATACTGCTTTGGCTACTGCCTGCTGCGAAGGCGAACTGTCCGCCTACCAATGGACCTACAATCCAACCCAAGCCATTGAACGATTGGGAAAGGTTGATGCGTCGCGCTGCTCCTTCTTCATTGCCCAACACGGTGACGTAAGGATTGGCAGCTGTCTCTAAGCATGTAAGTCCGCAGCCAATGATGAATAGTGAGAAGAGAAAGAATGGAAACGAGAGCAGTTGTCCACCAGGTATAAAGAGCAAGGCACCTACTCCGTAGAGTAATAGTCCTGCGATTACTCCCATGCGGTAGCCAAATCGCTTAATAACTTGTCCAGCGGGCAGAGCCATTAAGAAGTAACCGCCATATACGACAGCTTGTACTAAGGCTGACTCCGTCTTACCAATGTGCATCGTCTCTTGAAAGTGCTTATTCAGCACGTCGAGTATGCTATGGGCAAAGCCCCATAAGAAGAATAAGGTCGTAACCAAGACAAACGGCCAAAAGTAGTCATTACCATCAGTCGTTCGAAAGAGTGAATGCTTTTGTTTTTTCATAAGGGTCATTAATTTTTGTTAGTACTCTACTACTTAGTACTCTACTACTTAGTACTCTACTACTTAGTACTCTACTACTTAGTACTCTACT
>UQHJ01000091.1 GCA_900540885.1 uncultured Prevotella sp.
CACAGTGTTTTTGTTTTTCTCCCTCAGTGTTTTTAGTATGAAACATTGAAACTAAAAATGAAACATAGAAGTCGTATATTTCAGTTATTGAAAGCGTTGAGTATCAATGAATTGAAACATAAAAATGAAACATGAAAGCAAAAAACACCATTGGTAAAATATACGTAAGTCAATGCCTGTTTAGGACGTTCTGAAACATTTCATAGAGGTTTTCAAACTGTATTTTATCGAAGAAACATCAATACAAAAATAGCGGCCCGTGTCATTCAGTTATGACACAGGCCGCTTTCGTTGTTATCCTACTTTTTACCCTTTATAAATTATAACTAATACAAATTATGTGCGTGCTAATGTGTTATTCAAAGTCGAGCACCAACGTGCCGCGCACGTCAAGTTGTAAACAACCTTCTGTGAACTGAATGGTGCGACCGCTGATGATATCCTTTGCCTGTGACTTGGGAAGCGCTTCAGCATAGCGCGCTAAGTCGACTGTGGCGGGAGCATCTGTGCCGTTGAGCATCACTGTGACCGTGTGGCCTTGATAGGAACGCGTGTAGACGTACACACCATCTTTTATTGTAAAGTGGCGGAACGTGCCGCGCTGAATGGCCAAACTTGTCTTACGCCAATTCAGCAAACGACGTGCCAAAGTGAGTGTGCGTTGCATCAATGGTGTGAGATTTTTTCCCGTAAAGGCATTGATACTATCGCCCGCAAAGCCACCAGGGAAGTTTTGGCGTAACTCTCCATCGCCCTTCGACTTGTCGCCCCACATGGCTAATTCATCGCCATAGTACACTTGTGGAATGCCACGCAGCGTAAGCAACATCGTGAGTGCTTGACAGTAGCGAGCTGGGCGATAAGCCTGCTCGCGTGTGGCGGCGAAGCGTTGTGTGTCGTGGTTGTCGAGGAAGGTGAGCAAGTGGGTCGGGTCGGCATATACGGCATCTTGCGATAGGTAGTCGTAGATGATGGCCAACCCGCGGTCCCAATCATTAGTCGTCTCGTCGACGGCCTTTGCAATGCGATACATCAGGGGAAAGTCCATTACCGTAGGCAATTGCGAGTCATCCTCGCCCTTGGGCCCTACGGGAGAATGGCGTTGCCAACTGCTAACGCCTACATTGTTGTTTATCCACGTTTCGCCTACGATGTTGAAACCTGGATATTCAGCCTCTACTTCCTTACACCATTGCGTCATGGCACGGCGGTCGGCATAAGGGTAAGTGTCTTGGCGTATGCCGTCAATGCCTGCGTATTCGATCCAAAATAGGGAATTTTGAATCAGATAGCGCAGCACGTGGGGATTGCGTTGGTTAAGGTCAGGCATGGTTTGCGTAAACCACCCATCGGTGGCATTGGTAGCGTCCTCGTTGGAAGCATACTTATCTGTTACAGCTGCAATTTTGTACGATGTCTGTACGTATTCGCTTCGATTGTTAAACCACGTAGAGTCTGGCAGGTCAGTAAAGAGAAAGTTATGACTGCCACAGTGGTTGAACACCATGTCCTGCACCACTTTGAGTCCATGAGCATGTGCGTCAGTTACAAAGGCGCGATAGTCTTCGTTCGTGCCGTAGCGTGGGTCAATGCGGTAATAGTCCGTAATGGCATAGCCATGATACGACTGTTCGGGCATATCGTTTATTAACAGAGGAGTAGGCCAAACGGCTGTTACACCGAGTTGTTGCAGATAGTCAAGGTGTTGGCGCATACCAGCTAAGTCACCTCCGTGGCGTGCGGAGGAGGCCTGTGACGAAGTGTGTTCTAAAAGCCCTTTTACTACGTCGTTCTTCGTGTCGCCATTAGCAAAGCGGTCGGGCATAAGCAGGTAGATGACGTCTGCTTGTGTGAAAGAGTTAACCTTGCGTTCCTCGCGTTGACGCAGTTCGTAGGGAATACGTTGCGTGGTGCGTCCATGTTTCAACACAATGTCAAATCGTTCAGCTTTGGCCTGAGTCGTGTTGAGATAGAGTAAGAGATAATTCGCGTTTTGGGGGCGCACAATGCTATCGATGCTAACATTTGTCGTAGAGAGCGTTACGTCACTCTGTCCTACCCCTTGTGCGTGAATGAGCACTTGGAGCGAGGGGTTGTGCATGCCTGCCCACCAGAACTGGGGTTGCACAACGGGGGCTTGTCTCTTGGCGGCTAAAAGGCTCAAGGGCAATAATAAAAGTGCAAAGAAAATATTATAGATACGTTTCATGTGTTGATTTAGGGATTTGTTTGGTCGAACATTTTGTTTTGCAAAAGTAAGGGCAAATGTATGCTTTTGCAAACGTTAGAATAAAAATATAAACGAATGAAATTGCAAAAGCATTGAAAATCAAATGAAACGTGTAAAAAAGGACGTTGATTTATATAAACTGAAATGAGGTGTGTAGCAATGGTAATTTGCAGTTTGCCTAAATTTTACTTACTTTGGTTTCAAACTCATCAGGGTTGCCCTTCGAACGGTTACGTACCTTTGATCGATAGTTATAGATAGTGGCCGTAGAGTTATTCATAAAGTGGGCAATGTGAGCCGTGTCAGTTACGCCTAAGCGAATGAGGGCAAAGATACGCAATTCCGTTGTTAAACGATTTTCGGCTTTGGGCTGTATCTCCTCGCCAGGGCGTAAGAGGGCATTAAACGAACGAATAAAGTCGGGGAAGATAGCTAAGAAGGCAGCGTCAAAGTCCTCAAAGAAGTGTTCTTGTTCCGCCTTGGTGCGTGCATCACTCTTGAGATGCTTCATGAGTTCGTCCGTTTGGTGGTCCTTCAGCATACGATAGGCTGAGCGGCGGTCGTTGTCTATGCGGTCGAGGTAGTCGCGGCAGCGGTTGAGGTAGCGCGTCAAGTATTCTTCTTTCATCTTGTCCGAGAGTTGCAGTTCGTCGTAGGTGCGCTTAAGTTGCTCGTTGACGGTTGACAATTGTTCATAGCCTACTTTGAGTTGTTGGTTCATCTCCATCTGCTGGCGGCGCATACTACGCACTTTCTTGAGCTGACGGTAGAGGTAAATCATGCTAGGAAGCAGGGCCAAAGCCAGAATGGTGAGTGCATAGACGAAGAGGCGTTCGCGGTGACGCTCAGCGTGTTCGCGCTCCTTGTAGACCTTATTAATAATCGGGAAGATGTTTGACACTTCCACTGCGCGTAAGCGTGCTTTACAAAAGTTGGCGTCCTCCATCGAACAGATGAGGTAGTTGTAGGCACGTTGCACGTCGTTATGTTGATATAGCTCTTGTGCTAACAAGGGGAGGGCTTGATATTCCGTCACGCCACGTTCGAGGTCGCTTAAGGCCGCGAGTGCGAGAAAGCGCATTGATTCGTCGCTATTTTTCATTTCGTGATAGGCTTGTGCCAAAACGGAGTAGACGTAAGGAGCAGAATCGCCTGCGCGCTTCCCCACGTAGGGGCGAAGTAAGTCGATGGCCTTTTGTGCCTGTCCGTTGATCAATAGTTTGTCTGCTTCAACGATCGTACGCGAGAGTCCAGGTTTCTCAATCATGAGTATGGAGTCACGATAGTTTTGTGTTAGCTTCAGCAAGCGTTGGTGTGACACACCCGCATTAGAGTAATTTGCCATCCACCCATATATGGTGCGTTGTATGCGCAAGTATTGTAGGCGAAGGTCCTCACCCCCTGCGGCTAACATATCGGGGTTTACGGCTTTCATCTCCTTCAGTGCTTCGTTGTAGAAACCCGATATGGCGAGGAGTTCACTTTGTGCGATATGCCACCAGCCCGACAAGGCCGCATCGTGCTGCATCTCGGGCATATGGGCTATCTCATTGAGTGCCACTTGTGCGGAGTCGGTCTGGAAGTGGGAGTAGGTATCGTATATCTGTTGTAGCAGGCTCACGCGGCGCATGCCTTGTGTGCTTGCAGCAGCCTTCTTCAGTACTTGGGCTTTTTCTTCACGTATCTGTTGATAGTTTGTTTTTTTGTCTATCATTTGGTCGAGTTGAACGAGCAACTCGGGTAGCTGCAAGTTGTAGCGTGACTGTGCCGATAATGGCAACGTAACAAAAAGCAATAGTAACAGGTATATATTTTTCATGGTATCGTGCAAATGCGTCGTAAAAACTAAAATAAGCGCAAAGTTACATTAATTTAGAAATAAGCAAAGTATTTATAACAAAATAGAACTGCAATTTGTCGAACAGACAGGAATAAACACAAGCTCACCTAGGGGCGACGCAAGCTCATCTGGGGGCGACGCGTCCTCGCGTCGGCATTTGCAGGTCAAGGCTCGATGCCTTGACTTGCAAATACATGAATATCAATAATTTAAGTATTGCCAACTTGGGACATCGAGCCCCAAGTTGGCAATGCCGACGCGGGGACGCGTCGCCCCCAGGTGAGGACGCGTTTCCCCCAGGTGAGGGCGCGTTCATTCCTGTCTGCTATTTCCTTGTGGAGCGCTTAATGTGGGAGGAACATAAGTTATTCATGAGGGCGACATGAATCCTTAGACGTTTACTCCTGCTTGCTCACCATGAAGTAAGTAGCGTGGGGCGAACTGAGGTAAAGGCCACAGGTGCTGCTTTGCGGATACATGGCGCCATTCTCAGTCAACTTGATGCCTAAAGCCTTGAAGTCAAGTAGTCGGCTGACGGGGAAGATGAGTTGCTGGTCAGGCAAGGAAGGATAGCCCACTGCTGGACGAATGCCTTGATAGGCAGCACGCGAGAGTTCTTCTAACGCCAAGTGTTCATCAGGACTGTATCCCCATAGGCGCGTGCGCACCTCGCGGTGTAACCACTCGCTCGTGGCTTCAGCCAGTCGGTCGCAAACGCTTTGCAAGAGAAGAGCCTGATAATCATCGTTAGTCTGCTTCACTCGCTCCAACTCCTCTATCAATGAGGGCGACACCGTAATGGCAAACACACCCACATAGTCCTCGTAAGGACGCGGTGCTACGTAGTCGCATAAGGCCAAACACGGTGCTCCCGCCTTGGCCGGGTGGCGCTGGCGAGGCGTGGGCAACACAAGGTCCTTGCCCCCAACGGCTCCAGGGAGTACAATGCTATTCTCAGTGCCGTAAGCTGGATAGAAGCCTACTTCAGCCTGCATGTAGTGACGCTTTTCGAGTTCATTGAGTAGAAGTTCCGCCTCTTGCTTAATCTTTTCCGCCTCAGGCGTGCCTTTGCGTACACGCCAAAGGTTGAAGAAGTACGTCCAATTAATCAACTTGCGCACCTCGCTGATGCGAATGTGCGGTTCCGCACGATAGCCAATAAAGGAGGGGCGGGGGAGTGTCTCCTTGCTCCAATCGATGACGAGGCGACGCAAGATATGCTTTGGGTCGTCACAACCACAAGGACACCCCTTAATGGTAGCCTTATCCTGTGGAGACTCGGTCGCTTGACTCAGCAACTCCTTTGCGCGCTTTTGCGCCTCGTGCTTCTTGACGAGCTCAGCTTGTTGTTGGGCATTTTCCGTAAGGACACGTTCACGATCAGGGCCCATGAGTTGCATCGAAAGCACCGCATTGATAGAAGCATCTTTTACGTGGAATACGGGCCCTTTGTATAAGGGAGCAATCTTCAGCGCCGTATGTAGCGGTGAGGTAGTAGCGCCACCCACCAAGAGCGGCACGGTGATGCCAGCTTCCGTCAGTGCGCGTGCCGTGTTACACATCTCGTCGAGTGAAGGCGTAATCAAGCCACTCAAGGCGATAAAGTCGACATTGCGTTCAATGGCCGTTTGCACAATCTGTTCGGCAGGCACCATAACGCCGAGGTCAATCACCTCAAAGTTGTTGCAGCCCAATACCACCGTTACGATATTCTTACCGATGTCATGCACGTCGCCCTTCACCGTAGCTACGAGATAGCGACCGTTGCTCTTTGCGTTGGCATCTTTTGCCCTTTCGAGATAAGGCTGAAGCAGTGCCACCGCCTTCTTCATCGTGCGTGCCGACTTCACCACTTGGGGCAAGAACATCTTGCCCTCGCCGAAGAGGTCGCCCACCTGTTGCATGCCCTGCATCAGTGGTCCTTCGATAATGTCACCCGGAGCTGAGTATTGCTGCAAGGCTTCCTCTAAGTCAGACTGCAAAAACTCGTCATCGCCCATACGCAGTGCTTCCTTCAAGCGGTCGACGAGAGGAATAGTCGAACGGTCCACCTTCGGCTTTTCCACTGCTTGGAGTTGGTCCTTCGCTTGTAGGAGTTCGGCCGCCTTGTCGATGAGCCGTTCTGCCGCATCGTCGCGACGATAGAGGATAACGTCGTCAATGAGCGTAAGCAAGTCGGCTGGAATGTCGCCATACATCACCTTCGAGGCTGGGTTGACAATGCCCATGTCCATGCCGCGTTGCATACCGTGATAGAGGAACACCGCGTGCATGGCCTCACGCAAGTAGTTGTTGCCACGGAAAGCAAACGATAGGTTGCTCACGCCACCACTCACGTGGGCATAGGGCAAGTTTTGCGTAATCCATTCCGTAGCGCGTATAAAGTCAAGACCATAAGCGTCGTGCTCCTTCATGCCTGTGGCCACAGTCAGCACGTTGGGGTCGAATATGATATCGTGAGGGTCAACTCCCGCCTCCTCCGTGAGCAAGCGATAGGCCCGTTCGCAAATTTCGATTTTACGTTCATAAGTTGTAGCTTGGCCTTGTTCGTCGAAGGCCATTACCACCATAGCTGCTCCGTATTGGCGAATGGTGCGCGCGTGACTCAAAAACTTTTCTTCGCCCTCTTTGAGCGAGATAGAGTTGACTACACACTTGCCCTGCACACACTTCAGCGCTGCTTCAATCACTTCAAATCGTGATGAGTCGATCATCCACGGAATGCGTGCCACCTCAGGGTCGCTGGCCATGAGGTTTAAAAAGTGCGTCATCTCTTCCTTCGCATCGAGTAGGCCGTCATCCATGTTGACATCGATAAGGCTTGCCCCATCGCGCACCTGCTTACGAGCAATGCCCAATGCCTCGTCGTACTGCTTCTCATTGATAAGGCGCAGAAACTTACGACTGCCCGCCACATTGCAGCGTTCGCCTACGTTCATAAACGTACCCTTGAGCGGTGTAAAGCCTTCCAGACCTGCCAACCAATCAATTTTTCCTTCAGTAGGACGAATGCGTGCTTGGCGTCCCTTAGCCATTTCGGCAATGGCACGAATGTGGTCGGGTGTGGAACCACAGCAACCGCCTACAATGTTTACTCCGTCGTCAATGAAGCCTTTAATAGCCGCTGCCATCATCTCAGGCGTTTCGGTATAATTACCCTCTTCATCGGGCAGTCCTGCATTGGGGTGAGCACTGATATAATAAGGTGCTTTCTCAGAGAGCACGCGTAAGTAAGGACGCATATCCTCTGCTCCAAACGAACAGTTCAGCCCCACACTGAAGATGTCCTCATCGTGTTGCACAGAAGCTAAGAACGCATCAAGCGTCTGTCCCGACAGCGTGCGCCCAGAAGCATCAGCAATGGTCACGCTCAGCATGATAGGAATGCGTCGTCCTGTGCGTTCTTTCACCCTTCGCGCTGCCATAAGTCCGGCTTTGGCATTGAGCGTGTCGAAGATAGTTTCAAGCATAAAGAGGTCAACACCCCCTTCGCTCAATACCATCATCTGCTCTTCGTAAGCCTCGCACAGTTGGTCGAAGGTGAGGGCGCGATAGGCAGGGTTTTCAACATCGGGCGACATTGACAGCGTGCGGTTGGTCGGCCCGATGGTCGCCACTACGTAGCGTGGCTTATTGGGCGTGAGCCGCGTCATGCGTTCCGCCTCTTCGCGTGCTATCTGTAAGGCAGCGCGGTTCATTTCGACTACGTAGTCCTCCGTTTGATAGTCCGCCTGTGAGATGCGCTGTGCGCTAAATGTGTTGGCCGTAATAATGTCAGCCCCCGCTTCTAAGTATTCGCGGTGAATCTGTCGCAACACGTCGGGGCGTGTGAGCGAGATGAGTTCATTATTCCCTTGCAACCGCACGGGCCAGTCCTTAAACATTTCGCCCCGAAAGTCGTCCTCTGTGAGGTGGAAACGCTGAATCATCGTGCCCATGGCGCCGTCGAGGATTAAAAGCGAGGCAGCCCCTACGGCCTCACCCCCTGCGGCCTCACCCCCTAACCCCCTCTCCTTGAGGAGAGGGGGAATAAAGTTACCTTTGTTTGCTGCGTTTGGTGCTGAGGTATATAATGCGATTGCTTGTGATATGATGTCAGACATGGATTCTTTACTTAGTGCTATTTTGTCGGGTGTTCAATTCTATGTTTCATTTTGTGCATACGCGTTAGGCTGAAAGCCTAGCATTTATATAGCACTAAGTTTGCAGATGAAAGCGGCGAAGCGAAGCTGAGCCGCTAAAATGCAAACATAATATAATTGCAGTTA
>UQHJ01000092.1 GCA_900540885.1 uncultured Prevotella sp.
TGTTCTGAATCTATGTTTTCATCAGATGCTGCATTGTTTACATTTAATATCTTAACTCCATGAATTGCCTTTAACACTGCTTTCAAATGTGTTAGGATAGAAGGGTCATCTATTTCTAATGTCAATGTTGTCATCATATAAGCATTTTATTTTATGTAAAGATAGAGTATATCTTCCATCTTAATAAGATTTTTGACACTGATTTTCAAATATTACCCATACTGTTTTCATTTGCGATGCTTAGCTGTCAATTTAGGGCATACCCCAAAGAGCTGGCACTTTTCAGTGCCTACCTTTATTGACTTTGTTAAAAATTCGATTGTAAATTAACATTGTGGACTACTCCAGTCCGATACAAGAGGGTAGGAGTGAAGGATAATCTCTGCAACTCTCAAAGATTTTTTGAAAAACTTACAAAGGTTGTTCCAAACTGAACTGCCATGAAGCTTCACCGTGCTAATGATACTATAAAAATAAAGGCAAATCTTGAACTTCATAAAAGTTTAGACGACTTCAGTGTCAACACTATTCGGCAATTTGGAAGTCCTCGTTATGTACATCGCAGATGGCGATGGCATTGCCGCCAAAGTCCATCACAAGCTGGCGGTCACGCAGTATGCGTACCACATAGCCTTCTTGTCCAGCTAAGATACCTGTTAGCACACGCAGTTTCACGTGGTCTCTTGCAAATTTTACGAAAGGATCGCGTAGAAATGTTACTCGTTCTGGTTCGTCTCTCATTATTTTCATGAAAGGACGCATCTTGCTGTCTGCAATAACGGCTGGTTTGCCTGTGCAGCAATCGTTTACCAAAAAGTATTGTGGAAAATTATGTATCAAAAAAGACTTTAATTGTTCTGTTCTGCCTTGCAAAAATACGAGACCGCTCACCGAGGGCTTTTCTTCTTTCATAACACCCTTTCCATTCGGCTTTTTCTTATATCGAATGGTGCGGTGGATGAAGCACTTGGGCTTGAAATCGCCTTCAAGTTTTCGTGTTTCCAGTTTCTCCTCAAACTTCTCGGCAGACATGTGCTGTATGAAGATGTATCCCCAAGGAAGTTCCTGTTCTGTGTGGCCGTTTTCTTCTTCGTTTTTGGGTATTCCTCCCACTTTCGAAACCGATTCATCATCAGCTCCGATTATGTGGATGCCCTTTGGTAAACGCTTGTCGTGATATAGATCGTTTACGTCGGCTGTAGAGGAAGAAAGCGAGCTAACCTGCGTCATTTTCTTTATCTACTTTATGTCACTGTTGGCTGCCATCACTTGTGATGGCCATGCCTGTCTTACAATAACATTTTTCATAAGATCACATTTTTGATACCTCCGTTTTCAACAAAGGAGGAAAAATGTTTAAATTGGACTTGAAATCCTTACTCCATTGCTACATCGTAGCCTCATAAATCAGTCAGTCCATGTAGTATCTTCTATAGTAAGATAGTCATTTCGGTACAAAAATACGGTTTTTCTTTCATTTATTATCGTCCTTACCCTGATTTCTTGCGGTTTTTTGCAAAATTATGCCGAGAATTTTAACAAATATTTCTTTGTTAATCGAATAGCACTTGATTTTTAGCCTAAATATGTCAATGTATAATCTTACTGTAGAAGATTATACTTTTTTATCGTAATTTGTAGAACAGACAGGAATGAACATTAAGGCGCGCTTCGCGCTTAGGTTTTTTAACATTAATGTTTCATTAATCGACCATTAATCTTTTTCATTAATCTTTTCATTAACTCAGGTTTCGGATTTAGCAAGGGTGGGCTGAATCATCGTGCAAGGCGAATGCAATCAAGCTTGCTTGAATTGCTGAGCCGCAGCCTATCTACTAAAAATATCTACAACATGCTGCTGCCGCGGGTTACAAACCCGCCCCCCAATTAGGCAGGCAGCTTTTCAAGCATAATCTGTATACGTATTCAAAACATTTGTTTTATCTTTCATGTTTCATTTTTTTGTTATAAAAATACTGATTATCAATCGTTTCGGAAAATGAAACATAGGTCGCTGATGTTTCATTTTAAGTTTCATGTTTCAGAACTCAAAACACTGAGGGAGCGCTTTCTCTCTCCCACAGTGTTTTTGAATCGCTCCCTCAGTGTTTTGTGATCGCTCCCACAGTGTTTTTGTTTTTCTCCCACAGTGTTTTTAGAATGAAACATTGAAACTAAAAATGAAACATAAATATACGATGTTTCATTGTTTGAATGTATTGATTATCAATAAGTTGGAACCTAAAAATGAAACATGAAGGCAAAAAACGTCATCGGTAAAATATACGTAAGTCCAAATGCTAATTTAGGGCATTCTGAAACTTTTTGTAGAGGCTTTTGTAGAGCCTCAATTGCAGTTCGTTAAAAGCTTTAACCCTTGATGTTGTTATTCTTGCTTGATAGCTGATTTAGCGGTCTTAAAGTGGAACATCGTATGTATATTTTGTTCAATACCTGCGCCATATCTTAAAGCTTTTGCCCTTTCAGGGCGCGACTGCTCCAACACGTGATACCCAGGGTGTCGCTTCGCTTGCCCTGGGCTGTGTGCTACATTGGGCTTTCAGCCCGCCCTTGCTAAATCCGAACTTGAGTTCGTTATAGATCAAAAAAAAGATCAGTTTAACATAAAGCAATTCAGTATGCGTTATGTTAAACTGATCAGATAGGTAATGACTTATTCTAAATAAGTGTAACCATAAAGGCCTGAGCGATAGTTAGAGATAAACTCTTTGCCTTCTTCGGTGGTAATCTTTTCTTCTTTTACGGCTTTGCTTACCCACGCTTCAAGGCGACGCACAAGGCGCTTGGGGTCATACTGCACGTATTCAAGTACATCGGCTACAGTTTCTCCGTCAATGGTCTTGTCGATGCTATAGCCCGTCTCATCTACTGTAACGTGGACGGCATTGGTGTCGCCAAAGAGGTTGTGCATATTGCCCAAGATTTCTTGATAAGCACCTACTAAGAATACACCTATATAATAGTGTTCACCTTCACGAAAAGCGTGCAGTGGCAAATAGGAGGTCTGTTGGTTGTAGTTGACGTAAGCACTGATCTTACCGTCCGAGTCGCAAGTGATGTCTTGCAAGGTGGCCGAAACGGTGGGCTTTTCGTTCAATCGCTCAATGGGCATAATGGGGAACAATTGGTCGATGCCCCAAGAGTCGGGCAATGATTGGAAGAGCGAGAAATTGCAGAAGTACTTATCAGCCATCATCTTGTCCAACGTGCGCAATTCGTCAGGCACGTGCTTCTGATGATGAGCTAACTCACTTATCTCGCGTGTGATGCTCCAATAAAGGCTTTCGATCTGTGCACGCGTCTTTAAGTCGATAATGCCGTGGCGGAATAGGTCGAGCGCTTCGTCGCGAATGTCCTGTGCGTCGTGCCAATCTTCAAGCATAGAGCGAGGCGAAAGTTTATCCCATATTTCAGTCAAGTCATGCACTAACTGGTGGTCTTGCTCCGTTGGGTGAAAGTCCTCGTTCATGTGGGGCATGCTCACACACTCCATCACATCGACAATGAGCACAGAGTGGTGTGCCGTAAGCGAACGGCCGCCTTCGGTGATGAGGTTGGGGTGGGGAATATTATTCTTGTTCGCTGCATCGACAAAGGTGTAAACGCAGTCGTTGACATACTCTTGTATAGAATAATTGACCGAACTTTCAGAGTTGCTTGAGCGCGTTCCGTCATAGTCAACGCCAAGGCCGCCACCACAATCAACGAACTCAATATTAAAGCCCATAGCATGTAATTGCACGTAGAATTGTGCAGCCTCACGCAAGGCTGTTGATATACGGCGGATTTTGGTGATTTGCGAACCGATGTGAAAGTGGATAAGCTTCAAGCAATCGTGCATGCCCATCTCATCGAGCTTGTGTAAGGCTTCGAGCAGCTCTGAAGAGTTTAAACCAAACTTTGAGGCATCACCGCCACTCTCTTGCCACTTACCCGTGCCACTGGCTGCCAACTTAATGCGAATGCCGAGGTTGGGACGGACGCCTAACTTCTCAGCCGTTCGAGCTATGGTGATGAGTTCGGGCATTTTCTCTACTACTAAGAAAACGCGTTTACCCATCTTTTGTGCCAAGAGAGCCAACTCAATAAAGTTTTGGTCCTTATGGCCATTACAGATAATCAAACTGTCAGAGTCCATGTTGGTGGCCAACACGGCGTGCAACTCTGGCTTTGAGCCAGCTTCCAATCCGAGGTTAAACTTCTTACCGTGGCTGATAATCTCTTCAACCACTGGACGCATTTGGTTCACCTTAATAGGATAGATAATAAAGTGTTCCGCTTTAAAGTTGTACTCTTTTGCAGCTTGGTTAAAGCAGTCAGACGTCTTTTCGATACGATTGTCAAGTATGTCGGGAAAGCGCAGCAATACGGGTGCCGTGATGTCGCGTGAGTTGAGGTCGTCAATCACCTCTTTAAGGTCTACTTGTACGCCGTCTTTGCGTGGCGATACGTAAGCATGTCCCTTTTCGTTGATGCCGAAGTAGTTAACCCCCCAGCCTTTTATATTGTAAAGTTCTTCAGAGTCTTCAATTCTCCATTTTCGCATGGCAAAACTTGGTTAAGATTAATGTGCAAATGTGCAAATGGGTTAATGTACTAACTGAAATTTCGGATTTGGCAAGGACGGGCTGAAAGCCCAATGTAGCACATAGCCCAGGGCAAGCGAAGCGACACCCTGGGGTTCCCGCATAGTAGAGTCTCCGCGCCCTGTAAGGGCAAAAGCTTTAACCCTTTATGTTGTTATTCTTGCTTGATAGCTGATTTAGCGGTCTTAAAGTGGAACACCGTATGTATATTTTGTTCAATACTTGCGCCATGTCTTAAAGCTTTTGCCCTTACAGGGCGCGACTGCTCCAACACGCGATACCCAGGGTGTCGCTTCGCTTGCCCTGGGCTATGTGCTATTGCCCTTTCAGGGCGCATCATCGGCTGCGGCTCAGCAATTCAAGCAAGCATGATTGCATTCGCCTTGCACGATGATTCAGCCCGTCCTTGCTAAATCCGAAACTTCAGTACTAATATCTTGATTAAGCAATCATTCATCAATGAGTGAACAAATGTTGTCGACAACGAGTGAAATCTTGTCAAAAGAGTCAAGCACGTCAACGTTGACTACGTGTTGGGCCTTTGCATAGAAAGGTTCCCGTTGCGCTAACTGCTCTGTCACAAAGGTGCGTAATTCTTCGGGCGACTTGTCTTTGAGCAAAGGACGATTGCCACGACTCATGGCTAAATGTTGCAGAATGGTTTCGAGTGAAGCCTTTAGGTAGAATACGTTGCCCACCTTGTTCATATAATCCATGTTGTCGAAGAAGCAAGGTGTGCCGCCACCACACGAAACGACCACATTCTCGAAGGCCGCCACTTCGTGCAGCATGCGACGCTCTAAGTCGCGAAAGTGTTCTTCACCCTTTTCGGCAAAGATAGTCGATACCTTCGTGTGGAAACGCTCCTCGATATACCAGTCGAGGTCGTAGAACGTGCGTCCTAACTGCTTGGCTAAATCGCGTCCAATGGTGGTCTTGCCCACACACATATAGCCTACTAAAATAATGCTTTTATTCATGTCTGCTTATTTTTTAGTAGTGCTCTTAGTAGCAGTGCTTTTAGTAGCACGGCCGCGTCCACGCGTAGCGGGCTTTTTGGCTTCGGCCTCAATTATTTTTTTACACTCATCGTAAGTCAACTCAGTGGCGCGCTCAGCATCGCTCTTGGGCAACTTATAGTTCTTGCCCTTATAAGCAATGTAAGGCCCCCAACGGCCAGCACGCACTTCGAGGTCGGGGTCTTCGTCAAACTGCTTCAAGTGGCTTTGTTCCTCTTTCAATCGTTTCTCCTGAATGAGTTCAGCGGCGCGTTCGAGCGTTATGTCCATCGGGTCTTCCCCTTTGGGAATTGATACGAACAATTTGCCTAACTGTACATACGGTCCAAATCGACCTACGTTAGCCTTAACCACTTGACCTTCCAACTCACCGAGCGTTCGAGGAAGTTTAAAGAGTTCAAGTGCCTCTTCGAGCGTAATCGTCTCAATGCTTTGTCCTTTGGTCAAATTGGCGAATTGAGGCTTCTCGTCATCACTGGGAGTACCCATCTGAACAACAGGGCCAAAACGACCGATCTTCACCGAAACGGGCTTACCACTCTTGGGGTCAACGCCCAACTCACGTTCGCCCACACGATGTTCAGTCTTCTCGTTCAAGGTGCGTTCTACTTGAGGCTCAAAGTCCTGATAGAAGTTGCTGATCATTTCTGTCCAGTTCTCTTTCCCCTCGGCCACTTCGTCAAATTGCTTTTCGACATTAGCCGTGAAATTATAGTCCATAATTTCGGGGAAGTACTCCATCAAGAAGTCGTTCACCACCAGGCCGATGTCGGTAGGTACCAATTTGCCACGATTGCTACCAACGTTTTCGCTCTGCGTCGTTTCGCTAATCGTATCGCTTTGCAGGGTAAGTTGGTCGTAACTACGGGGCGTGCCTTCCGCATCACCTTTAACTACATACTCACGATTTTGAATAGTTGAAATTGTAGGAGCGTAGGTTGATGGACGTCCAATGCCTAATTCCTCCATTTTATGTACCAACGAAGCTTCAGTATAACGTGCTGGCTGTTGGCTAAAGCGTTGTTGCGCTACTACCTCACGGCGTTGAAGCGCCTCGCCTTCGTTCATAGGGGGCAGGAGTTTGCTCTCGTCGGCATTAGCATTTTCATCGTCGCCTTGACTTTCGCGATAAACGCGCAAGAAGCCGTCAAAGCGAACCACCTCGCCCGTAGCTTGAAACATTTCGTCCGTTTCGCTCACAGCAATGTTTACCGTCGTGCGTTCGAGTTTGGCATCAGCCATTTGACACGCAATCGTGCGCTTCCAGATTAATTCGTAAAGGCGTTGCTCACGTGTATCACCCTCTATCGTTTGACGATTCATGTCGGTGGGACGAATGGCCTCGTGTGCCTCTTGTGCTCCCTTAGAATGCGTATGGTAAGTGCGGCGTTGGTGATATTCATCGCCCATGAGCGAACTTATCACGGGGCCACAGCTATTCAAGCAAAGGTCAGATAAGTTCATAGAGTCGGTACGCATATAAGTAATAAGTCCCGACTCATAAAGGCTTTGTGCTACACGCATTGTAACGGCCACGGGGAAACCCAACTTGCGAGCTGCCTCTTGTTGCAAGGTTGAGGTAGTGAATGGGGGCGCAGGATTGCGCTTCGTGGGGCGTGTCGTTATCGCCTCAATGGTAAAAGTCGCCTCTTTACACTTCTCAAGAAAAGCTTGTGCCTCGTCGCGTGTGGCAAATCGTTTGTTCAACTCGGCCTTTAATAAGGTAATGTTCCCATTGCTTGCTGGTACTTCAAACACGGCCGTTACGCGATAGCTCGATTCGGGCTTAAATTGTTGGATCTCGCGTTCGCGCTCAACGATTAGTCGAACAGCGACACTCTGCACACGACCTGCTGAAAGGCTCGGGCGTACCTTGCGCCATAACACAGGCGATAACTTAAAGCCCACCAAGCGGTCGAGCACACGGCGTGCTTGTTGTGCATCTACCAGATTAAGGTCGATGTGGCGTGGGTGTTCGATAGCCGACAGAATGGCAGGCTTCGTAATTTCGTGAAACACGATGCGTCGCGTCTCTTTCGGATCGAGTCCGAGCACCTCAGCCAAGTGCCATGAGATGGCTTCTCCTTCGCGGTCT
This sequence comes from uncultured Prevotella sp., assembly GCA_900540885.1. Lineage (GTDB taxonomy): Bacteria > Bacteroidota > Bacteroidia > Bacteroidales > Bacteroidaceae > Alloprevotella. Next base: position 7,722 of record UQHJ01000092.1, read on the forward strand.
TCATCGGATGCGAGCCACACCGCCTCCGACTTTTTAGCTTGAGCGCGCAGTTCGGTTACCACCTTTCGTTTGTCTGCAGGAATCTCATATTGAGGTTCAAAGGTTTTGAGGTCAACGCCAAAGTCTTTCTTTTTCAAGTCGCGGATATGTCCGTAGCTTGACATTACTTTATAGTCTGCACCAAGATATTTCTCTATGGTTTTAGCTTTGGCAGGAGACTCAACAATTACCAAATTCTTTTGCATAGTTTTCTTATTTTGGTGCAAAAGTAGTGCAAACCAAAAGCATAGCAAAGCAAAAAACTTTTTTTTTAGTTTGCTATGCTTAGGCGTCGCCTACTTTTGGCTATGTGACGAACTGTGTGGGGATAAATATAAATTGCAGTTTATCTGCCTAATTGGGGGGGCGGGTCCTCACCTGGGGGCGACGCGTCCCCGCGTCGGCATTTGTTAGTCAAGGCTCGATGCCTTGACTAAC
>UQHJ01000093.1 GCA_900540885.1 uncultured Prevotella sp.
GGGCATCGAGCCCCAAGTTGGCAATGCCGACGCGGGGACGCGTCGCCCCCAGGTTAGGACCCGCCCCCCAATTAGGCACCCACACGATGCGTTACAGAGCCTAAAATGGGAAGAATAAGGGGATAACCAATATGGCTACAATACCCATAATAATCTGAAGAGGAACACCCACCTTGACGTAGTCCATAAAGTTGTAATGGCCTGCATTCATCACCATGGCATTCGGTGGAGTACAAATCGGTGTGGCAAAACAAGCACTGGCTGCCACAGCAGCTGCCATCATGAAGGGCGTAGGCGATACACCTAATTGTGTAGCTGCAGCCCAAGCGATAGGAGCAACCAAGATAGCAGTAGCTGAATTGCTAATAAAGGTACTTAGTACGGAAGTAACGATGTAAACACCAGCCATGGCTGCTATCGGGCCGTAAGCGTGTAGCCCCTCAACCAATGAAGTGGCGATCCACTCCGATATGCCCGTTTTCGACAAGGCCGTACTCATCGGCATCATAGCGGCAATGAGCACAATGCTCTCCCACCCTATCATCTTGTAAGCCGCATCGACACTGCGCACACAGCGCGTCAAGACCATTAGCAGACCCGTGATAATCACTACGGCTACGGGCTTAACACCTATCTGGTCGGCAAAGACCATGAAGAGTATCATCAGTGCCATCAAAGCTGCTGCCAAGGGGGCTTTGTGGTCGAGCGCAACACTCTCGGCATCTTCGGTAGGCGAACCGATAACGATCCACTCACGATTCTTCTTCGCCATACTTTCTATGCCTTTCCACTCTCCGTGCACCAATATCATGTCGCCATTCTTCACCACGTTGTCTAATACGTTGTCGAACAGATACTTACCACTTCGCTTTATGGCCAATACGTTTACGCCAAAGCGTTCCTTGAAGTTGGCAAGACGCAAGGGGCGATTGATAAGTGAAGAGTCGGGCGAGATAAGCACCTCGGCCAGTCCGATTTCATAAAAATCGAGTTTCCCCTTACCCTCACGTTCTTCATCTTCGAATACGGAAAGGTTGTGGTCGGTCGCAAACTTCTCTACTTGCTCGCGATGCCCTAACACGTAGAAGGTATCGTCGGCCTGCAATATCGTATCGGCTGATACGGACTCTTGTATATTGGAACTAAACACGGTGCGATTGGCACGACGCACCTCTAAAATCGTAATGCCATACTGACGACGAATATCCAACTCGCCTACGGTCATACCCTCTAAGTGGGAACTTCCGCTCTGAGCCTGAAGGCGAAATACGAGGTCGGCAATGTGATACTCGTGCAGCAAAGCGGCCAAGGTGTCGTCATTGCTTGCTTCGCTCGTCTCGCGCGCCTTCTTGCCCAAGAACAAACGGCACAAGGGATAAAGCAATATCAATCCTACGCCCAAACAGATAATACCTATAGGCAAGAAGTCGAAGAAGGCAAAGCCCTCACGTCCATTGTCGCGTAGATAACCGTCAACGATGAGGTTGGGCGGTGTACCAATGAGTGTCAGTATGCCACCCATCGAACTGGCAAAGGCCAATGGCATCATAAGTTTGGTAGGACTCGTGCCTGCTGACTTCGACATAGCCAGAATAATCGGCAACAACAAGGCTACCGTACCCGTATTGCTCACAAAGGCGGCCACCACGCTGGTGACAATCATGACGAGGAAAAATAGTTTTACTTCACTCGTCCCCGCGAGTTTGAGCAAACGACCTGAGATAATACGTGCCAACCCCGTCTGAAACACCGCTCCGCCTACGACAAATAGACCGATCATCATCACTACGGCTGAGTTGGAGAAACCCGCCAAGGCCTCAGCTGGGGTGAGTACATTGGTTACAAGCAATAGGGCTAAGGAACAAAGTGCTACAATGTCGCTACGCACTTTGTCGGCAATGAATGCGACAATGGTAAGTGCAAAAGTGGCTATCACAATCGCCACTTGTCCCGAAGGGGAACTTAACCATTCAGTTAGCGTGTTGAATATTTCCATGGTAGGTTTAAGTATTAGGTTGCGACAAATGTAGGCTTATTCTTCTATATGACAAAAAAAGAAAGTCGTATTTTTGCACACAAATCAATTTACAAGCTATCAGTCATGCCACTACAACGTAAAAAAGGTACTTCTAATCCTTTCGCCTTCAAAGCCAAAAGCGCAGGTAAGAAAAAGTCTACTGGCAAGCGTGTCGGAAAGTCGAAACGCGAAAAAGCCAATAATCAATTGAACAGAAGGGTGAAATAGCCCTACCTGAACGTTTCTCTACAGAACTCTCTACAAAATGTGTCAGGACGCCCTAAATAGGCTTACTTACACTTATTTTACCAACCGCAATTTTTGCTTTCATGTTTCATTTATTAGCATGAAAACATTGATAATCAATTCTTTTAATACATGAAACATTGCACTTCTATGTTTCATTTTTAGTTTCAATGTTTCACCTCAAAAAAACACTATGGGAGCGATTTAAAAACACTGAGGGAGCGATTCAAAAACACTGAGGGAGCGATTTAAAAACACTGTGGGAGCGCGCAATCGCTCTCTCAGCGTTTTGAAAAATGAAACATGAAACTTAAAATGAAACATAGAAGGCAAATGTTTCATCATTCCAAAATGATTGATAATCAGACATTTTACAAAGGAAAATGAAACATGAAAGATAAAGTAAGACAATACAAATCGTTGCGCACACGTAGGCGCGTTTCGTGGCGCACAACTCTTCTCCCAATTGCTGCATTATAGAACACTCTTTAGGCATCTCTTTTTACTCAAATTATAACCTTTCGTTTGTAACTATTTATTTTTTTGTACCTTTGTCGCTATCAGAAACGAAAACATCCATAACACCTATATAAATTATGAAAAAGATCACTACTCTCTGCTTGGTGTTGGTGCTAACAATTGTTGGCGCTATGCAAGCACAAGCACAATCATTTAGCTACGGTATTACGGCTGGTTATAACTTGACTAAAATGAAGTTTTCGGGCAATTGGAAGGAGAGCTTTAGCTCTGATAACAAGCCAGGATGGTTCATTGGTCCGAAGGTGGCCTTCAATACGCCTTTGGGCATCGGCATCGATGCTTCGCTGCAATACTCTCAACGTAAACTCAACATTACGGGAGTCACTCACTACGATATGAGCAACGAAGAGGTAATCGGTGGAGTGTCAAAGTCAGAGACGTATCGCACACTCGAAATTCCTATCAACGTGCGTTATAACATCGGGTTGGGCAAGATAGCTGGCATATACGTGTTTACAGGTCCACAATTTGGCTTTGCCTTTAAGAACATGGAGTGGAGCAACTTTGGCTCTGGCACAAACTTTAGCAAGGAGAATATGAACACGACCTGGAACATTGGTGCTGGTGTTCGCCTCATGAAGCACCTCGAAGCCAGCATCGGTTATAACTTTGCCCTCGGTAAAGCGGGTAAGGCTATCTTCAACAACTTTGGTGGCGAAACGGGCAATAGCCAAGACCTCGAACTGAAGTATAAGACTAACACCTTCCAGGTGCAAGTAGCATATATGTTTTAATCCCGTTTCTCAGTTGACGAGTAAGTTACTTTATGCAAGACTTACCTACTTGTTAACTAAAAAAACTCGTCAACTAAGAAACAAAAGAATCAAAGAGATGCTCAGATTAAATTGTTTCTTTCAAGCCAATGAGGGCAAGTACGACGAAGCCCTTCAGGCAGCCATTGCCCTTACGGCAGCATCATTAAAAGATGCAGGCAACATTGCTTACGACACATTCGAGAGTGCTACGCGCCCCGACATATTCATGATCTGCGAAACGTGGCAAGACGAGGCTTCACTCAAGCAGCACATGGCTGCTGACCACTTCAAACAATACGTCGGCGAACTCGAAAAATTGGGTACACTGAAGTTAGAACAATTCGAGTTTTAACACCTTATTAAAACCCACTAAAATAAAAAGCGCATAGTCAATTTTGGCAATGCGCTTTTATCGTATATAAAACACAACTATTTTTTTTGTGCGTTTGATTGAAAGTTTGTACTTTTGCCACACGAAAAGGAACAAACACTTTTTAAAAGTTAAACTATTATGGCATTTTTATCAAACGAAAAGCTTTTGATCGTCGGTGCAGGCGGTATGATTGGTTCTAACATGGTACAGAGCGCCTTGATGCTCGGCCTTACTCCTAACATCTGCCTTTACGATATCTACGAACCTGGTGTACACGGTGTGTTCGACGAGATTCAACAGTGCGCTTTCCCTGGCGTAAACGTAACTTATACAGTTGACCCCGCTGAAGCTTTTACTGGTGCTAAGTATATCATCTCTTCTGGTGGTGCTCCTCGTAAGGACGGCATGACTCGTGAAGACCTTCTCAAGGGTAACTGCAAGATCGCTGCTGAGTTCGGCGACAACATCAAGAAGTACTGCCCTGAGGTAGAACACGTAGTAGTTATCTTCAACCCTGCTGACGTAACTGCTCTTACAGCTCTTATCCACTCAGGTTTGAAGCCCAACCAACTTACTTCACTCGCTGCTCTCGACTCAACTCGTTTGCAACAAGCTCTCGCCCTCGAATTTGGCGTACAGCAGGATAAGGTAACGGGTGCTCACACTTATGGTGGCCACGGTGAACAAATGGCTGTATTCGCTTCACAAGTGAAGGTTGACGGCAAGCCCCTTTCTGAAATGGGTCTCTCTGCTGAACGTTGGGAAGAGATTAAGCACCACACCGTACAGGGTGGTTCAAACATCATCAAGCTTCGTGGCCGCAGCTCATTCCAGAGCCCTGCTTACAACGCTGTTAAGATGATCGAAGCTGCTATGGGTGGCGAACCCTTCACTTTGCCCGCAGGTTGCTACGTTAACTGCGACAAGTGTGGCTTCAAGAACGTAATGATGGCTATGCCTACTACTATCGACAAGACGGGTGTTCACTTCACTGAACCCCAAGGTACTCCCGATGAAATGGCTTCTCTCGCTAAGTCATACGAGCACCTTTGCAAGATGCGTGACGAGATCGTAGAACTCGGCATCGTTCCCGCTGTTGATAAGTGGACTGAAATGAACCCTAACTTATAATAGTTAGGAAGGTTTGATACTTTTCATAATGAAAGTTTGCCAGACGTGAGTCTGGCAAACTTTTTTTTGTAAACCTAAATTCATTTTATTAAACTGCAATTTGTTGAAGAGAAAGGAATGAACATTAAGGCGCGCTTCGCGCTTTGGATTTTGAACATTAATGTTTCATTAATAGACCATTAATATAAAAAGAAAGACGATGTCCATAAGGGTGGTGGAAGCAATAGATGTTACTGAAGAAGCTAGCAAAAGAAAGAAGAAATGAAAAAAGAACTAGAAATAGAACAATCTGTATCTTTCTCACAAGAGGATTTTTCATCGGATATGAAAAACAATATTGTGCAAGCAACCGATCCAACAGGAAATGTGCTTGCCATAGATACATGGAAATATGCCATATATTTTTTTGATAAAATACAAAGAAAACATATATCAAAAGAATCAATATTTATTGATGGCATACGATTGGATAAGTATGTAGAGATTTTCAAGAAAGAAAATCACGCACAAAAGATAGTAGATTTTGTAAGTGACAAGACTTCATGTTCTTTACACAAAGAGATGAAAACCCAGTGTAATTGTCATATTAACTGGGTCGCATTGTATGGCTTATGTTCTTATATACGCGAAATCATAAATAGAAGACTAGCAATCTTACTAAAACCTACTTTACAAGATACTATTTCTGAAATTAAAGGACTTGAAAACATCGAAAGTATATCTTTTGGTCTCAAAGGAGGCAATAATCATACAACCGATTTTTGTATAACAAAGAAGCTTATTTGGGATTCCATAAAGAATAGTAACGAAACAACTGTCGGATTTCACAAAATAGTAAAGAAGGTTGATATTTATACACAAGAATATGGAGAAATAGAATTTGTTCGGTATATTACAAAATTTCTACATGAATATTTTAATAAGGTAAAACGTAGAAAGAATAGCTATCTAACTATAACAGAGCAGAAATTAGTATGTTTTTTGTTGAAATTCTTTGGATTTACTCCTGAAATGTTTCAGGAATCGAGATTTAGGCAATTATTTAATAGTAAGTATGATGCCATAGATCATTTTATGCCTCTAAAAATTCCTGGATACATTGAATCAAATGTAACACTATATCTTGAATACATTCCATATAGATTTTGGTCAAAAGGTAAGATAAATCCTCTAAAAGAAAAGAACATGCACGAGGGAATACTTGCGAATCAATTCACTATGAACATGGGCGATAAGCCACCAGAATTTAAAGAACTTTTTGATTATATTGCAGGTATAATCTAAATTGACTATATTCTGTTAATTATTGATGGGTGGTAGAAACTAACAGTTTGTTTCTTCTGCCCATCTTTTCTTATACGTAATTTTGCATCGACAAAACAAATTGATGTTAAACTTTAATTGATAGAATCATATGAATACTGAAAGTATTTCAAAAATCAAAGAGATTGTTTCTTTGAACATGAGAAAAGACGGTTGGACCCCGATGTCTACTATTGGTTTGAAACTTATCGCAAGTGGTATTGACATTAAAGATTATGGGTTCGCTAAATTGAAACCATTTTTTGAATCATTAAGTGAACACTTTGTTATCAGTGAAGATGAGCAAAGCCATTTGCCATTAATAAAATGTAATGGCAAAGGAACTCAAAACTCGGTTTCGAATTTAAAAAAGAACACTAATAGCAATAAACATGAATTGATACCTTTAACTCAGTGGGCAAATATAAACCTAAAAAGGGCTATTGAGACATTGAAGAAGATGGCACTTCCAGAACGATGGACGTATAGCATTGAGGATGAGAACTATCCCAACCCAATTCTTGCCAAGTATTTGAAATGGACTTTTGTAAAACTTATGAGAGAGAATAAAATACTCTATTCGAATGAATATGCTGCTTTCAATACAGGGTTGGTCGACAAGTTCTATAAACCAATTTATGCGGTCTTTGATAAGAATAAGAACAACAAGCAACCTTGGCATTTTATTGATTTCTGTGTAGCAGGAAGTAGTACTATTGCTGCTAGGAGATTGACGGAAAACTTTTCGCAGCTCCCAGAAAGAGCATCATATATTCAAAACTACGATGACGTGATTTATGATACATCTCTTCCAGTCGATGTTAATTGGGAGCACATCATACTGGAGAATATAGAAAGAATGCCAATAGAGCTTCTTCGTCAAGTATGCCTCGGAACTTTTGATGTTCTTGATCCTTCGCAGCTAAACGAGTGTGACAAATCTCATTATTATAAAGAACTGAGGAATGTCTTGGAAGCAAATCCAATGCGATTGTCGATTATTTCAAGTATGATGAGCATGGCCGTTGAAACAGCCAAGCAAAGAGTCGCATGGAATTATAAGACCGCTATACCTGTGTATTACCCTACAGATGATTCTGTTCATTTGATATTGCCTTTAGCATTGAACATCAATGAACCTGATGAAATCTCAATTGCATTGGTAATGACCAAAACTCCATCTGGACGGTATCGTGCTGTAACCATATTCACATTAGACATGGCATATAGTAATGCACGATTGGTTACAAAGCCATCAAGTGATTGGCTTATTGCAGAGTCAATAAAATCTATATAAAATCATTAGAAATGAAGAATGCTTTAAACGTTACAGAGCTGACAGGTTTGCAGAAACTTACACAAGAGCAGCTCATAAATATTATCCTTAGAAAGGATGATATAGAACAAAAATTGAGTGATGAAGTGAGAAAACTCAAAAAAACAAATAGACAACTCACTGAACTGATAGAAGAAATGGATTGTTTAAGGAAATACTAAATATAAGAATCATGTTGTATAGAATGACATTAGAACATTATCTGAACACGAACGGAAGAGTTCAAAGTGGAATGATGGCAAAAAGTAATTTAATTGATAAGCTGGAGATATACGGTTTCGTTAATGCGTGTAAGGATGAAGACATGTATACCATGGCTTATTCTACGGGATACGCTATAAATGGCATTGTAAATTATTGCTGTCCGGTAAAACTTTTTTAAGCAAAATAAATTAGGGCTGTCACTTCTCACGAAGTATCAGCCCTTTTGGT
>UQHJ01000094.1 GCA_900540885.1 uncultured Prevotella sp.
AGGCAAAAAGAAAGAGAGCAGGATGGGACAGTTCTTTCCTTGCCAAATTGATGCCATAGAGTAATGCGTCGGCCCTGCGGGCGAAGTTGATTATTTATCCAACTGCAATTTATCAAAAAAGCGCGTAACGCAAAATGCTTTTGCGTTACGCGCTTTGCGCTATGATAGATGAATGTGTCTTACACTCTTACAGCTTCTGTTACGTTCTCAATCTGTTTGAGTTGGTTACAAATGCTTTCAACGTCGTTGGTGTCGTAAACGGAGATGGTGAGTTGGCCGTCGAATATGCCGTCGTTCGTGTCGAGTGTGATGCGCTTCACGGTAAAGTGTGTCAACTTGTGCAACACATCGGCTATGGCATAAAGTACTCCCTGTGAGTCAACACCGCGCACCTCTATCTTTACATCGAAGAGCATCACCTTGTGTGTGTCCCAACGGCAGGCAATGATATTGTTGCCGTAACGCGTCTTACACTTTACGGCCACATCGCAGCTGCGCTTGTGGAGTTGCAAAGTACCGTCGTCGGTAATGTAGCCCAAGACGTCGTCACCCGGAATGGGGGCACAACATTGCTCAAAGCTACACTTACGCAGCACGTCCTCATTGAGCACGAGTATCTCCTTGCGGTTCAAGTTCTTAGCCCAGTTGGCGTTGTCCACTTCGCTGGCCGTCAGCGTGTGGGTAGCGTCCGTACTCTTCTTCTCCATAAATGAGGGTAGGAAGCGGCGCCAACCCTTTGAGGTGTTGCGACCCTGTAGGAAGTTGAGCGTGGTGTCGTCGAGTTGTATCTTCTCGTCGCCCAAATTGAAGAGGAACTCTTCATTCGATAAGACATTGTAGCAACGACGCAACTTGTCTATCAGTCCACTTGTATATTCCATGTCGTGAGTTGCTACGAAGTTGCGCAGCATTTCTTCACCGCGTTTTTGCTTCTCGCGGCTATCGCGACGTAAGTAGGCTTGTATCTTCGCACGTGCCTTAGCCGTGGTGGCAAATCCTAACCACTCTGGCTGCACGTGTTGATTGCGTGAGGTGAGCACTTCTACTTGGTCGCCACTCTTGAGCACGTAGCTCAGCGGCACAAGTCGGTGGTTGACCTTGGCGCCAAAGCAGTGAGAACCTAAGAAGGAGTGAATGGAGTAGGCAAAGTCTAAGGCCGTAGCGCCTTTAGGCATCGTCTTGAGTTCACCCTTGGGGGTGAAGACCATAATCTCAGAGGCGTAGAGGTTGAGCTTAATGTTGTCAAGAAGGTCGAGTGTGTCGGGCTGTGGGTCGTCTAAAATCTCTTTAATAGAGTTGAGCCACTTGTCTAATTCGTTCTCGTCATACTCAGCGTCCTTGTCCTTATATTTCCAATGGGCAGCAAAGCCTACTTCGGCTATATCGTCCATGCGGTCGGAGCGTATCTGTACTTCTATCCACTTGCCTTGTTTCGACATGAACGTGTTGTGAAGGGCTTGATAACCATTTGTCTTGGGGTTGGACAACCAATCGCGGAAACGTGTGGGGTGGGGCTTGTATATCTCGGTCAAGACGGAGTAGATGCGGAAGCATTCGTCCTTCTCGTGGGCGCGGTCGGCTGGGGTAAAGACGATACGTATGGCCAAGATGTCGAACACTTCCTCAAAGGGTATGTGCTTCTTCTGCATCTTACACCATATAGAATATGGGCTCTTGATGCGGGCCTTGAGCGTGTACTTCACACCCATCTCGTCAAGTTTCTGACAGATAGCGGGTGTGAACTTGTCTATAATGTCGTCGCGTTCTACGTGGCTTTCTTCCAACTTGCGTTGAATGGCGGCATAGTCGTCAGGGTGTTCGTACTTAAAGCTGAGGTTCTCAAGTTCGGTCTTAATCTTGTTCAGTCCCAAACGATCGGCAATGGGGGCAAAGATGTAGAGCGTCTCGCCTGCTATCTTGTATTGCTTCGAGGGCAACATGCTTGAGAGCGTGCGCATGTTGTGTAGGCGGTCAGATATCTTGATGAGGATAACGCGTATGTCGTCGCTCATCATGAGCAGCAATTTCTTAAACGTTTCGGCCTGTAGCGAGGCACGGTCGCCAAAGATGCCGCCCGAAATCTTTGTTACGCCTTCTACAATGTTGGCTATCTTAGGGCCGAAGAGGTTGCAAAGGTCTTCGTTCGTATAGTCAGTGTCCTCCTCAACGTCGTGCAACAGGGCAGCGCAGATAGAGGTTGACCCCAATCCTATCTCGCCACACGCAATTTGAGCCACAGCAATGGGGTGGAGGATATAAGGTTCGCCAGAACGACGACGCACGCCTTTATGGGCCTCTTTTGCAAAGTTGAAGGCCTTGGTTATAATGTCCACCTTGCGACGGTGGTTGGAAGCCAAGTAGGTGTCGAGCAGATGTCGAAAGGCGGCTTGAATCATCTCCTCATCCTTTTGCTCTTGCGGGGTGAGGGGTTTGCTCGTGGTTGATGTATTAGGCGTGTCCATAATAGTGGTCGGTTTTGCGTTGATGAATAATAAAAGCGCATCAATCTAAAAAGTTTGAAGCGCTTTGCCCACAAATGTACAAATATTTTTCAAACGTTATATATTTTTTTAATAAACATTGCGGTGGACTGCATAAAATTTGTCATGGCCGTATGTTTGTTATTTGTGTAGCGTTTTGTTTGTTGCTTTTTTATATAGAGTGGTTGAATGGAAAAATTCTGTCATTGTAACATAGTGAAAAAACTATATCATGAATGGCAAGGCCTGTATGTTTCCTAATTGGGGGGCGGGTTTGTAACCCGCGGCAGCAGCATGCTTTGAACATCTACTTATAGTCGCTTAGCGACAAATTGCAGTGTACCCACACGATTCGTTACAGAGCCATTCGTGTATTTGCTAGTCAAGGCATCGAACCTTGACTAGCAAATGCCGACGCGGGGACGCGTCCCCCCCAAATTAGGCAGACAAATTGCAGTTTATCTCACATATCTCTATACGTTTTCATAACCTTTGTTTTATCTTTCATGTTTCATTTTTATGTTTCAACTTATTGAATATCAATCATTTCAAAAAATGAAACATACGACTTTTATGTTTCATTTTTAGTTTCATGTTTCATTCTTCAAAACACTGAGGGAGCGCTTTCACGCTTCCACAGTGTTTTTGAATCGCTCCCTCAGTGTTTTTGTTTTTCTCCCTCAGTGTTTTTAGAATGAAACATTGAAACTAAAAATGAAACATAGAAGTCGTATGTTTCAGTCTTCGAAAGTATTGATAATCAATAAATTGAAGCATAAAAATGAAACATGAAGGCAAGAAACATAGTAGGTAAAATATACGTAAGCCCAATGCCTATTTAGGGCATTCTAAAACATTTCATAGAGGCTTTCAAACTGCAAACAGTTATGCGCCACGAGCGCAAGCTAACCTGGGGGCGACGCGTCCCCGCGTCGGCATTTGTAAGTCAAGGCTCGATGCCTTGACTTGCAAATACATGAATATCGGGTCTATGTTGATTCGTGTGGGTAGCGGTTAGCTTATTTCCTCAAAAACTATTATGGCTCAGTAACGAATTGTGTGGGTAAAATGCTTTTATGACAAATTGCAGCATATACCCACACGAATCGTTACTGAGCCATTCGTGTATTTGTTAGTCAAGGCATCAAACCTTGACTAACAAATGCCGACGCGGGGACGCGTCGCCCCCAGGTGAGGACCCGCCCCCCAATTAGGCAGATAAATTGAAAAAGTTTAGAAAGCTACGGTACCCAAGTTGCGGTCAACCAAAAGGCCATCCTTCGCCTTGAGATTGAACTTACCCGCCTTCTTGGCCTTAAACTTAATAACGAAGAGGTTGTGATCGCCTTCGTCAAGCAAGAAGTTGTTGCCACGGTTGACAAATGTGGGGAACAATTCCTTCTGACCGTTCGTGTGTAAACGGTCATACGTCAAGTTCACCATATCCTTCATGTTGAGCAACTCTGTGCCTACATATTCTAACTCGCTCGTGTTATAAGGCAACGCGAAGCTAAGACCATTCACGTAGTGGAGGCCCTTACCTCTAACGGTGATTTCGACCATGTCGCCAGCAGCGAAGGTCTTCTTGTTCGGTGTGAGTACCAACGAACCGGCTACCTTATCATTAGAGTTGCGAACGCCCCCGTCTAACTCAGTCGTTACACATGAGATGTCGTAAGCGTCAATCAAGCCATTCTTGTTGATGTCGCCAGCGCTTACGTAGTCGAAGTCGCTATCGCCCTTACGAAGGCCAGTATAGTTCATGTAAGAGGTCAAGTCGTTCTCGTCAATGCGCTTATCGTGGTTGATATCGCCTTGGTAGAAACTCTCCGAACCTGCTACCTTGAAGATGTACATTTGACTACCTGAGGCAAAGTTGCCTACGGCCTTGTCGAGGTGCATCTTCACGTAACGTGCCTCGGGATTGCCCTCGAAGGTGAACGTCTTGTGGTCAGCATTCTGTGCCCACTCAAACTTAACGGGAGCACTCCAGTTCTGACGGTCAGAACTGTAAGAGAACGAACCTGCCAATAACGTACCGTTGCCAGCATCTTCACGTGGAATGTATTCTAAGCGATCCAACTTGTTGACCGAACGGAGGTCGATCGTAACGTCGGCAGGTACGCCTTCGCCCTTGCCCCACTTCGTGTGCCAAGGACTCTTCTCGTCGAAGTCGAATAGCTTGTCAACGCCCTGTCCGGGTTGATCCTCAGCAGAGTTTTGAGCCTTGATGCCCTTAATAGCAAATTCCAAGGGGTTGCTCTTCGTCGTAGCTGAAGCTGAAGCCCAGTCTGAGTAACCGTCCTTATTAACGGCACGTACCTTGAAGGCATAGTCCGTTTCGGGTTGCAAGCCATCAATCGTAAACTCTGTATCGCGAATCGTAGAATAGAGCATGCCGTTGTATTCAATTTCGTAGAAGTCGGCATTCTCTTGCTTGTTCCATGAAGGAGTTAAGCTAAACACGCCCGTGCCAGCCTCTGTGAAGTTCACCTTTGGAGCTGATAAAGCACCGCTGTGCGTACGCATGCGGTCAGCAGGAGTAAATTCGAAACCATTAACGGTCACTTCAACCAAGTTGGCTGCCACATCGGTCTTACCTACCTTAACGAGCAATTGTGCATTCTTCGTTATCTCCTTCTTCGCAGCTTCTGAACCTGGAGTTGAGAAGCGGTTGAGGTTGGGCTGTGCGTTGTAGAAGTAGACGTCTGTACCCTTTTCGAAGTCGGCCAATGTGTTGACCTGTGTCAACTTCACGCTCTTCTTGCCCACCTTTGCTGCTACAGCCTTAGGAGCTTTGCTTACGTTGATACGCAATTCTGTCTCCTTATTAGCCTCGAATCCGTCGAAGGTGCCGTAAGTGGGGTTGATCGTAACAATCAACTTGCCCTTACCATTGGCATAGGTTGACACTTCCGTACGGGTGCACTTACCGCCTAAGTAGGCTTGTGTCGTGCCGTCGTCATCGTATTGACTGAAGGCTGCATTGCCATTGGCGGTAGCATAGATTTCGTAAGCGCGATAATCTTTACGAATTTGTGAAGGATTATTGTTGGGGTTAGCCATTGGGATTATGGCATCGGCCTTGACAAATACGGGCAACTTCCAGAGTGGCGCATCGTAATTATTGATAATGCGGCCGCCTTCGTATACGTCGCCATTGTAATAGTCTACCCAACGGCCTTCGGGCAAGTAGATGCCATTGCGTATATCATTGCCTTCCTTGTCCATCTTCGTGTCCTTATAGATAGGAGCTACGAGGAACGACGGACCATACATAAACTGATACTGCGTGTCGCTACCCAAGGTGTAGTCGTTGGGATAGTCTAAGAACATGGCACGAATCATAGGTTTGCCGTCTACGGCCTGACGCGCAATGGTATAGGTGTAGGGCATGAGTTCGCTCTTGAGTTTGAGGTAAGAGCGGTTGATGCTGGTAGCGGGTTCGCCCAACACTTCAGGATACTTGGGATTTGCGCCCCAACCGTCCATGTTCAATTCCATGGGGGTAAACGTCTTCCATTGGAACTCACGTACATTGACGGGTACGTTCTTACCACCGAAGATACCGTCAACGTCGGAAGTAATGTTAGGCTGACCTGAAAGGCCAGAACCGATGAAGGTCGGAATGTGGAAACGAATGTACTCCCAGTCGCCACCTGTTTGGTCGCCACTCCAAATGCCAGCATAACGTTGTGTGCCAGCCCAGCCGTCCAATGAGATGATGAACGGACGTGCATTTGACCCATAATAAGGCATTACTTGGGCGACATCTGCCACACCATTCAAGCCGAATGAATAGCCGTAGCCTACCCAAGCCACGTCGGTCTTGAGTACGCGTACACCTGCATCGCGCACTTCCTTTACGATGTCGCGCTGCAAGAGGGGTTCAATGCCTTCTTTGGGGTGAAGGTCGCTTTGTGTCCAAAGACCGATCTCTACACCCTTCGAACGCGCATAGTCGCCAAACTCTTTGAGGTTTTGGATGTTGCCGTCCAATGAGTTGGTTTGACCATAGCCTGCACCGTAACCATCGTTGGGCAAGAACCAACCTAAGGGCATATCGTTCTTGAAGTAACGATCGATGGCTGCACGGGCTGAGAACTGATAGTTATTCTTCTCACCATTGAGGCTTTCCTTTACGCCACCATTGTCCTTTTGGCTCTCGTTGTAACGCTTGCCGTCCTCGTAGAGCATGAATCCATTTTCAGCTGGTGTCCAAAAGTCGCGGTTGTAGGCATTGAGGTGACCTTCGTAGAAGCCGAACTTAGGCAAGAGTACGGGGTTACCCGTCAGCTGGTAGAAGTCGTTTAAGAGGTCGACGGGTTGTTGGTCTACCATTACGAACGCGTCGAGGTAGTCCTCTTGGTGAGTCAAGATAACTTTACCTTCTTCTGTTGTGCCAAAGTCGTAACGGCCAGGCTTGAAGGTGTTCCACATCACACCATAGCCTGCTGTACTCCAATAGAAAGGTGTGGGCGAAGCCACGCCACCGTCTACCCAGTTATTGGTGTTTTCGATTGCAATGCTCTTACCCTTATGGCTGAAGCGTCCGTTCTGCACGCCACCACCATAGAAGTACTCATTGCCTTGCGTTTTCAATACGAGCGTTGTTGCACCCTTATCAAATGATACGGGGGCCACGCTTTCTACTACGGTGTCGCCCGTCTTGGTGTCGACGATTGACAATAAGCCATCGTTCTTACTCAAACGAATGGCTACGCGTGAGGTGGCTACTACATAGCCGTCTGCCTCAGGACGAATGTCAACGGCCATGACTGAACGGCGTGCATTATCTACCAATATCTTGGCTGCGGGAGTGGCTTGTGGGTCACGAATTACGCCTCCGTTGTCATCACGGAAGAGGCGGAAAATATTATCGCCATAGAAGTCAATGGTCAATTGCTTACCATTGGCATAGTTTACTTCAACTGTAGTGGGGTTGAGCTTCGTTACGCTCTTAATCGCAACGTCGGTTGCTGCTTGCGCTGAGCTAACGAGTGCTGAAGCCAAAGGCAAGGCTTGCGCTCCTTCTGTTCCAAACGTAATGCCTGCAACTGCTAATGGCAGTGCCATAACGAGTGTGGCGCAGCGCTTTTTGTTGTATTTTGATTTCATAGTCAAAAAAAACGAGTAGAATTGTTATTTTGCAGACAAAGTTACACATTAATAATTAGCAGATAGCGGAACGAAACACTAATTATTAAAAAAACTGTAATTTATCTGCCTAATTGGGGGACGGGTTAATTGGGGGGCGGGTTTTTAACCCGCGGCAGCAGCAGGCTTTGAACTATCTTTGCTTATAGTCGCTTAGCGCGAGAACATACATAACATACAATTTAACATACTTATTTTTTACATACTACTCAAATTGTGCCAAGGCACAATTTGAAACATACTGGCTACGCCCTTGCGCTTCAGCGACAATGTGATATATTGAGAATGCTTTTAATTATCAATCGTTTATGCAAGCC
>UQHJ01000095.1 GCA_900540885.1 uncultured Prevotella sp.
GTATTGCCAACTTGGGGCATCGAGCCCCAAGTTGGCAATGCCGACGCGGGGACGCGTCGCCCCCAGGTGAGGACGCGCTACTTGCTGTAATTCTGAAAAGAAAATCTACTCTCCACTACGCACAACGCCCAATAGACGCTGGAGGCGTTGGAGGAGTTTGGGATTGGACTTCGAAAGGTCCGTCTGCTCGTACTCGCTCTTTGAGAGATCGTAAAGTTGAGGCATGGGGCGATAGCCCGTTTCTATCTTCGGCCCCCACGTAATCATGGGACCACCGTCAGAGGGAGAGATGTACTTGTATTGTTGTGTACGTAAAGTCAGACTGCGATTGCTGGCCATGCTCACGGCATATTCGCGTGGCTTTTGGTCACGTCCTAACCATGTAGAGAGGTGGTCCTGACTGTCGGGAGCATCGTCCTTCTGTAGCTTCGTACCTACCAAGGTTGCTAAAGTAGCGGGAATGTCGATGAGCGAACCTAAGGCATTGTTCTCCTCGCCCTGCTTCGCCCCTTTAGGCCAGTAGACTATAAAGGGTACGGCCGAGCCTGCTTCGAAGGCACTGTATTTGGCTCCACGGAAGGGACCACCTGGACGGTGAGAGCCACAGAGTTCTTCAGCACGGTCGGCATAACCGTCGTCTAACACGGGACCATTGTCACTCGTTATGATAAGGAGCGTATTCTCATCCAACCCACGTTCGCGTAGGGCTTTGGTGATTTGCGCTACCGTCCAATCGAACTGAAGAATGGCCTCACCACGCAGTCCCATAGGGCTCTTGCCACGGAAACGCTCGTTCGGCATACGTGGCACGTGGACGTCATTCGTACACAGATACATAAAGAAGGGGGCTGAGCGGTGAGAGTCGATAAACCCGATGGCATGACTCACGATGCTATCGGCTATCGATTCGTCTTGCCACAAGGCGCGCCCACCGCCCTTCATATAACCAATGCGCGAGATGCCATTGACGATGCTCATATCGTGGCCGTGACTGGGCTTCAACTTGGTGAGCAACTCAGGATTATTGCGCCCCGTAGGTTCACCGACAAAGTTTTGACGATAGCTTACGCTAATGGGAGCTGAGGGGTCGTAGTTGGCTACGCGGCCGTCTTCTATATATACGCACGGCACGCGGTCGGCCGTGGCGGCCATGATGTAATGGTAGTCAAAGCCGAGGTCGCGCGGTGTTTGGTCGATTGTCCCATTCCAGTCTTGTTGTGCCGTTTGGCGCCCCAGCCCTAAATGCCACTTGCCAATAGCTGCCGTAAAGTAGCCTGCACGGTGCATGAGGTCGGCCACGGTGGTTTGTTCGGGTTTGATAATCATGCCTGCATTGCCAGCTGCCACATCAGTGCCTGGACGGCGAAAGGGGTATTGCCCCGTTAATAGGGCATAACGCGAGGGAGTGGAGGTGGAAGCACAGGCGTGCATATTGGTCATGCGTACACCACGGGCTGCAAGGCTATCGACGGCGGGGGTGTGAACACGAGTGGCACCATAGCATGAAAGGTCGCCGTAGCCAAGGTCGTCGGCTACGATAACGATAATATTCGGTTTGTCAACATGAACTGGTTGCGCTGCTGCGGCAGCAGCGGCTAAAACAGGGAGTAACATATAATTCGGGAGGGGACGGTAATTACGTTAAACGTGTAATAGGTTAAGGCACGCTTCGCGCGTTAGAAGAAAACATTAATTATCATTAATTGACCATTAATTATTTCGTTAATTCTTTTCATTAATTAAGTCGATATTTTTTCTATTACTACGACTTAGCGAAATAATTAATGATATCATTAACGGGCAATTAATGATAATTAATGTTCAACCCAGCGCGCGAAGCGCCTAATCAATTATTGTTTATCGTTTGGGGCTTAATGTTAATTCAGCGTTATGCCTTCGCGTTCAATGAGGAGGCGCATCTTCTCGTAGCTTTTCGTTAAAAGGTCAGAGCCGATCTGCTTTTCTGTTAAGTCGGTAATCTTCTTAAAGCTATTGGCCTGACTGTGCGGGATAATTGCACATTGACGAATTTGCGCTTGCGTGTTCATAACGAGAGAAGCACCACGAGCGTTCAGCGAATCACATTCAGTGAGGTTAAGAATCGTATCGCAGCGTGAGACTACGCGATTCTTCTTTGCGCTGAAACGATCGGAGTAGAGCAAGTCGTCTTCTTTCGCTACGGCAGCAAAGAGAATGTCAACGTCGTCCGAAACGTAAAGCGAATAGGGCTTGCGCTCGTCCTGTTCCAAAATGTGCTGCAAAGGCACGCGCATCATCGTTCCGTCTGTATTGACAACAACAAGATAATCATTCTCCGAACCATGGTAAACGGGAATCGTCAGTCGCGCTTGGCCATAGTACATCTCACTTGTATGAGAATAGGTGCGGTGATCGATGAAGTTGACATAAGCCACGGCATACGCATCGTCGTCGTGATGTTGCACCGTTGTATGAATAGGAGATCGTGTGGGACACTTCTCTGCGTTAGGCATTGCAGTGGTTGCTTTCGATTCCTTAGGCTGTTCAACCACCTTCTCTTCCGCCTTGACGGTAGCATTTAGAATCGTTAGCGTATCATTGTCAATCAGTGAAGCTACCGGTGTAACGGCAGTTGCCATAGCTGCTTGGCGTTCCGCCTGACGCTGCACGTTGTAGTTGCGAGCCATTTCACCCACGAGTTCACGCGTTTCAGAACCAAAGCGCACCCAATACTGACCATCAAGTTTTACTAACTTCTCACTGGGCAAGATTGTAATGCAGAGCACATCGCGTCCCGCAGCGTTGGGCCATTCAAAGCTCAAAAGCGAGAGCGCTTCCTTAGCTACCTTGAAAGCCACATTGTCTTGAATGTAACGTTCGTAGCGATCGTGAAAGTTGCCACCACGGAAGTAGCGGTGTTGTGCGTCGCTTTGTAAGCCCACGCCCATACCCTCGTTGTTAACACCGAGGTAGAGTTTTCCGCCCAAACGGCTATTTAAGAAGCCACAAATGGTATGAAGGATAACCCACGTTTGGCGTTCAATGTCCTCACGCATGTGGTTGTTAGCGGGATAGACGATGCTCGTCTTAAATTCCGCTTCTTGTCCTTCCTCACCAAAGCTAACGAGGTCCGTTTCGCGCTCCTTTATGTTCAGCAGCTCACGTATTTTCTTATGCAGCACAATCTGCGTCTGTTGCAACTTAAAGTCACCCGATAGGTTGTACGTCAGCACGAGTTTAGCCAACTTACACAAGAGTGGATCCTTGGCCGTCTGAACCAATTGCCACAACTCTTCGTTGTGTTCGCTCTGTTGTAGATAACTTACGCAGAGTAAACGATGATACTGCTTGCTAAGGCCTTGATAATGGTTTAAGTTGTCGCCCATCTTCTCGTACTCTCCTATCAGCTCAATCGCACCATTCGTCTCGAAGTGCTTCAGCATCAAGATGAGCTTCATACGCTTACTATAGTAGTCAGCCTGTGCCTTATCAGCTAAGGCCAAAGCCAATAGTCGCGTAAAGCCTAAGTAGTTGTAAGCTTGTCGATAATCGTCGAGTACTACGGCTATACGGTCGGTGAGTCGCATCAATTCCTCCACGTAGGGGGCACCAATCATTTCGTCTGCGTCGTCGAGTGCATCGTCGCTCTTCTCCTCCGTCTGTGTCAGCGTAGGGGGAATCCAAACATTATCTTCACCACAAGCATACCACACCATGAGGTTTTGCAAGGCATGAGGCGTGTCGAACTTCACTTGTTCGTTTACCCCAACAAAGCGAGCGTAGTGAATGCCTACCCCACGTTTGCGCTCTTGCAGTATGAGGTTGACAAAAGTACCATTGCTCAATGGCTCGTCAATGTCAGTTCCCATAAACGAGAATGTCAAACCGTAGTCGCTCACACAAGCATAAGTATTGCGCTTTTGGTCGTAATTGGTAATTACAGCTGTAAACACCTCTTCGTAGTCATATATAAACTCATCGCTCAGCGCATCGGTCAAGGGAGTGCGCAGTTCGAAGTAGAGCGTATCATTATCGTCCACTTCCTTGACGCGAGCTTGCAGTAAGAGTTGTTGGCCTTTGTCGTTGCGGAAGCAGTTCAACGTGGCATGTGAGCGGTAAGGCACGATGTTATAGTTCTCCGAGTCGATGAGACCTTCTCCCATAAAGTGGTTGTCTTCAATCACGCAGTGGAAGACGCCGAGTTGGTCCGTCTCGTGGTCAATGCGTATGGTAACAATATCGTCAACATCGGGTACACGCTTGTTCATACGATGCGCTGCTGACGTGGCAGACACGTTGCGCATCACCTCATCAGGGGCGAATAGGTGGCGTTCTAAGTTGAGCCACAATTGCTCATCGGGGCGTAGGCTCTCCTTATCCTGCACCTGCATGTGGCTCACGCCATAGTTGCTCATCACTTCGATGTTGTGCCAAGGCAACAGGTGGTCGGGCAGTTGATCTTTACAGGTCAGTGCCTTGTGGGCTGGCGAGAGGCGAATGGTGTCGCCCAGCTCGAGGTCAACGTAGTCAGTCAAGAAGTGGCGCGTAGTGGGTAAAGAGGTTATTGTCGTCACGTCACACACGCGGCGCATAATGAAATAAGGATTGTTGACGTCATTCCACGTAAACTCTAAGGGGTGGCGTTCGTCGGCCGTGAGACAGTCGTATGCTTTATTGAAACAAAGCGGAATGTCACAACCAGGGCAATAGGTAACGAAACGGTATAGGCTGGCACGATTGAGATTACTATCAAAAGGAGCTTTCTCTAAACCATCAGCTAAGAGCTGTTGCATAGCCAAGGCCTTGATGAGGTTGTTGACCAACGTTTGGGTGGCTTCGTCCCCTTCCATTGACTCTACACTATCCGTCTGTTGACGGTTGTGGCGAATGTAGTGCTCTAAGATACGAATAAAGAGGGTCGTGTAGGGACGCTCTGTGCGAAGTCGAATATTTGTGTCGAGTGTAATTACCTCAAAGATGAGTTCCACATACTTATCAAATAGCGTAGGTGTGAGCATTAGGACAAAGTCCAACAAGAGAAGACGCTCTGCTGCATTGTAGAGGTTGCCCGAAGTCTTGAGCTTTGTAAACGTATCTTCTACTAATTGGTTTGCTTTACCGCGTGCGATAGTGTCCAGTGCTTGACTCATAACATCAGCATGGTTCACCATGATTGTTAACCTATTTTCGATACGCAGTTGGTCGGTTGGCGTAAGGTTGCGCAACATGGGAGAGTCCTCAAGCGCAAACAGACACAAGGCGCGAAGTAAATGTACAGATGTGCAAATGTGAGAATGTGCAAATGCTGCGTCTAACGACGAATGTACAGATGTGCAAATATGAGAATGTGCAAATGATGCGTCTAACGACGAATGTGCAGATGTGCAAATGTGAGAATGTGCAAATGATGATGATGTTTCGCCTGATGCGTTTTCATCTTCATTATTTAGCGCATTATTTTCATTCTCACATTCGTCTGATGCCGAATGTGCAGATGTGCAAATGGGAGAATGTGCAAATGAAGATGATGTTTCGTTTGATACGTTTTCATCTTCATTATTAAGTGCATTATTTTCATTCTCACATTCGCACATTTGCACATTTGCACATTTATTAAGTAGCCACCCGTCAGCTAACACTTCAAAATAATCGTTAGGGGCAATGCCTAAAAGGAGGTCGATGAGGCCATTGTCTTCAAGTCCTAATTCTTGTGCTTTCGCCTCTAACTCTTGGCGTAACTTGTTAAATTCCTCTACTTCGGGTTGCACTTCAACGAAGTCGAGACGAAGGGCGCAACCCTCAATAGAGCGCACGGAACAACGTACCAATTGCCCAGGTTTGAGCGGTTGGCGTGTATGAACGTGATAGATGCGTGAGAAGAAGCCCAAGTCATCATTCACCTCGTAATAGTTGCCCGAAGCCATGCGGTCGGCCTTGATTGTAAATGTATAGGTTTGTCCTATTTTATAAAAAGCATGTAGATATGGTCTATAATCTTGTTTGATTTCAATTATTTCATTCGTCTGTTCATCTAATCTAACAATACAAGCAAGCGTTTCGGGAGCTTCTTTGTCATACTGAAAGGGTAATTGCTTAACGTAATAAGGACGGTCATCTCGTTGAACAATATAGCGTTTTGTCTCTTTTTGAATACCTGCGACAGGCAACGTTTGTGGTAGATTCTTGTACATGGTGCAAATGTTTAATGTTTGATGTATAATTAGGGTGTTAAAATGTTCGCTTATTCAAAGCACAAAGTAAAGCAAAATAATGCAATAAACGCTACCAATATGCTTATAATTAGTGTAATTTTGCGGTGTGAATAAAGATTTTTAAGAATCATGGAAGATAAACGACCAAATTCTGAAGGGAGAGCACGTGCTATCTATCGTGTGACGATAGGGGGAAGTGTGTGTAACTTTCTATTATTGCTCTTTAAATTCGTAGCGGGTATATTGGGTGGTTCGGCAGCTATGCTGGCCGATGCTGTACACTCGCTATCTGATTTTGTGACCGATGTTGTCGTGATACTGTTTGTGCGTATATCGAGCAAACCCTGCGATGCCGACCATGACTTCGGGCATGGCAAGTACGAAACGTTAGCTTCCGTATTTATCGGTCTGATGTTGGCATGCGTGGGGGTTGGCATATTATGGTCAGGCGCAGAGAAGATTATCGACGTGTGTCGTGGTCAAGTGTTGGAGCAACCTGGCATGATAGCATTTGTGGCTGCACTCCTGTCAATCGTTGTGAAGGAAGTGCTTTATCAATGGACCGCACGAGTAGGACGTCGTGTGGAGTCTACAGCAGTAGTAGCCAATGCATGGCACCACCGCAGCGATGCCCTTTCGAGTATTGGCACGGCCTTGGGCATCGGAGGTGCTATACTCTTAGGCCCTAATTGGCGTGTACTCGACCCTATAGCGGCTGTTATCGTGAGCGTGTTTATCATTCGGGTGGCTTTTAAACTCTTTGTGCCTGGCATTCAAGAATTGCTCGAAAAATCATTACCAGCCTCTGATGAAGAACTCATCAAACACGCTATACTTGAAGAACCTAACGTGTCCGATCCTCACAATTTGCGTACACGCCGCATTGGTGCTAATCGTGCAATTGACGTGCATGTGCGCATGGACGGTGAAACACCCCTTCACGTTGCTCACCACGCTACGCGTAACATCGAAATAAGATTACGCGCACTCTTCGGACCGCAAACTTTCATCAACATTCATGTCGAACCTAAACAATAATCAACATTAATCGTTGAAGAGGAATGCGCTTCGCGCTCTTGGAGGCGAACATTTAGCTCCTAAATTGTAATTTGTCTGCCTAATTGGGGGGCGGGTTTGTAACCCGCGGCAAGCAGCATGCTTTGAATATCTTCTAAAAATATTTACAACATGCTGCTGCCGCGGGTTACAAACCCGCCCCCCAATTAGGCAGATAAATTGCAGTTCACCCACACAATTCGTTACAGAGCCACATTTTTGGCAAAAAATTAAATAGCTGTTCGCCTATTTTACAACTCGTTCTTCAATTCATTATATAAATCTACGGGTCCCCAATGCCAGTATTTTGTACTTTCTGTTGATAACTTCTTGTACAACTCAGAACGATAGATACGGCTAAGACACTCTTGCAGAGTGAAACCATAATCATTGTGTAGATATTCTACCAGCCAGAAAATTTTACCAGGCAAAAGCAGATGGAGGTTATTTTGATTTATTTGAAACATATTATTTCCTTATTTTAAAAGCTTCAATTTGCAATAAGACCATATACTATATCGTAGTCATGGGTAAAGCCTTTTTGCGTACGGTTAGCCATGACAAAATATCTTCATGATTTCCTATTTTTTCTAATTTCTATTATTGCTGTCCGGTAAAACTTTTTCAAACAAAATAAATTAGGGCTGACACTTCTCACGAGGTATCAGCCCTTTT
>UQHJ01000096.1 GCA_900540885.1 uncultured Prevotella sp.
GGCTCGATGCCCCAAGTTGGCAATACTTGAAATATTCATGTATTTGCTAATCAAGGCATCGAGCCTTGACTAGCAAATGCCGACGCGGGGACGCGTCGCCCCCAGGTTAGCTTGCGTTTGTGGCGCATAATTGTTTGACAAATTATAGTATATCCACACGATTCGTTACAGAGCCGAAAATAAGATGCAACACATTTACAAAATTGTATAATGCGCTTTCTTTGCGAGCAGTGTACCTTTGCATTCAGAAAATACAACAACAAAACTATGCATAAGACAAAACGTTACTTTTTGACCGCTTCTGCCTTTGCACTGACCTATGCTGCACAAGCGCAGATGAGTGACACCGATTCGATTGCTCCACAAGAGAAGGAATTGAACCAAGCACAAGTGGTGGGGAAACGCAAATCTGTTTCACGTATGAGTGGCCCCGAAAATTCGCTGCTCATGACACGCACCGAATTGTTTAAAGCCGCTTGCTGCAATTTGGGCGAGAGCTTTACTACCAATCCCTCGGTCGATGTGAGCTATAGTGATGCCGCCACGGGAGCAAAGCAGATTAAGTTGCTCGGATTGGCTGGCACTTATGTGCAGATGTTGAGCGAAAATGTGCCCGACTTGCGCGGTGCTGCTTCGCCTTACGCTCTGGGTTATGTGCCGGGGCCTTGGATGCAGAGCATTCAAGTGTCGAAGGGAAGTGCTTCGGTGAAGAATGGCTACGAAAGCATCACGGGACAGATAAATGTGGAATATAAAAAGCCACAGGCCGATCCTTCTGTTGAGGTAAACCTTTTTGCAGACTCAAAGAGCCGCATTGAGGCAAACGTTGACGGCAACATTCATCTTGATAAGTCGAAGAAACTGAGTACAGGTATTTTGGCGCATTATGAAGATAACTTTGGTCATCATGACGAAAATAACGATGGATTCTTAGATAAGCCCAAAGTGCGTCAAGGCAACGTGATGAACCGTTGGGCTTGGGTGAGCGATCGTTACATCTTTCAAGCTGCTATCAGTGGACTGACGGAGAAGCGTGAGGGCGGACAGACCAACCATACTGCACATAATGTCGAAGGAGAACGTTATGGCATTGACATGGAGACAACACGCTTCAATGGCTTCGTCAAGAATGCTTTCATATTGAATAAAGAAAAAGGAACGAACTTGGCACTCATCCTTTCGGGCACGTATCATGACGCTGATGCTACGTATGGGCATCGTGTATATGATGTAACGCAAAAGACGGGGTATGCTTCGTTGCTCTTCGAAACGAATTTTACTGAGCAACACAGTATTTCGGCTGGCTTGAGCCTGAACCATGACTATTATAAGCAACGCTATCGATTGACACATGATGTTAATGCGCCTTTGCAACAATGGAACGAAAAGGAAACGACCCCCGGTGCTTATGCTCAATACACTTTTAATTGGCACGACCAATGGGTGATAATGGCAGGACTCCGTGCCGACCACAGTTCGCAGTACGGCACGTTTGTTACCCCACGTTTCCACCTAAAGTATGCGCCCAATCATGTGTTCAACTTGCGACTCTCGGCGGGTAAGGGCTATCGTACGGTGCATGCTTTGGGCGAATATAACTACTTAATGGCCAGCAACCGCACGTTAACGATTGATAAGTTAAACCAAGAGGCAGCGTGGAACTATGGGCTAAGTACCAACTTGAAGTTGCGCGTGGGCGGTCATATACTCGACATCAATGCCGACTATTACTTCACCGACTTCAAGGAACAAACAGTAGTAGACTATGACGCAGATGCTGCACACATCTATTTACGCAACCTGAATGGCAAACGTTCTTATTCACATACCGTGCAAGTTGATGCCTCTTATCCCTTGTTCCGTGGCATGACGCTCACGGCAGCCTATCGTTATAACTTTGTTCGACAGTTTACGGACGGTCGCTTGCAAGAAAAACCCTTGACTAATCGATACAAAGGCCTGCTTACGGCTTCTTATAAGACACCGCTTGAACTTTGGCAGTTCGACCTTACGGCCCAACTCAATGGCGGAGGCCGCTTAATCAATAATGGCGAGGCTGGTGCTCCTACCCACTTCTCACCCTATGGCCAGTTGAATGCTCAAGTGACGCGCTGGTTCCGTCATTGCAGTGTGTATGTGGGTGGTGAAAACTTGACCAATTATAAGCAGAAGAATCCTATATTGCATGCCGAAAACCCTTGGAGTGAACGCTTTGATGCCACACAAGTGTGGGGCCCCGTACATGGTGCCATGGTGTATGCAGGTGTACGTGTGAACTATTGATAATAAGTAGGCAAATGCGGAGGAAATGTGCAAATGTGTAAATGTGCGAATGTGCAAATTGTCGCCTTTTTATAGCACAATTTTATAAATGCCGAAAGGTTATGAAATTATTTAGGTGGATTCTCAACATAATGCAACTTTATAACCTCATAACCTCTAAACTACAAACCAAAACGAGAATAAAATATGACAACCAAAAAATATCCCGTTCGTGGCATGAGTTGCGCCTCATGTTCTGCTCATGTAGACAAGGCACTGCATGGTGTGGAGGGCGTAAATGAAGTAAACGTCAACTTAGCCACCAATACGGCAAAAATTAGCTATGACGAGACGGTCTGTTCGCCTACTGATTTAGCAGAAGCCGTCAGTCGTATGGGCTTTGAACTGTTGATAAATGAGGAGATAACAGAGGCTTCTTCCTCACAATCCTCTTCTTCGGCTGAGGCTGCAGCGCGAACTGAAGGGTATGACGAACTCAAACGTATGGCTTGGGGCGCTTTAGCCGTGGCTGTGCCTTTATTAATATTGAGTTTAGTGCCACATTTGTTCGCGGGACAAGAGATAGCTCTCTTCTTCTTAGCATCATTCTCTTTATATAAGTACGGTCGCCTCTTCTATCGTTCAGCCTTTAAGTTGCTCAAGCATGGCACGTCTAATATGGATACGTTGGTGGCACTCAGCATCACCGTATCATACCTATATAGTTGTGTAAACCTCTTCTTCCCGCAACTTTTTACAGCACATGGCATGCAGCCGCAACTTTATTTTGATAGTGTAGGCGTCATCACCGCTTTCATCTTGTTAGGTCGCCTGCTCGAAGCACGTGCTAAGGGACGCACCACAAAAGCCATAAAGAGTCTGATAGGTTTGCAGCCTAAACAAGTTACGGTCATCTTTCCGAATGGCACGCAATACGTTAAAGCCATTGACGATATAAAGGTAGGTGATGTGCTATTGGCTCGCCCCGGTGAACGCATTGCCGCTGATGGAATAGTGGTAAGTGGAAGTTCCAATGTAGACGAAAGTATGATAACGGGCGAACCCATAGCGGTGCAAAAGAGCCAAGGCTTGTCACTCACAGCAGGTACGATTAATCAAAATGGCACTTTACACTATCGGGCGCAGCGCATTAAAGGCGACACGTTGTTGGGACAAATCATCAGCATGGTGCAAGACGCACAAGGTAGCAAAGTACCTATACAACATTTGGTCGATAGCATAGCAGCCGTATTTGTGCCTACTATTATAGGTATAGCCTTGTTGAGCTTGATAGCGTGGTTGGTACTCTCGCCCACAAACGGACTGACGCATGGCCTTGTAGCTATGGTATCAGTGTTAGTAATCGCTTGTCCGTGTTCGTTAGGATTGGCCACTCCTACAGCTATTATAGTGGGTATTGGCCGAGGCGCTTCGCAAGGCATATTAATCAAAGATGCCAGTTGCTTGCAGGCAGCGCGCCACATTGATACCGTGGTGTTAGACAAAACGGGTACAATCACCACAGGCCACCCTTACGTGGCCGATCAATATTTTAAGGGCGATGCTGCTCACGTTCGTTCCGTACTGAAAACTATCGAACAAGAGTCCGAACACCCTTTGGCAAAGGCTATCTGTGATGCGATGCACAGTTCGCCTACGCTAAAAGCTTGCCATGTTGAGAAGTTAGACCAAGGAGGCATTCAAGGCGAGGTAGAAGGTGAAACCTATACGATTGGCAACATAACCCTTATCCAACAAAAAGACTGTATCTTTACACCGAATGAAGAGAAACTTATCGCTCAATGGGCTGAACGTGCTTACACCTTAGTCTGTATGACAAAGGACACGGAATTGGTAGCTTTGCTCGCCATTTGTGATGAGATAAAGTCTACTTCAGCGCAAGCTATCCATGCATTGCACGAAATGGGTATCACCACCTATATGCTAACGGGCGATAACGAGCAGTCAGCACGTGCCGTAGCTAATGAAGTAGGCGTGCGCCATTACAAGGCACAGATGTTGCCTACGACCAAAGCCGAGTTTGTAAGCCAACTGCAAAAGCAAGGTCATCGCGTAGCCATGGTCGGTGACGGCATTAACGATAGTGCTGCTTTAGCCCAAGCGGATTTGAGTATCGCCATGGGGCGGGGGAGTGACACGGCTATTAATTCGGCTATGATTACCTTGTTGAGTTCCGACCTACAACGCTTGCCCGATGCCATACGGCTCTCATCGCAGACGATTCGCACCATTCACGAAAATCTCTTTTGGGCTTTCTTCTACAACGTGGTGAGTGTGCCCATTGCTGCAGGAGTGCTCTATCCGATTTGTGGCTTCATGCTCAATCCGATGATAGCGGGCGCTGCCATGGCTTTGAGTAGTGTGAGCGTGGTGTGCAACTCTTTGCGACTTTCAATTAAAAGATAAAAACTAACATAAAAGCTTACGAAACAATGAAGAAGTTACTTTCATTCCTTTTTATGTGCCTAATGGCCACCACTGTGGCTTTGGCTAAGGACATTAAGACGGTGGTTGTAACCACTCAACCGCAAATGCATTGCGAGAACTGTGAGAAGAAAATTAAGAAGAACCTTCGCTTTGAGCGTGGTGTGAAGGACATCATAACGAGTGTGCCTGACCAAACGGTCACGATCAAGTACGATGCCGATAAGACTACGGTTGAAAAGCTTCTAAAGGCCTTCGAAAAGTTTGGCTATACCGCTCGTCAACTCAAGAAGGACGAAAAGGTAGAGCTCAACGGCAGTAGCAGCGCTTGTGAGATGTAAACGGATACGAAATGATAGGTAGTCTTCTCCCCCTAATCTCTTCTCCCTGGTCGGGGAGGAGGTTAGGGGGAGAAGTTGTCAAATTGCAGTTTGTCGAAATACTATTCTTCTTTCCATTCCTCATCCAACCTCTTTTCCCAAAGGTAGTGGCGTGTTTCTTTTACGACTACCCCCGTGAGCAGCAAGACGGATAGAATATTAGGAAAAGCCATGAGTGCGTTAAACGTATCACCTAAGTTCCATACCAAGTTAATAGCTGTGATTGACCCAATAAAGGTGGCCGTAATCCACAGTACGCGATAAACGTAACGCGCCTTGCGACCAAATATGTACTCTAATGCTTTCTCACCTAAATAGCTCCAACCTAAAATAGTGCTGAATGAGAAGGTGACAATTCCCATGGTTAATACAAATGGACCGAAAGTGGGAATCTGTCCGAAAGCCACCTTGGTAAGTCGTGCTCCAGCAGTGGAGTCAATAGAAGGGTTGGCCATGATAGAACTTACTAACACCAAACCAGTTATAGCACAAATAACCACCGTGTCCCAAAAAGGCGAGGTCGAACTCACCATGGCTTGACGTACAGGGTTGCGCGTGCGAGCTGCTGCTGCTACGATAGGGGCAGAACCAAGTCCAGATTCGTTTGAAAAGAGACCACGCGCTATGCCATAACGCATGGCAGTCATGATCGTAGATCCTACAAATCCACCTGTGGCGGCTTGAGGATTAAACGCATCGGTTACTATCACCTTGAGAGCAGGCCAAATAAAACTATGATTGACTCCCAAAATCCATAGACAACCGCCTATATAAAACAGGGCCATAAAGGGGACTAACCCCTCACATACTTTGGCAATTCCTTTTACACCAAACATAATCACCGCACAGGTGGTAAGGGCTATGGTTATACCTGTGGCAAGGGGAGGAATGTGATACCCCTCGTTGAGCATCATAGATATGGAATTGCACTGTATCATGTTGCCGATAAAGAAGGAGGCAACGACTGTGCAGAATGCAAATATGAGTCCCAACCACCTACATCCTAACCCACGCTCAAGTGCATACATAGGACCACCCAACATCTTGCCATCGGACGTATGTACACGGTATTTTATGGCCAAAAGTCCTTCTGCATACTTTGTGGAAATGCCCAGCACACCCGTCATCCAACACCAGAACACGGCTCCTGGACCTCCCATCGTTACAGCCGTGGCTACGCCGATAATGTTCCCTGTACCAATTGTGCCTGCTAAACTCGTAGCAAGTGCTGAGAATTGGCTTACGTCTCCAGTCGAACCTTTGTCGCGTTGTAGGCTGAGGCGAATGGCCTTAAATATATATCGTTGCGGAAATCGTAGCCGAATCGTTAAGTAAAGGTGGGTGCCTAATAATAATATAATCATAGGTGCCCCCCATAGACAGCTATTTATGAAGGTAAGAAAATTGTTTAGTTCAGTCATTTGTGATTAAAATAAGAGCTATTGTTGACAAACTGTAAGGTATTTATGCGTGTATGGTAGCATATTAGTAGCAATAAACGAGAGCAAAAGTATTATTTTTTTTGCATTTAGGTATTATTAGCGTAAATAAACATTTAAAAAACGTTTTAAAAGGCTCATTTTTTTCCCGAAAAGCGTGTTTTTTGAGTAAAAATACTTGTAAATCAGAAAAAAACCGTACATTTGCAGCCGATTTAGAGTCCAACGGGGCTAAAGCAAGAGGCTGCGGGTGCAGTCCGCCTCCTGGAAAAATCCGTTTATACATATAATTAACAAAATGTACGCAATCGTAGAGATTAACGGTCAGCAGTTCAAGGCTGAAGAAGGCAAGAAGCTTTTCGTTAACCACATCAGTGGTGCTGAAAACGGCCAGACTGTTGAATTTAACAACGTGTTGTTGATTGACAACAACGGCGAAGTAAAGGTTGGTGTTCCTACTGTAGAGGGCGCTAAGGTAGTATGCGAAGTAGTATCTTCACTCGTTAAGGGTGACAAGGTGCTCGTTTTCCACAAGAAGCGTCGCAAGGGCTATCGCAAGCTCAATGGCTATCGCCATCAGTTCACTGAAGTGACAATCAAGAACGTAATTGCTTAATCATTAAAAAGTTTTAGAAGAAATGGCACATAAGAAAGGTGTAGGTAGTTCTAAGAACGGTCGTGAATCAGCTTCACAACGATTAGGCGTTAAGATTTGGGGTGGTCAAACTTGCGTTGCTGGCAACATCATCGTTCGCCAACGCGGTACTGTTCACTATCCTGGTAAAAACGTAGGTATGGGTAAGGATCACACTCTCTTCGCTCTCGTTGATGGTGTTGTAACTTTCCACCGCGGTCAGCGTGACCGTAGCGTAGTTTCTGTTGAAGAAGCTAATGCTTAACGCATAAGAAAAGACTACTTACTGAAAAAACAGTTAAGAAGCACAAGCTCGTCCAAGCATAACGCTTGGATGAGCTTTTTTTGATTTTAGCTGATTAAGTAATAAACTGCAATTTATCTGCCTAATTGGGGGGCGCGTCCTCACCTGGGGGCGACGCGTCCCCGCGTCGGCATTGCCAACTTGGGGTTCGATGCCCCAAGCTGGCAATACT
>UQHJ01000097.1 GCA_900540885.1 uncultured Prevotella sp.
ATACTTCAAGTATTGCCAATTTGGGGCATCGAACCCCAAGTTGGCAATGCCGACGCGGGGACGCGTCGCCCCCAGGTGAGGACCCCCCCCAATTAGAAATGGCGATGATTATCAGACAAAACGAACGTTTTAGGTCGGTGCTTTGGGTGAGAGTGATAAAAAATAAGTACTTTTGCAAGCTAAAACTGAGTAATAATACATATAAAAATATACATTTACACTCATGTCTGTCGAAATAAGAAAAGTAACCTCTAAAGCGGACTTGAAGCGTTTCATACGTTTCAACTACGAGTTTTATAAGAACAATCCCTACTCTGTGCCCGACCTTTATGACGATATGCTCAATACCTTCTCGCCTCAGAAGAATGCGGCATTCGACTTCTGCGAGGCCGACTACTTTTTGGCTTATCGCGAGGGTAAGATTGTAGGACGCGTGGCCGCTATCATCAACCGCCGCGCTAACGAAACGTGGAAGAAGCAAAGCGTGCGCTTTGGTTGGATAGACTTTATTGACGACATAGAAGTGAGCACGGCATTGATTGACACCGTGAAGCAATGGGGCAAAGAGCGTGGCATGACTCAGATAGAAGGTCCACTTGGCTTTACCGATATGGACGCTGAAGGCATGTTGGTCGAAGGATTTGACCAACTCTCTACCATGGCTACCATTTACAACTATCCCTATTATCCTCAGCACATGGAGAAGTTGGGGCTGGTCAAGAGTGCTGATTGGGTGGAGATGAAAATCTACATACCCGATGAAGTGCCCGAGAAGCATAAACGCATCTCAAATATTATTCAGCAACGTTACAATCTACACATTCGCAAGCTTAAGAGCAAAAAGGAAGTGCGTGAGACAGGCATTGGACACGAAATATTTCGCCTTATCAACGATGCCTACACCCCCTTGTTTGGTTACTCTCGCATGACAGAGAAGCAAATTGATCAATACGTTAATATGTATGTGCCCGTACTCGACTTGCGTATGGTTACTTTGGTAGAGAACGAACAAAACGAGTTGGTGGCCGTAGGCATTTCGATGTCGTCACTCTCACGTGCCTTGCAAAAGGCCAAGGGTAAGTTGTTGCCTTTTGGTTGGTTCCACTTGTTGAAAGCCTTGATGTGGAAGCGTCCCAAAGTGCTTGATCTGCTACTCGTAGCCGTTCGTCCTGACTATCAAGGCAAGGGCGCTAACGCGCTATTGTTTACTGACTTGATACCTATTTATCAGAAGTTGGGGTATGAATATGCAGAGAGCAATCCCGAACTCGAACTCAATGATAAGGTGCAAAATCAGTGGCAGTACTTTAAGACGGAACAACACAAGCGCCGTCGCTGCTTTAAGGGAGAGATATGCTAATGTGCAAATGTGAGAATGTGCAAATGCGTAGGAAATGTGCAAATGTGAGAATGTGCAAATGTGCAAATGGTCGCATTTCATTGCTCAAATTCAATAATATTAGATTATTTGCATATTCCCTAATCATTTACACATTAAACAATCATTTGCACATTTGCACATTCTCATATTTGCACATTAATCAAGTATTTACGCATTAATCAATCATTTGCACATTTACTAAGCATTTGCATATTCTCACATTTGCACATTCTTTAGGCTATGGCTCAAGATATAGAAGAAATGACAACAAATACTGCCTCGTCAGTAGTATATGACGAGAGCAAAATACGTCACCTTGAGGATACGGAACATATCCGCACGCGTCCTGGTATGTACATTGGCCGATTGGGTGATGGCTCGCATGCAGAAGATGGTATCTACGTCCTTCTCAAGGAGAGCATAGATAATAGTATTGACGAATTTAATGAAGGCTTTGGTAAGCGTATAGAAGTCAACATTCATGACAACCTTACAGCCGAAATCCGCGACTATGGTCGTGGTATTCCCCTCGGCGCGTTGGTAGATGCCGTGTCAAAGCTCAATACGGGCGGTAAGTACGACACAGCCGTATTCACCGCCTCGGTGGGTATGAATGGTGTCGGCCTAAAGGCCGTTAATGCCTTGTCAAGCCGATTTGTGGCACGCAGCGTGCGTGATAAGAAAATGCACGAGGCAATATTTGAGAAAGGTGTGCTCGTAAGCGACGAAGAGGGTGACTGTGACGAAGAGAACGGAACGTACATCTTCTTCGAACCCGATAAAGAACTGTTCCAAAACTATCGCTTCCATAGCGAGTTCGTTGAGAATATGCTTCGTAACTACACCTACCTCAATACGGGTTTAGCCATTTTCTACAATGGCCGCCGCATCTTGAGCCGTAATGGCCTTGAAGACCTCTTGAATGATAACATGACGGCTCCAGGACTTTATCCTATCGTCCACCTTACGGGGCCGAACATTGATATAGCCTTTACGCATACCTCACAGTATGGCGAAGAGTATTACTCATTCGTAAATGGTCAACACACCACACAGGGCGGTACACACCAAAGTGCTTTTAAAGAGCACATAGCCAAAGCCATTAAGGAATATTTTGGTAAGAACTACGACGTGCAAGACGTGCGTAACGGACTCGTAGCAGCCATCGCCATTCGTGTAATAGAACCCCTGTTTGAGAGCCAGACCAAGATTAAGCTCGGTTCGCTTACGATGGCACCCGATAAGGACTCAAATGGCAATCCTTTCCCTCTTTCAGGGGTCAGTGTCAACAAGTTTATTGGCGACTTTATTAAAGAGAATGTCGACAATTACTTACACATGCACACTGACATAGCCGACATTATCAAACAAAAGATTGAAGAAAGTGAAAAGGAACGCAAGGCGATAGCTGGTGTGACGAAATTGGCGCGTGAACGTGCGAAGAAGGCCAACCTCCACAACCGCAAGTTGCGCGACTGCCGCATTCACCTCAACGACCCCGCTCCGAAGGCAAAGAAAAAGCAAGACGAAGAACAAGAAGACGCGCGTTTCGAATCCTCTATCTTTATTACCGAGGGTGACTCCGCCAGTGGATCTATCACTAAGACGCGTAATGCACAAACGCAGGCCGTCTTCTCCTTGCGCGGTAAACCGCTCAACTGCTTTGGATTGACCAAAAAGGTGGTGTATGAGAATGAAGAGTTCAACCTCTTGCAAGCTGCACTCAATATAGAGGACGGTCTTGACGGACTTCGCTATAACAAGGTGATTGTTGCTACCGATGCCGATGTCGATGGTATGCACATCAGATTGCTTATCATCACCTTCTTCCTACAATTCTTCCCCGACTTAATCAAGAAAGGCCACGTATATATACTTCAGACGCCTCTCTTCCGTGTGCGTAACAAAAAGAAGAAAGTGCGCGGAGCCAGTGCAAAGGTCAAAACGGTGACTAACACCAGTGCTGGAGCTGCGATATTGAAGAAGACGCAGGTGAGCGACCGCTCAGAGTATGAGACGATCTATTGCTACACCGACGAAGAACGCCTCGCAGCCATTGAGCGTCTCAGTCCTAACCCCGAAATCACTCGATTTAAAGGTCTGGGCGAGATTGACCCCGAAGAGTTTAAGAACTTTATCGGCCCTGATATGCGACTCGACCCTGTCACGCTTCATAAGAGCGACAACGTGGCGCAACTGTTGGAATACTATATGGGTAAGAACACGATGGAGCGCCAAAACTTTATTATTGACAATCTTGTGGTTGAGGAAGACTTGGCCGACGAAAATACCTCAGACTTATGAAAGTAGCCATCTTTCCAGGTTCTTTTGACCCCTTTACCGTGGGGCATGCCAGTATTGTAGAGCGCGGATTGCCTATGTTCGACCGTATCGTGATAGGTGTGGGCGTGAACGATAAGAAACGTTCGTTTTATACTCCAGCGCAACGTGTTGAGGCCATTCAGAAGGTGTATGCCCGTGAGCCACGTATTAAGGTAGTAGCCTATAATGACCTTACGATCGACTTGGCGCGCCGAGAAGGTGCTACCTTCATTCTGCGTGGTCTGCGTTCGGTCAAGGACTTTGAGTACGAACGTGATATTGCTGCTATGAACAAGCGATTGGCAGGAGTCGAAACGGTTATGCTCTTTACCGAAGCCCATTATTCAGACATCTCATCGAGCGTAGTGCGCGAACTTATCGCCTATGGAAAGGACGTCTCCGCATTTTTGCCGAAGGAGGAATGATGGGTTGACAAGTTAATTTGTCAACTTAAAAGTCCCGATTACTCGTCAACAAAAAAATAAAACATGAAACATATACTCTTATTATTAGCTGTACTGCTTTCATTGCCCGCTTGCGCACAGTCGCGCTTTGGCGATGTAGACTTTGAGCAGATAAAAAAGCTGCAAATGGCACAAGTGGCTATCACCAGCTTATACGTTGACAGCGTGGATCAGCAGAAATTGGCTGAGGACGCTATAAATGGAATGTTGAGCAAACTCGACCCTCATTCATCTTATACCAATGCAAAAGACACCAAAAAGTTAAACGAGCCTCTCTCTGGCAACTTTGAAGGCATCGGCGTTAGCTTTAATATGGTGAAGGATACACTTCTCGTACTGCAGGTTGTCAGTAAAGGCCCTTGCGAGCGCGTTGGCGTGTTGGCGGGTGACCGCATTATCGCTGTGAATGGGGTAACGATAGCTGGTGTAAAGATGGACCGCGATAGCATCATGAGCAAACTTCGTGGCCCTAAGGGTACGATAGCCAATCTTGATGTCGTGCGTCGTGGCACGCAGGGTGTGTTACACTTCAAGGTAGTACGCGACAAGATACCCGTCAATACTGTTGATGCTGCCTACCTAATTATGCCTGGTACGGGTTACATTCATTTGGATAGCTTTGGTGCGACATCGGGTAAGGAAGTACATGACAAAATAGCCGAACTGCGCAAGCAAGGCATGACCGACCTTATACTCGACCTTAGCATGAATGGGGGAGGGTATCTCAATGCGGCACAAGAGGTGGCAAGTGAATTTCTCCCCAAGGGAGCCTCCGTGGTTTATACCGATGGCCGCGTTATGCCCCGACAAGATTTATTAGCGGAGGGCGGCGGATTGATGCAGAAGGAGGGACGTATCGTCATCTTGGTAGATGAATTTACCGCTTCTGCTGCCGAGATTGTGAGCGGAGCGATTCAAGACAATGATCGTGGTACGATCATTGGTCGTCGCACTTTTGGCAAGGGATTGGTTCAACGTCCTATCGACTTGCCTGATGGCTCCATGATTCGACTCACCGTATCACATTATTATACTCCCTCAGGCCGTTGCATTCAGAAGCCCTATACGAAGGGTCAAAAGGAAGAGTATGACCAAGACCTTGAGAAGCGCTACACGCGTGGTGAGTTGACCTCTATTGATAGTATTCATCTTGATTCAACAAAGGTGTTTAAGACACTTCAAAAAGGCCGCACTGTATATGGTGGCGGTGGTATCATGCCCGACATCTTTGTGCCGCTTGATACGACTACTTATTCTCCCTACTATCGTGCCTTGCGTCGTTACAATCTGATTAACGACTATACGTTGCGCTATGTGGATGAACATCGCAAGGAGCTGAAGCGCAAGTATAAGAAGTTTGACAACTACGTACAGTACTTCAACGTACCCACTTCACTCACTGATTCTATCATTGCTGAAGGTAAGCGCAAGAAGTTAGAACCGAAGGACGATAAGGAACTGCAAGCTACACTTGAAGACTTGCGTTACACACTCAAGTGTACCATTGCCTACGACCTTTGGGATCGCAATGAATACTTCCGTCTTATCAATAAGCGAAATGACATCGTAAAGCGCGCCCTACAATTCTTGAAGGAGGGAAAGTAGTGTTAAGATAAACATGCCTAATTGGGGGGCGGGTTTGTAACCCGCGGCAGCAGCAAGCTTTGGACATCTACTTATAGTCGCTTAGCGCGAGAACATACAGAGAACTGCCTTTTGAAAAAAAAGTTGCATTTTTTTGTAAAAACATTTGGTGGTTATAAAAAAAGTACATACCTTTGCACCGCAAATCAGAACAATACGCTCTGATAATTGCGGATGTTCCATGGTGTAATGGCAGCACTAGAGTTTTTGGTTCTCTCAGTCCCCGTTCGAATCGGAGTGGAACAACATCCCCTTCCCCGAACCCTGCGTCTCTCCCCATTTTACGCAGGGTTCTTTTATTTAAGCAGTGTCTATATGACACTGCTTTTTTTTGTTTAGAAGCGGGGGAGGAAGGGCATAACAAAAGGCGTTTGTTGATAGCTAACTATCAGCAAACGCCTTTTACTATATATTCGTTTCTACTTATTATTTCAAATAATCGTCAAAGTAGCGCGTAATGCGTTCGTGTAGGTGGACCATGTCGTGGCCCATCATGTTGTGACCATCGCCAGGGTAAACGAAGTAGTCGGGCTGCGTGCCAGCGTCCTCACAAGCACGGAGGAACGACAAGCTGTGTTGCATCACGCAAGTGGGGTCGTTATAGCCCACGATGATTTGCAAACGGCCTTTCAGATTTTTGGCCTTGTTGAGCAACGATGAAGAAGCGTAGCCTTCAGGGTTTTCCTGGGGCGTGTCCATATAACGCTCGCCATACATCACTTCGTAGTATTTCCAGTCGATAACAGGGCCACCTGCTACGCCCACCTTAAATACGTCAGGATAAGAACACATCAAGTTCGTCGTCATAAAGCCACCAAACGACCAACCATGTACGCCAATGCGGTCGGCATCAACGTAAGGAAGCGATTTAAGATACTTCACGCCTTCCAGTTGATCCTGCATCTCGATGTCGCCCAAGTGGCGGTGTGTGCAGCTCTCAAATTCAAATCCACGGTTCTCAGAGCCTCGATTGTCTACGACGAATACTACGTAGCCGCGTTGCGCCATATACACCTCCCAGGGGCGCGTAAGGTAGTTCCACGCAGCCTCTACGTTGTGGGCATGCGGACCACCATAAACGTATACCACTGTAGGGTACTTCTTATTCGGGTCGAAGTTAACAGGCTTTACTAAGCGGTAGTAAAGGTCGGTCTGTCCGTCAGCCGCCTTTATGCTGCCACTCGTAATCTCAGGCACGTTATAAGCTGTCCAAGGATTACCGTCGGTGTGTAGTTTCGTTACGGCAGGCTTCGTAGTAGCCACGAGGTCGTATTGACGGAAAGTCTTCGGTGATGACCAGCGGTCCATGAGGTAAAGGCCATTGGCCGACAAAGTAGCGTAGTGTGTACCCTCTCCATTGTCGAGTAGAGTGATTTTGCCCGAAGCCACGTTTACGCTAAAGTTGCTGTACTGAATAGGGTTGTTCTGATTGCTTTGGTAAACAATGCTCTTGGCCTTGGTGTTAAAGCCCAGTACATTGATAACCTCATACTTACCCTTCGTTAATTGTTTGAGCTGACGGCCGCTTACGTCGAAGAGGTAGAGGTGGTTGTAGCCATCGCGGCGTGTCTGCATCACAAACTTTGTAGCGTCCCAGGGTAAGAACTGAATAGGGTTGCAAGGCTCTACGTAGCGGCTATTCGTCTCGGTGTAGAGTACCGCCTTGCGTTGACCCGTTGCAGCGTCATAACTAACGAGCTCGGCCTTGTCTTGCGTGCGGGGCAACTCAAACATATAGATCGTCTTCTCG
>UQHJ01000098.1 GCA_900540885.1 uncultured Prevotella sp.
AATAGTATTGAAAATCAAGGTTTTATGTTTAGTCGGTCGTAGTAAGTTATGGTTAGTTATAAGGCTCTAAATACAATATTTAAAGGCACCATTACCTATCGAAGTCACGCTATTAGGAATATCGATTGAGGTCAAACCACTACAACCTTCAAAAATATAACCAGTTATTGAACCTAAACTCTTGGGAATATCGATTGAGGTCAAACCACTACAACCTGAAAAGGCACCATTACCTATCGAAGTCACGCTATTAGGAATATCGATTGAGGTCAAACCACTACAACCTGAAAAGGCACCATTACCTATCGAAGTCACGCTATTAGGAATATCGATTGAGGTCAAACCACTACAACCTGAAAAGGCACTATTACCTATTGAAGTCAAGCTATTAGAAATCTCGACTGAGGTCAAACTGCTACAACCTGCAAAGGCAAAGCCACCTATTGAAGTTGCATCTTCTATAGTGACAGATTTCAAAGATGGATGATTATAAAAACAATCTGAAGGAATCGCACCTCCATAAACAGTAAGTGATTCCAATTTTGAGCATTTTTTAATATCACTATCTATGAATCTACTTGGAATTTTAAGGGATATCAAATTACTACAGCCTGAAAAAGCACTTTCACCTATCCAAATCACGCTATTAGGAATCTCGATAGAAGTCAAGTTTGTACAATATGAAAAAGCATACTCGCCTATTGAAGTTGCATCTTCTATAGTAACAGATTTCAAAGATGAAATAGGTCTGATTGAACTAAAACAATTATAACCAAGATTGCCATAAATAGTAAGTGATTCCAAATGTGGTTTTACTATATTTTCTACTCTATCCATGAATCTAGATGGAATGGCTAGGGATTTCACTCCACTACATTTATGCAAGGCTTCTCGATGCATCGAAGTCACACTTTTGGGAATAGTGAGAGATTTCAAATTATAACAACCATAAAAACCTAGATCTAGTATTGAGGTTACACCTTCTGGAATAGTCATAGAAGTTATAAAACTGCAGTTTGCAAAGCCTCCGACTTGAGTCACTGGATAATATTTTTTGTATTTCTCAGAATATATAGAACTTGGAATTACTATATCTCCAAATAGCTCCATTCGACTCCCTCCCTTACATATGACGTATTCTTGAGTGACATTAATACTATAAGTAATGTTTTCCTCTTCAACATCTTCCCATATATCATCTTCAGCAAACCCCGAAGATGGAAGTCCCAATAGGAACACTAAAAGCATCAACGCATGGCGTATGCTTATCGAGTATCTATTATTCTTCATATTGTTTGTTTTTTTGTTATTCTATGTTTGCCTTTTCTTTAACCTTTTCTACTAACCACGAAGCTGTATTGGGGTTAAAAACTTTAGATAACACTTTTGCTACCGCATCGCTTGCACAAACCTTAAAGATTTCAGTAGGGCTTTGCGGTAACTCCTTTCCTTTGCAGGTGGACTTTACTTGTTGAATAATCTTTGAATAGTCTTCTTTGGGAATGCCTCCGTTGGCTAACAAATAAAGTAAATCGTCAACACTGATTACCACAATGTTTTCGGAGAAAGAACTATCACAAAAGCGATTTCCTGCTTGCAGTTGGTCCTTTAGAAACAGACGTACCTGTTTGTCGGGGATAGAAAAACGCAATACATTATCTTCCTCTTTGCGGTAATTGACAATCGAAAGGTAATTACGCAATTTCTGCCACAATACATCTGCGTCATTGTTGCCATACCTTAGTTCTGCTTCGTAACGAAGACGTTTAATTTTTGATTCGGGTATTTTAAGTTTCCGACTTATTTCATTATCACTTGCATCCTTATAGTCTGAGTGATTCTGAATGAGCCATGAGAAAATATACACCTCGAAATCGTTCTTGTTCATAGAGCCAAATCCTCGTTCAAGATATGACTCAATGCTATTTCTCATTGCATTTTCTTCTTTCATAACGAATACGTTTCTATTGATTAGTAGCACGAAAGGGTAGCTCGATTCATTCTGAACAAATTAAATATTCTGTTCTGATGTATGATTTGCACGCTCTTGAAAGAGTGCTCTTTTTTCACACACTCTTTTAATAACTCGCAAAAACATCTGAATTCATAGAGCCATCCATTAGTCTATACGTTTCAAGGTTAATTAGTCTCTTAAATCGGACGTCACTTTCGCATTCATAAATTGGTCAAGGGTGGTATAACCTTGACGCTGAACGAATGCACAATGCTTTCCGTTTTTATCGACACTGTCGTCGATTATCGGACCAGCAAACTCCTCGACACGTTCCAATTTAAAGAGTTTGTGGGGAGTGCCTTGATAATCAGGTTCTACTTCATCAAAATAAGATGGAGGCACAATCTCTGGCTCTTCTCGTAAGTTAACAGAATCCTTAACCTCTCCTACGATCTTGAACAAGTAAGAAATCTTCTTCTTACGCAAGAAAGCAATGTAACCTGTGTTACGGAACGAACGGTTTGCTTGACATGCGTAGAAGTTGTATTTTAATGCCACGTCCTCAGCAAAATTACCGCCAACAATAAGCACACGATTTTCACTATCGTCATACACTTTGTTGCTACGAACGAACAACTCAAATTGTTCTATCAAGTACTTTAACACAGGGTCGTTATTGTCATCCTCATAACTGCGCAAGCATTCTGTTACTTTAGTCCAATTAGTCCAAAGCACATCTTTGTGCTCCATTAGTTCCTTGGGGCGTTGAGAATGCTGCGTAATATAGATGAGGTGAGCATTTGGTGTTTTGCGCACGGTTTCAAGATGCTGCTGGAGTTGCTTCGCAGGAATATCCTCAGAAAGTTTGCTTTCAATAAAATACTGAAAAGCATACTGACAACTAATTTTGCCATCTGGGATAGAATGCTCTGCCGTATCTGTTACTTGCGACTCGAGTAGGATGTTGTTGTCTGGCAAGTCTTCGCCATCAGCTTCTTCAATGAGATTTCTGAGTAAGGCGTCACCTTTAGCTCGTTCTAAAACCTTAAGCAAAGCAAGTGTAACCTTGTTTTCGCTTTGAGAATAACAGCCAAAAACAGCTTGATCTTCAATCTTGTTTTTTGACATAGCAATGAGTATTTAATTGTTTTTTTAATTTTGATTCAATGAATGCATGCAAATATATAGCATTCTTTAAACTTTCCCTTTGTCCTTTTTTTCCTATTTCAAAAAGGTTCTTATTTCCTACTTAATTTGTTTAATTTTGCATCTGAAATAGTAAAAGTCTTTTCTAAAGGCTGCGATAAAAACCATCCTTTAATTGGGAAAAATATGCAAGAAGAATTACTTAATGAAGTGAAGTTCGCCACAGGGTTGAAGATGAACAAACATCGTGATTTTGTGGCTCTTAGCGAGATTATCTTTAATAAGACACATGAAGCGATAAGCCCTACTACGCTGAAAAGACTTTGGGGCGTTGTTACTGACCAAAAATGCAATCCAAGCACGCATACATTAGACCTTATAGCTGAGTCTATTAACTATAAAAGCTACAAACTTTTTTGTAGACAATGTGAACGACGTAACAAAAAAGGTAAAAACCAAAGTGAACTACTCTTGGGTTCTGGATGCTATGCCGAAGATTTAGACCCTGAC
Source organism: uncultured Prevotella sp. (assembly GCA_900540885.1). GTDB lineage: Bacteria > Bacteroidota > Bacteroidia > Bacteroidales > Bacteroidaceae > Alloprevotella. The sequence continues at coordinate 3,611 of UQHJ01000098.1, forward strand.
GATGAAATTATTGTGAAATGGTTGCCCAATCGCCAATGTGTGTTTCGCTATTTAGGAAATTCTAGGTTTGTTGTGATAGAGAGCAAAAATTCACAAATGGATGTGGGCGATACTTTCTCATGTGAGGCTTTTATCGAAAACGAGGTGCTTTATGTGTACAAACTCTCTCATGGTGGAAAAGATAATCTTTGTTATAAAGCAGGCTTAGATAAAGGCATCAAATTCAGCGTAAAGGAAAAAAACAAAGAACTTTCTGAAGGCGATATTCAAGAAAACGGGGGGGGTAAAATAAAGCTTTTAGTTCTTCAGAATTCCATGTATTTTAGTATTCTGATGTGATGTAATGTTTAAAAAATAACTTGCGCAGAAATTGATAATACCCTGCTATCATTAAGGAGTACCCGTTAAGTCAAGTTGCACAAGTTATTTTTTGCATATTACTTAATTTCGATATTTTACCTTCGATTTTTTCAAAAAGGATTTTCGGAATGGGAATTTGTTGGTATTGAAAATTGCAAAAAAACAATTTTAGCTTTGCCTGACGTTGCGCAGTGTCTGCTCGATTACGTTGAAACAGACGTGCTTGGCGCAACACTTGGCGATAAAGGCTATCTCTACACGTTGGCTCAGTGCGACAAACCCAATGTGTTCCATTCATGCCTAAAAAAGTGCAAGGTGGACTTTGCGTAAAGTTTGGCGAGTTCATGGCGCAAAAGAGCATGAGTTTGGGCACCACCATAAAGCGTTTCACCGATGAAAATTGGAAACCTTGGGAGAGTGTGGGCATTCAGTCTTTGATAGATCAATATATAGCTTCACGTAATGATTGACATAACCTTCGACTTAGAAACTTGCGCGCTCTGCCCCACAGCCACCGTAATGAGTATTGGGGCTGTAGTGTGAAACCGAAAAGGGGAAGATACACCATTCCTTGACGACCCAAAAACATTTTAATATGTTTCTATGGATTATTCTTCTCTGGAGTGTGCTAAAACGCCATTTGCTAATATCCTGAAGCAATTAAAAGAGAAATATTCTAAAGCTGCTGTTGACGTACTGAAGGATAGCGACGGAAATGCAGAAGGCTTTCAATTCTATGTGTCTGATGCTAAAAGAAAATGTTAGGCATTATTATGCAGAAGTTAATAAGACCCGACGGCATTCTTCAAAGAAAATATCTCATCAGCCTGTTCTATGGTGATGTTGAGAATTTCAAGAAAAGCGAGAACAAGAACTATGACGATCTTTAACTTGTTGTTATCGCGTTCGTAGAAAATCACATGAATGGGTAAGGTAAACTGCTACTAAAACAGTTTACCTTACCTAATGGCAAGTTAAGGTAAAATGACTACTAATGTTTTTTACCTTGTAGGGACTCGCATTTGCCCCCCTAAATCTTCAGTTTAGGGTATGAAAAATGCGGGGTAGCATAGCTACCCTTGCGAGAAGCATTATCAAGGCATTTAGAAAATTGATTCCATCGAGTGCTATCGCGACTCAGCAAACTTGGTTTGCTCTCGCTGCTTTGGCTTTTTTGTTTATACCTTTTTGCTCCTTGTAAAGCGAACAGACTATCTAATGATTGAGAACTATAGAATTTGACCTATAGATTAAATTGTAGAACAGAACAAGCATAAACAAAATAATCTGTGAAATATTTCACAGATTATTTTGTTTATGCTTGTTCTGTTCGTTAAAATTGCAGTCTATCAATTAATAGTTTTCAGCTCTCAGTTCGAAGTAGCTTTGAGGGTGGTTGCAAACGGGGCAAACATCGGGAGCCTTCTTGCCGATAACGATGTGGCCACAGTTAGAACACTGCCATACACTGTCACCGTCGCGGCTGAAGACAATGGCATCTTCAATGTTCTTGAGCAAACGACGATAGCGTTCCTCGTGAGCCTTTTCGATAGCACCTACCATTTCAAACTTTTCAGCGATTTCGTCAAAACCCTCTTCACGAGCTTCCTTGGCGAAGGTAGCGTACATATCTGTCCACTCATAGTTCTCGCCAGAAGCAGCATCGGCTAAGTTGTCAGTAGTACCAGGCATATCACCACCATGGAGCAACTTAAACCAGATCTTAGCGTGTTCCTTCTCATTGCGTGAAGTCTCTTCAAAGATGTTGCCCATCTGAACGTAGCCGTCCTTTTTAGCCTTTGAAGCGTAGTATTGATATTTAGTGTGAGCTTGTGATTCGCCAGCGAAGGCTGTCATCAAGTTTTGTTCCGTCTTTGTTCCCTTTAAGTCTTTCATTGTTATATTCTTTTGTTAAGTTGGTATTCAAAATATAAAGCGCACTTATTTAGATAATAATCAGTGGTCTTCTTATTGTCTTCATAAGTGCGCTTTTCATTTGGTTCAAGGTTTCCTTTTAAAGAGAGTGTGTGAGGAGTTTACTTCTTGAAGTAACGATTGTACAATCCTTCGAAGCCGCGTCCGTGGCGAGCTTCGTCGCGAGCCATTTCGTGAACGGTGTCGTGGATAGCGTCGAGATTTAATTCCTTAGCACGCTTAGCAATGCGAGCCTTGTCTTCGCAAGCACCAGACTCAGCGTTCATGCGCTTCTCAAGGTTGGTCTTAGTGTCCCAAACCACGTCGCCGAGCAATTCAGCAAACTTTGAAGCGTGTTCAGCTTCTTCCCAAGCGTAGCGCTTGAAGGCTTCAGCAATTTCGGGATAACCTTCGCGGTCGGCCTGACGGCTCATTGCGAGGTACATACCGACCTCTGTGCATTCACCATTGAAGTGGGCGTTGAGGTCCTTAATCATCTCTTCATCGCAACCCTTAGCTACACCAATCTCGTGTTCAGCTACAAAGCTCAAACCTTCGTCTTCAACGAGTTCTTTGAACTTAGAACCGGGTACACCACACATGGGGCACTTTTCGGGAGCGTGTTCACCTTCATATACATAACCGCAAACGGTACAGATAAATTTCTTCTTCATAATGAGTAAAAGTTTTTAGTAGATTGTGAGTTAATGTTCTTGTTTCTTTTAAGTTAGACCGCTTTGGCCTCTGTTTCTTTGTCGTTTTGCTTTTCTGCGCACTCTTGGCAGCAACCTCTGAAGTAGAGCTGAACTTCTTCAGGTTGAAAACCATTAGGAATAATAGCATTACCCTCAAGGTGTTGGTTGCTGAGTACCATATCGTAAACCTTTCCACATCTTGTGCAGAGGAAGTGTGCGTGGGGCGTAGTGTCAGCATCGAAGCAGCAATTCTTCTCGTCAATGGTGAGCTGTAAGGCAGCCCCCTTGCCTGTGAGAATTTTTAGCGTATTGTATACGGTCGTTTTTGAGAGGGTAGGCATCTTGCGATGAAGCGCAAGATAAATCTCATCGGCCGTAGGGTGCGTTCGGTGGTCAAGTAGATATTCCATCACTGCCATACGCTGCACCGATGGCTTAACATTGTGCGCAGTCAAGTAATTGAGTGTAGCGTTAGCTTTCATTGTTTACGCTTTTGTAATGATTACAATCTTGATTACGATGCAAAAGTATAGACTTTATAGTTATGAAGCAAATTTTTCTCCAACTTTTTTTCATTTTTATTTTAAAAAACATGTTTTTCCTCTTTTCTGTTGTTGGCTGTTACATTAATAAACTGCAATTTGTCAGCCTAACGAGAATGAACATTAACGAAAAAATTAATGGAATAATTAATGTTCAATTAATGATAATTAATGTTCAAAAC
>UQHJ01000099.1 GCA_900540885.1 uncultured Prevotella sp.
GCCAACTTGGGGCATCGAGCCCCAAGTTGGCAATGCCGACGCGGGGACGCGTCGCCCCCAGGTTAGGACGCGTCGCCTCTAGGTTAGCTTGCGTTCGAGACAACGATAAATTCACTTAGTCGGCCTCTACAAAAAAACTCAATAAAACGTTTCGGAACGCCCTAAATAGGAGCTTTCGCCTTACGTATATTTTACCTTTGACGTTTTTATGTTTCATATTTCATTTTTATGTTTCAACCTATTGATTATCAATGATTTCAAAAGATGAAACATAATGTATCAATGTTTCACTTTTCGTTTCAATGTTTCATCTCCAAAAACACTGTGGGAGCGATTTAAAAACACTATGGGAGCGATTCAAAAACACAATGGGAGCGATACAAAAACACTGAGGGAGCGATAACGCGCTCCCTCAGTGTTTTGAAAAGTGAAACATGAAACTTAAAATGAAACATTCAGAACGAATGTTTCATATTCCTAAATAGTTGATATTCAATAAGTTGAAATATAAAAATGAAACATGAAAGATAAAATAGAAGTTTTGAAAACGTATAGGGATAGCGTGTAAAAAACGGTATTTTACCTTATTTTCTTCTCAAACTCCTGCAAGCAATGTACCAAAGCCTGTACTCCCTCAATAGGCATGGCATTGTAGATAGAAGCTCGGAAGCCACCTACCAGCCGATGACCTTTAAGTGCATAAATTCCTCGGTCAAGTGCAAACTGTAAAAACGCATCTTCCAATTGTTGGTAAGGCTCGTTCAACACAAAGCAACAATTCATCAACGAACGACTTCTTGCGTCCACCATACATCGAAAGAGAGAATTGCGATCAATCTCAGCATAAAGTAAGTTTGCACGTTGCTGAGCCCGACGTTGCATCTCCGTCACCCCGCCTTGTGCTTTCACCCAGCGCAGCGTTTGCAAGGCCGTATAGATGGCTAAGGTAGGGGGCGTATTATACATAGAATCATGGGCTACGTGTACACGATAGTCAAGCATGGCCGGTAAGTCACGTTTGATACTATTGAGCCAATCGTTATTGACAATCACAAAAGTTACCCCCGCCATCGAAAGATTCTTCTGTGCGCCGCCATACACCATGCCATAATGGCTAAAGTCAATCGGTCGTGAAAGAATGTCGCTTGTCATGTCAGCCACAACGGGTATGGGCGACTTTAGATCGTTGCGCATCTCTGTACCATAAATTGTATTATTAGCCGTTATGTGCAGATAGTCTGCAGTAGTGTCAATCATGATTTCGTTAGGCAAGGTGTGATACCCCTCTTTGCGTGAAGAGGCGGCCTCGCTCACTTTGCCCCAACGTTGAGCAGCCTGCATCGCTTGGTGAGCCCAATGGCCACTATCAATGAATTGGGCATGATGATTTAGGAAGTTCATTGGCACCATATCAAACTGCAATCTGGCACCTCCCCCTAAGAAGAGAATGCTAAAGTTATCTGGCACGTTGAGCAATTCGCGCATCAACTGTTGCGCTTCGGCCAATACAGCCTTAAACTGTGGTGTGCGATGTCCCAACTCCATGAGCGAAAGTCCCATTCCCTCAAAGTTCGTTACTGCTTGTGCTGTAGCCGCCACCACCTCAGAGGGCATAATAGCTGGGCCTGCTCCAAAGTTATATAGTTTCATGAGTTAAGTTTAATGAGTTTAGGGGTGTTCTGAAAATTCTGGCGCAAATCAGCCGACAGAATTTTCAGAACACCCATTTAATGAGTCTAATGAGTTTGGAACGGATATACTCCATTCATCTTACTCAAAAAAGCTCCATTTGCGAAAGTAAAAGTTTTTGAAAGAACAACGTGTACGTTAGAGGCTAAATCTTTAAATATCGCACACATTTTAAATAAGTGTGCGAGAAAAGTAGTATCTTTGCCGCGCAAAACATTAAAACAATGGGAGATATACATGCTTCATGTATATAGCCATTCACACATCAATATAAGATATGAGTGAACAATTAAAGAAAATCAAACAACTCGTTGAGCTTCGTCAAAAGGCACGCTTAGGCGGTGGCGAGAAGGCTATTGAAAAACAACACGCCAAGGGCAAGGCTACAGCTCGCGAACGCATTGAACTTTTGCTTGACAAAGGCTCATTCGAAGAAATGGATATGTTCAAACTTCACCGTTGCCACAACTTTGGCATGGAGAAGAAGCAATTTTTGGGCGACGGCGTTGTAGCTGGTAGCGGTACGATCAACGGCCGTTTGGTTTACGTCTTTGCACAAGACTTTACCGTAAATGGTGGTTCTTTGTCAGAGACCATGGCTCAAAAGATATGCAAGGTAATGGACCAAAGTATGAAGATGGGTGCTCCTTGCATTGGCTTGAACGACTCAGGTGGTGCTCGTATTCAAGAGGGTATCAACGCATTGGCTGGTTTCGGTGAAATCTTCCAACGCAACATTGAAGCCTCTGGCGTAGTACCCCAAATCTCAGGTATCTGCGGTCCTTGCGCTGGTGGTGCCGTTTACTCTCCTGCATTGACCGACTTCGTAGTAATGCTCGAAGGTATCAGTTATATGTTCCTTACAGGTCCGAAGGTAGTTAAGACCGTAACGGGTGAGGACGTAACTCAGGAAGACCTCGGTGGTGCAGCCGTTCACTCAACGAAGAGTGGTGTTTGCCACTTTACGGCTAAGACAGAAGAAGAGTTTGCAGGCATTATTCGTCGCCTCCTCTCTTACATTCCTCAGAACAACATGGAGCGTGCTCCCCGCATTGAATGCACTGACCCCATCGACCGCAAGGAAGATAGCTTGAACGAGATTATCCCCGACAATCCTAACATGGCTTACGACATGTATAAGGTAATCGGTGCCGTAGTCGATAACGGTGAGTTCATGGAAGTACACCGCAACTTTGCACGCAATATCATCATCGGTTTCGCACGATTCAATGGCCAGAGTGTAGGTATCGTTGCCAACCAACCCAGCGTTTATGCAGGTGTACTCGATTGCAACGCATCACGTAAGGCCGCACGCTTTGTACGCTTCTGCGATTGCTTCAACATTCCTATCGTCTCATTGGTTGACGTACCAGGCTTCCTCCCAGGTACAGGTCAGGAATACAACGCTGTAATCGACCATGGTGCAAAGTTGCTCTACGCTTACGGCGAAGCAACAGTGCCCAAGGTAACTGTAACGTTGCGTAAGAGCTATGGTGGCTCTCATATCGTAATGGGTTGTAAGCAACTCAAGGCTGACTTGAACTACGCATGGCCTTCTGCCGAAATCGCAGTAATGGGTGCTGCTGGTGCCGTAGCCATACTTGACGGCAAAGAAGCTAAGACGAAGGAAGACCCGAAGGCATTCCTTGCAGAGAAGGAGAAGGAGTACAACGACCTTTTCACCAATCCTTACAAGGCTGCTGAATATGGCTATGTTGACGACGTTATCGAACCGCGCAACACGCGTTTCCGTATTTGCCGCGCATTGGCACAACTCGAAAACAAGCGCGAAACACGTCCTGCAAAGAAACACGGCAACATTCCTTTGTAATGTGCAAATGTGAGAATGTGCAGATGTGTAAATGAGGAATTGCTTATTCGTCGCTAATGCGTCATAGAAGCGTCAATTCGTCACATCATTCATCTGCACCTTGCCACATTAGCATATTAGCACATTATCACATTGACCACAATGAAAACATTTCAATATAAACTTGGCAATCAGACCATTACCATTCGTCTTGACGAGAAGCAAGGCACCATAGCCGACTTCTTGGTAGATGGTTACCACACAAAGCCTACCGACGAGGAGATGCCCGCCTTTGCAGCAGCCATTTCGCTCGCTCTTATTGAACACGAGGTGGAGATTGTTCACGATGACGAACCAGGCGTTATCACCGTTCAGCGCCATCGCACAAATTGGAACAATCCTGCCGACTTGATGACTCAATTTTAAGCTCAATAATCATCGCAATGAAACAATATAAATATACTATCAATGGTGCTCAGTTCGATGTCACAATCGATAGCATCGTTGGTTCAAAGGCAAAGGTCGAAGTAAACGGCATTCCCTTTGAAGTTGAAATGCAGGGTTCTTCACTCGTTGAAGAAGCTTTGCCTACTGTTACCACCGATGGGGCAGCTCCTGCTGCAGCCCCTGCAGCTCCCGCAGCTGCTGAAGCTCCTGCTGCTCCTGCAGCCAAGAGTGGTCCTGGGGCGGGTGCACCTGTTAAGGCTCCACTCCCTGGTGTCGTTACAAAGATCTTGGTTAGCGAAGGTCAAGCCGTTAAGAAGGGTGAGACTGTTCTCGTATTGGAGGCTATGAAGATGGAGAACAACATCACTGCTGAGGCTGATGGTACTGTCAGTGGCATCTGTGTGAGTGCAGGCGATAGCGTCATGGAAGGCACTACGCTTATCACCATTGCCTAAGCTCATTACTTATTTAACACAATAAAGGCTCGTTTTGATTGCAATGCTGTAATCGAAACGAGCCTTTTCTCTTGGGGGATAAACTGTAATTTGAAAGCTTAACATGAATGAGCATTAACGAAAAAAATTAATGAAAAAATTAATGGATAATTAATGATAATTAATGTTTAAAACAAAGCGCGAAGCGCGCTTAAACTTAAACGTTAACTACGTTATGTTACGCGCTTCGCGCTTTGTTTTGAACATTAATTATCATTAATTATCCATTAATTTTTTCATTAATTATTTCGTTATTGAACGTTCAGCGTCAATTGTGTTCATTAACGAGTCTGATACGTTCGAAACGACCTTGCGGCAAAACATTTTGCCACTCTCCTGTATCACCTTCCAATCGTCCATCGTCAGCGCTTTTACGCTCCCCTTATAATAGAGGTAGTGTAGGGGAGTGAGCCGAACGAGACCAGGGAAGCTGCCCTTGTAAAGCTGTGCCCGTGTTCCAAAGCTTGAGTTGTACACAATCGTTTGGATACACATCTCGCTCGGTACGAAAGTTGTACGGAAGTAGCGTACCAAGGCGGGATTGGTATCTAATACTTTCTTGACATAGCGTGCACAGTCGAGTGTAATGGCCCAATAGTCCGAACCGAAGTAGATGTCACGCCTTACGCCATTTATCAATACCTGCGGACGGCGACGCAATCCACAGATAGAAAGTAACGTGCGCGAGGCTACCACCAACTTATTTTTCAACCAACGATTGCGCAAGGGAAGGTCGCGAAAGGGGTGATAGTGGGTAATCTTGCGAAGTTGGTCTTGATTATCCGTGTGACTTAGGTTATAGCCACCAATAAACTCGGTGTCTTGATGTTCGATAAAGAAAGTATGAATGCGGTGGTTGCTCCACAAAGGGTAGTCTTGTGCACTCAAGCAAACCAAGTGCGTATAGTCGCGACCGCTATTGATGACGGCTTTAATTAGTTCGTATTGATAGGCCACTTGTTCCCATCCGCCCCAACTCACGTGGTGACGTGGCACAAAGTGTACCTTCTTAGGCAGCAAACGTCGGAAGGGCGCATCGTCTACATTGGCGTCTACGTGTACATAAAAGTCGGCCTCATGATCGAGTGCAGCTATCAAACGCGCTAAGTGGTCAGGGTCAGTATAGGCCGATATAAGATATGCTAGCATTATTGGCTATGTTTTTTTTTAAATAACTAACTCTTTAGGGGGTAAAAATAGTTTGTTTAAAATTTTAAGGTTATAAAGTTAGTTTGATTGATAATCAACGTAATGTAACTTTATAACCTCCAAACTTAAAACTTGATTACTTGCTATCTAAGATAGAATAACCTGCGGCTTCGATTGCCTGGTGTAGTTCGTCAATGTGCTTTTGGTCGCGCGTTTCGAGTACCATGCGAAGGTTGCACGAATTAACATCAGGACTTTCGCCATTACGCTCGTGGTGAATAGAGATAATGTTGCCGCCCAATTTACAGATAGCTTGGCAAAGACCAAGAAGTGACCCTGGACGGTCGGCCATCTCGATGAGCATCTCGGTAGTGCGGCCGCCCTTCATCAAACCACGATTGATGACACGACTCAGTATCGTCACGTCGATGTTGCCACCGCTGACAATGCAACATACATTCTTGCCTGTAATATCAATTTTGTTGAACATGGCGGCTGCTACACTTACTGCACCCGCTCCTTCGGCAATGAGTTTGTGTTGCTCAATCAAAGCGAGTATAGCGGCACAAATCTCGTCCTCCGTCACGCTCACGATGTCATCGACGTATTGTTGTACAATCTCGAAGGTGTGTACGCCAGGTTCTTTTACGGCAATGCCGTCGGCAATGGTCAACACGTTGGTGAGCGTTTCGATTTGGTTATGGTCAACGCTGTTCAACATACTGGGTGCTCCTTCTGCTTGCACACCTACTACGCGTACAGAGGGTTTGAGCGCCTTTACGGCATAAGCCACGCCACTGGCCAAACCGCCACCGCCAATGGGTACAAAGATAACGTCGATGTCAGGATTTTCGTTTAGTATCTCCATGCCCACCGTGCCTTGTCCTGCTATCACCTGTTCGTCGTCGAAGGGGTGGATAAAGGTCATGTGTTTCTCTTCGTTGAGTTGCATGGCACGGGCATAAGCATCGTCGTAAACACCAGGTACGAGGCATACATCGGCTCCCATTTCGCGTGTGGCTTCCACTTTCGAGATAGGTGCTCCTGAAGGCATGCAGATAAGGGCGGGTATGCCATAACGGCGTGCGGCTAAAGCCACGCCTTGGGCGTGGTTGCCAGCAGAACAGGCTATGACGCCGTGTTCCTTTTCTTCTTCACTGAGTTGCGAGATCTTAAATCCAGCACCGCGCACTTTAAACGAACCTGTTACTTGTAGATTTTCGGGTTTCAGAAATACGTTTGCACTGGGATTGATCTTTTGCGTTGGAATGAGTTGCGTGCGACGCACCACATCTTTCAACATCGTAGAGGCTTTGTATATTAAGTCGAGTGTAAGCATACCGTATATTGTGTTTTTGTTTGTAATTGAATAAAAGTAATTACAAAAGTAAACATTTTTATCGAACTTTATGACACTTGTAAAAGAAATGTGTGGATAAAACATTAATTAAAAGATGTGTTTGTAGACTGCAATTTGTCAGCCTAATTGGGGGCGGTCTAATTGGGGGGCGGGTTTTTAACCCGCGGCAGCAGCAGGCTTTGAGCATCTACTTATAGTCGCTTAGCAACTATAAACAGATAAATTACAACCTGC
>UQHJ01000100.1 GCA_900540885.1 uncultured Prevotella sp.
TATTGCCAACTTGGGGCATCGAGCCCCAAGTTGGCAATGCCGACGCGGGGACGCGTCGCCCCCAGGTGAGGACGCGTTCGTGGCGCACTTTTGTCGAGAATATAACAGATACCAAGCGCCTCTCCATCCACGGACAATGTAGGTAGAGTCTTAAAACCCTACAATTTGTCAACCAAAATAAATTAACAGCGAGTTATGTTGGCAAAAACTGTAGCAATTATATAAAAGAAAAAATGCTAAATAGCTGATAATTAACTACTTAGCATTTTAAGAGGTGCGCCTGATAGGACTCGAACCTACACGTCGTGAAACACCAGATCCTAAGTCTGGCGCGTCTACCAATTTCGCCACAGGCGCTTTTTTCGCTGCAAAGATAAGGTAAAAATTGTAATGAACGAAATGTTTTGTATTTTTTTTTGATTAAAGATGGGGCTTTGGTTGATAAAAAGCATATAGAAGTAAGCGTTATCGAGGGGATTATTATGTGAGAAATAGCGTGTAAAGTGCTTAAAAATTAGGACGAAACGTATTATATGAAGCACTAAATCGTTTTTTTTGACGCTTTGTAAGAAAAAAATAAAGAAAATGTTTGTGCTTTCGCATAGTTTGCCCTACATTTGCAAAGCATTGAGCGTTTGTGAGGCCTTTGTTTAAGGCAGTTTGGCGCACTTATGCTTTAGTGATAACGTAACTTTACGTGCACGAATTTATCAATATTTTAATACATACATTACGACATGACTAAGACAGATCTCGTAAATGCCATTGCAGCAACTGGTTTGAGCAAGGCAGATTCAAAGAAGGCGCTTGACGCTGTAGTAGGTGCTATCTCAGGTGCATTGAAGGAAGGTGATAAGGTTGCTATCCTCGGTTTCGGTACTTTCTCTGTAAATGAGCGTCCTGCTCGCGAAGGTATCAACCCTGCTACTAAGGAGAAGATCCAAATCGCAGCTAAGAAGGTGGTTAAGTTTAAGGCTGGTGCAGAACTTGCTGCTGGTGTAAACTAATTCTTCTTTTATACATACAACAAAAGGAATTGAAAATGATGTGGTATAGAACTTCATTCTCAATTTCTTTTTTTTTGATAAAGGGTGGTTCTAAAAGTGTTGCCTTAGAACCACCCTTTATATTATTGTCTTCGAACTCAGTCAGATGAAGGTTCAAATTTAGAATAAGTGATATTACTTAGCCTTGGGTGTTGTAGGCTTTTCGGTCGTTTTCACAACGGGTGAGTCAACGTAGACCCCTGCTTCGCGTTCAACGGCAATGTCGTCATCGTTGAGTGTTGTATCTGTTGTGCTATTGTCCGTTTGATTGTTGCCTACCACATAGTGCTTGTAGTACGAAATGGCGAGTGTTGTGACGGGAAGTGCAATAATCAAGCCGATGAGTCCTAACACGTAGCCAAAGACAGAGAGCGATAGGAGAATAATAGCAGGAGGAAGTCCCATGATTTTACCCATAATGCGAGGGGTAAAGATCGTGTCTTGTAACACTTGTACTACGAGGTAAACGATGACCACTAGGAAGAGCAGCCACCAAAAGTTTTCGCCTGTCTCGGCAGCTTTCAACAGTGCTAATAGTGTCGCTGGAATGAAACCTATAACCTGTAAGTAAGGCACGAAACTGATTACTCCAATTAAACAACCCAAACCTATGGGAACAGGTATGCCAATAATGGCAAATCCGATTGAAAACATGACGCAGTTGCTAAGCGCTACCAAGGCTTGACCGCGAAAGTAGCCAGCCATGCTATGTTCGATGTCGCTTACTAATTGCGCTGCAAAGCGACGCTTAGAGTAAGGTATGAACTTTATCCATGCATTGGCGTATCGCTCATAGTCTGTTAAGATGAATAATAAGTAGAGCAGTCCGATGAGCGATGCCACAATGTTGAATACCATGCCCGCAGTACTCCAAAGTACTGTCCATACTTTAGGCACTGCCGTTTTGATAGCAGCCATAACGTCCTTTTGCTGCAAGAAATTTTCTATCTGGTATTCGTTGATGTGCTGATGAATAAACTTTTGAACGGGGGCAGGAATGGTGGTGTTGTTTGCACCCTTTTGAATGTAAGTGAGAGCGACGTCCTTAAGGTGAGCCATTTCGTCTATCATGGGAGGTACCACAATATAGAAGAAGCCTACTAATACCCCGCACGTAATAATGAGCGTAATGATGATAGCCAACAACCTGTTGCGCAATCGGCAGCGATTTTGCAAAAAACGTACCATGGGGTAGAGTAGATAAGCCACGACCCAAGCTACGAAGAAGGGAATAAGTACGCTACTAAGATAGTAAATGGATAGGCCAACTCCCGCAATGAGTAGTATAGCTATGATGCCGCGTACAAGGCGATCGAGCGTGATAGGCTGTCGGCCGCCTACCTTAAAGTTTGTGTCTTGCATAATTTTTTATTTTGGGGTGACGGGTTAACTTGTCAACGTTCAGTTGCTCGCATAACGCGATAAAACTGCCAAGCGTAAAGGGCCGCAGCAACGAATAGTCCAAGGCTAAAGGCTAAGTAAAGTCCTACGATGCCCATGTGTAAGGGAAAGGCTAATAAGTAACCTGCTGGCAGGTTAACTACCATATAGCTGATAAAGGCGATCCACATCATCGACATTACGTGTGACGTGCCGCGTAGGGCATTGGCAAAGCAGATTTGCATAGAGTCTCCTACTTGATAAAGTATCAGTGGCAGAATGAGCGTCGTAGATAGTGCAATTACTGCGGGGTCGGAAGTGAAGCCTAAAATGATGTATTGACAGCCAAATAAGAATATGAGCGAAGAGATGGCGGCCATTGCTAATAGTATAAAAGTTCCAGCACGTGTCGTTCGTCGCACACTTAGCCAATCGCTTTGGCCGTAAAAGTGAGCTACGCGAATCGTGATGCCCGAACCAAAACTGTAGTAGAGCAGAAAGCCCAAGCCGCTAATCGTAACCATTACTTGGTAGGTGGCCAAGTCGACCGCTCCTAACCAACCAGCCATAATGCCGCTAATCGTAAATGCTCCACTTTCCATGCCCATTTGTAGGGCGATAGGCCACGACTGCTTGTTGATAGTCATAAGGTCGCGTATGCGTAAGGCTGTTTGTGTGAAGCCTTGGCGGTAAATGTGAAACCTTTTCCCATTCAAAAGAATAAGTAGCATGGCTATGGCCATTAGTATGCGAGCTGTCAATGTGCTCAGTCCAGCTCCCAATAGTCCTAAACGTGGAAAGGGACCGATGCCATAAATAAGCAAGAAATTGCCCACAATGTTTAGCACGTTGCCCGCCAAGATAACCCACATGCCAATGGCCGTAAGCGAGAGTCCGTCGGTAAATTGGCGTAAGGCGTTAAACAGGGCTACAAATGCTACCGATGTCATTAAAGTGAGGTAGTAGGGACGCACCAAAGGCAGTATCTCAGTGGGTTGTCCCATATAGGGAATCATAAAATATCCTCCTATCAGTATGGCTATGAGCAGTAAGGCAAAGCTAAGATTACACACCAATCCTCGCTTAATGGTAGCCCCCGCTTCTTTGTGTTCGCCGCGTCCTACTAATGAACTGATAAGGGGCGTAATGCCATAGCTATATCCCATTAGCATATAGGTGATAAGGTTGAATATAGCATTAACAAAAGAGGCTGCGGCCAGTGCTTGTGTGCTAAATTGTCCCACCATCATGGTGTCGGCAAATCCCATAATGATAACACCGATTTGGCCAATGGCAATGGGGATGCCTAAGCGTAAAATAGGGCGGTAGTGGGTTTGCCAAGTGTCGTGGGGCGGGGTATAGGTGGATGTCATGAAAGAGTGTTGATAGTGAATAGGTGTTGTTAGATTTCAAAAGTCTTTGCTACTACGGTTTGTCTGCCTTGACCAAAACTAATGGAGAATTGAACGTGGGGTTGCTTGATTCGGCGCACGGCAATGACTGAGGCTTTGTATCTGATAGCCTGACCTGGGAGTAAAGATGCTATTGTAGCAGGGGCCGAAATAACGACGCGCTTGCTATTACACGTGAGGTTTGGAGTAATGTTGTAAAGCGTCTTACGGCTTGTGTTGCGAATGTCGAATACGATAAAAGCCTTTTCATCGTTGTCGAGGCGTTGGTTATTGTTGTTGTCAAGAAAGTGAATGTTGCTCACTTCAAGGTCCATTACTTCGCTGTGTTGAGCATAGGGGAATTGGTATTGCGGACTGTTATATGTGCCGTATTGAACATCACTATTCTTTCCCGTTCCGTTATAGGCATCGTCCGCTTCATAATTGTAGTCCTTAATAGTAGGAGCCTTTTCTTTCTTCTTTTGTGTCGTAGTGGCAGCGCCAATCGCACCACCAATTACCATACCTGCAATCGTGCCTTTGTCAGCACCACGTGGGCCACCTAACAGACCACCAATGCCTGAACCAAACATGCCACCCAATGATGCACCAGTGGCTATCGCGTCAAATTGATTACGATTTGTTGTGGCGCATGACGAAAGTAGTAGCGCACTGCATAGTGCTAATATACTTGTTGTTGAATAAGAATGCTTGAGCATACGATGATAGTGTTATTTACAACATCTCTCTTGTCTTATAGCTCTCTTACAGAGAACAGTAAAACAAGAGAGATGCGTCCTTTAAGCTAATGGGTTGACGAGTTGATAACTTGTCAACTAAATTACTTCACTACGATGACGAGGTATTTACTTACGCTCCAGAAGGTTTGAGGATTGGTGATGCGCAGTATGTATTGTCCTTGTGCGTCCTTTTCGAGTGAGTACGAACCAGCGGGATGGCTTGTCATGAGTTTAGCGCTCTTAGAGTAGAGCTTAATCGTTTTTGTTACGCGTAGGTCAATGCGAGCAAAGTAGTCTTTGTTAAAGTCATGACCTTTCAATACATCACCGCGTCGTAAGATGCGCTGTTCGCGTAGTTCCTTCTTTGTACCGAATACGTAGTAAGCCGTGTGTAGCTCCTTGTCTTGAGCTGCAACGGTACGAGCTTTCTCTTCGTTCTTCTGAGTAAGGTCGTTAACGTTGCTATTCAAGTTGTTGATTTGCTCACCTTGTTCAGCTATCTTAATGTCCTTTTCGGCCAATTGAGCGCGAAGGGTTTCAATTTCCTTATTCTTATCTTCGAGCTGCTTGTTGTAGTTGGCCACCATCTCTTCAAGTTTGGCTTTCGTGCGTGAGTCGCTTTGGTTGGAGGCACGCAGTTGCTGCTGCAGGTTAGCAATCAGTTCGCGGTTCAGCTTTAGCTTGTTCTGAATCAACATCATATTGTCAAGTATGCGTTGTTTGTTGCCGCGTTCGCCTTGGCGGTTCTCAACGTTGACGATGCCTTCAGCTTCATTGATTTGGTCAAAGCCGTCTTGAATCTGTGAAAGCGTCTCAATCATGTCGCTTGACTCATTCTGTGATTGTGTAAGTGCTTGGCGCAATGAGTCGATAGTGGCAACACTGGGGTCTTTGCCCTCTTGTTCTTTTTCCTTCTTTGTGCTGCACGAAACTGAAAATGATAAAGTGCAGACAGCTGCAAGCAGCAAAATAATCTTCTTCATAATACAAGTTTTTGAGTAAATGAGTTGTTAAGCCTTCTCTCACTGCAAAACTCATAAAGTTAGTTACATGGCGTGGAAGAGTGGGGTAGTTCGTTTCAAACGCTATAGCATTCCTTACTCCTCTTCATCATGTTCCGTATTATTATATTTGTCTTTCTTTTTCTTTTTAGGTGTGTTGTATCCTTCTACCACGATGACAAATTCACCTCGAGGCTCGTTGTCGTTGAAGTGGGCTAACACTTCGCTCAGTGTGCCACGTACGCTCTCTTCGTGAATTTTAGAGATTTCGCGGCAGGCAGAGCAATGTCTTTCAGCACCAAACACCTCAATAAACTGAGTCAACGTCTTTACTACTCGGTAGGGCGACTCGTAGAATATCATGGTGCGAGGCTCTTCGGCCAAGGCTGCCAATCGGGTAGCACGTCCTTTCTTCTGTGGTAAGAAGCCCTCGAACGTAAATCGTTCGCAAGGTAACCCCGAAGCGACTAATGCTGGAACAAAAGCCGTAGCTCCAGGCAGACATTGCACTGTTACTCCACGTGCAACACAAGCTCTCACCAACATAAATCCAGGGTCGGAGATGCCAGGTGTGCCAGCGTCTGATATGAGTGCCATTACCTCGCCAGCTGCCATACGTGCGGCAAAGGCATCAGCTGTTTGGTGTTCGTTAAACTTATGGTGTGACACCAATTGGTTCTTAATATCAAAGTGTTTAAGCAATATGCCAGAGGTACGTGTGTCCTCGGCTAAAATCACGTCCGCTTCCTTTAGTATGCGTAGGGCTCGGAGCGTTATGTCTTCAAGATTACCGACGGGGGTCGGCACCAAATAAAGAGTTCCCATAGTGCAAATATATAGCTTATTTATTGTTGTGCAAACATTTTTGGTTGGTTTTCAACCTTTCAAGCTTTTTTACGAACATTTTAGGTTTTTCTTTAGTATTTGTTTTTTGCTATAATAAGTTTACAAAAGTATTCTTTATTTCTACGTCTTTGGTTAAAATTGTGTATGTCTCGTAATTAGGTACACTTTTATTATGCAAAATCCGATTTTAAAGTATTCCTTTGCAAATTCCTTATATATAAATTCTACAACAACCTTTTAAAACATTATGTTATGAACTATTGCTGTCCGGTAAAACTTCAAAGAACATAAAATTCCTCCCCGAAGTCCTGTAAAATAGGACTTCGGGGTTTATT
>UQHJ01000101.1 GCA_900540885.1 uncultured Prevotella sp.
GCCTTGCCAAGCAAATGCCGACGCGGGGACGCGTCGCCCCCAGGTGAGGACGCGATTCCCCCAGGTGAGGACGCGTTTTTTGCTCGCAATGAAAAAGATTAATGAAGATTAATGTTTAAAACCTGCTCGCGAAGCGAGCCTATGCGTTCTAATCGTTCTAAACGCTCAAAGCGTTTGATGTTATTCATGTTTGAAAAAGTGGAAATTACGCGTTAAATGTGTAATTTTGTACAAAATAATTAAAGTTGTACTATGATTACTTCGCTTTCTGTTTTAATTCCTGTTTATAATCGTGACTGCAGTCAGTTGGTGCGCGCTTTGCAGCGTCAGGCAATGCGCATTGAAGGGTTGCAGTTTGAGATATTGGTGGCCGATGATGGGTCGTCGCAGGAAGAACTGAAGGCGGCCAATCGTGCGGTCAATCAGTGGCAAGGGTGTCGCGTGGTAGAACGTGCTACGAATGGAGGACGCGCCGTTATTCGTAATTTGTTGGCTAAGGAAGCAAGGGGGGAGTATTTGTTGTTTCTTGACTCTAATGTGAGTCTGTTGCATGATGATTTCTTGTTGCGTTATGTTGAGCAAGGGGGAGAGCAGTCGAGCGAAGTAGATGTTTTAGTGGGAGGTTATGAACTGACTCCAGCAGCGGGTTATGAGGTGAAGGGCAATTTGCGTTATCGCTACGAGCTGTCGTGTAGTGCGGCCAATCGTGCGGAAGAGCGTGCCAAACGTCCGTATATGGCCTTTGTATCAAAGAATTTTATGATACGTCGTAAAGTAATGTTGCAATGTCCCTTTGATGAGCGCATACGGCGTTATGGTTATGAGGACGTTCTGTTGGGCAAGCGATTGCAGCAGGCGAGGGCACAGGTGAAGTATGTGGACAATCCTGTGGGATTTTCAACGTTTGAGAGCAATGCAGCTTTTTTGCGTAAGACAGAAGATGCGCTGCTTAATTTAGTTACGCTGAGGGAGGAGATGAGCGGATTTACACACATACAGTCGGTGGCAGAGCGTTTGATGCGTCAGCATCTCGAAGGGCCACTCTTGGTGCTTTTCTCCTTGTTGCGTCCCCTTATGCGCCATTGTTTATTGGGTGATAATCCAAGTGTATCATGTTTTAATGCGTATAGGCTCTGTTATTACCTTCAGTTGCTAAAAAAACAGGTTAAGTAAAATAGTAAAAATAGATTTCCCCCTTTCTTCTGCCGTTTTTTAACTAAAAAGTAGTGTACACTTTCTAATTTTAGTATTTTTGTATCCTATAGTTTCTTTATTTATAAAAAAATACTAAAACTTAAATATGATAAGATCAATTATTCAACTACTGAGTCGTTTATTCCTGCTATTGTGTGTGGGGTGGAGTAGTGTCGCCTCCTTGCGTGCGCAAGTGCAGCATGCCGTGAGCGATTTGGTGAGCGGTACGTATTATCGCATTAGAACAGCCAATTCAAGAGCTGAAGCGTTAGCGAATGGTTACTTGGCCGATGAGAGTGGTACGGTAAAGGCACAAGCCTTTAGTTCGACCGATGCAGATGTGCAACTGTGGCTCGTTACGGCCGTAACGGGCAAGAGTGGTTATTACACCATTCAGAACAAGCGTACGAAAAAGTACTTGCAAGGCCCGGAGGACACAGAGAGTAAAATTGCTACTTCAAGTACAGCTACTGAGGTGTATGTGCCCAAAAACACGAAAACAGGTCGCAAGTACGAAACATGGTATAACATTATGACAAGCGCTGATGCCGCTTATAGTTATAATTGGCGTGGTGACTTGTATATGCGTGGTTATCAACCAAATGATGGTAATAATAATAACCTTTCAGGTTCGGAGTGGCGCTTTGAGGTGACTTATGCTGATGAAGATGCTTATATGAAGGCAGAAGGTCATGTGCTTCCTGTTGCGGGTGATAAAGTGTATCGCATCTTTAACGCGTCAAGTTCTTTTTCTGATAAGGCCATTTATGAATATGATAATGCTTTGGGTAGCATCACTGATGATAGCAACGATGCACAGTATTGGCAACTTGTAGCTCAAAGCGATGGTACTATGGCCATTCAAAATTTGAAGACGGGACATTATGTGCAGTCATTGAATGGCATGAAGAATACGCAGTACAAGGTGGGAACAAAGCCCTATGGCTTTACGATAAGTAAAAATAGCAATAAGATTTGGACTCTTGGCTACGACATAATTGATGCAGAATCAAGCACAAAAGAAAAGTTAGGCTTAAATTGCACTGACAAACCGAATGGTGCCATTTATAGTTGGACGTTGTATGATGGTTCGAGCGACTTAAATTCGTGCTGGCACTTTAAAGATGCTGGGCTGACAGAAGAAGAAATTGCTACGATTAAGGCCAATCGCACTGCTTTTGCGAAGGAAGATTTGTTAACCGATATGCTAAGCAATGCCAAAGTGCGTATAAAGTCGCGTCGTGCAGTGGCAGGACATCAAACGCGTGCTTACGTTACCGATTTGACCAATTTAGCTATCGATGGTGCAGGCACTTGTCGAATGCAGGTGGCTTTGACAGATGGCGATGAAGGTAATCGCCAAATATGGATTGCTGAAAAGAGTGGTACGGGATATAATTTCCGTAATTACTATACGGGGAAGTATTTGAACTATACCAATACGGGTGATGCACGAACCTTTTATATACGTTATAACCCCGACAATGCCACAGATGAATATTACGTTCATTTGTCTGAAAAATCTGATTTTAGCGGTAACGGTTTGCATTATCAGGTGGACGGTAACGTAGTAGTGGGTTGGGACGTCAATGGCTCTGACAATAAAGGTTGCGATTGGTTGTTTGAGAGAGTTGACCTTACTGACGATGCGGTATACAATCATTTCGACAAAATGGAGGGTCGATTGACCGAAGTCGTTACGGACCAGTATGTGATAATTCGCGACGTTTACAACACAGTAATGACCGAAAATATTGGTACGGGTACTGGCGATGTAAGTGAACGAAATGCTAAAAAGTATAATCAGTGTTGGAAGTTTGTGCCCGTAGAAGGCAAAGCAGGTTATTATCAATTGCAAAATGCCTTGACTGGCCATTACATCAACTTCGCAGCTTTTAATACGCAGTGTACTGTTACTTCAACGGCACCAAATGGCGGCTTTAAGGTGAATAAAATAAGCAACTATCCGAAGTTCAATACTTACTTTGACTTTACTATTAGCGGTCGTGAGTCGCATGGATTGCATTCTCATGATCGTATATTGGTGTGGAACACTTATGCAACCGATGGGTCTATTGCTTCTATGTGGAGCATTGAAGCTGCTAATATTACCGAAGCAGAATTAACTGCAGCAAAATTAGCGTATGCAGGTTTAACAGACGAGTTAGCTGCTGCCGACACCTATAAGGCGGCTATTGGCACCTTCTTTAGCGACGCCGCTTGCACCACTTTGCAGTCCACCTATCAAGCCATGAGCGACGATGAACTCAAGACCGCTATGACAAATGCGGGCATTACGTCGACTAATCTGCAAAATATGGCAGTAAAGGTAAAGAACAACAGTTGGGCCAAGTGGGAGAAGACCTTCCGCGTACTCACTGCTGAGCCTTATACCAATCCCGAAACGTGGAACGGTATCTTAAAGATAGGTTACGTTTACACGCGCTTGACTAATCCAACAGGTATTTGGAGTAAGTCCAACGATGTCATTTACGTATTCGTAGGAGCAGATATTCCTGAAGGAGCAACTGTCAACCTCCGACAGGTAATGAAGTCTGACAATCAAGGTACGAGCGTACAGCTTAGCAAGGGTCTGAACATTATAGCCGCTCCTGCTGACGAAGCAGCCCTTTATATCAGCTACGAAGTGACCACGAGCGATGCTACTGACTCAAAGAAGTGGCGTGACTATCCCGATATTCCTATCCACATTGAGGGAGGTGTCGTAGACGGTTACTTTGATGCTACCCGTACAGGCATTGATACTGATGCTGCTTGGAAAGAAATGGTAGCTGACGGACTTTTTGTGAAACCTTTTGCCATGATGAAGGGGCGCAACCTCATCTATCAGATGAACAGTACGCTGACGAAGCAAACTGTGCCAGAAAAGATGCGCGAGATAGTCGACTTCTGGGACTGGATGGTAGACGTACAACATTCGCTTATGGCTGTGAACGAGTACAAAGACCGTTGGCACAGTGTATTAGGTTTCTATTCATGTACGTATAACTATATGTTTGCGTCAAGCTATGGTACGTATTACAACGAAAGCACGTTGGACGAGATTCTTAGTTACGACAAGATGTCGGCCGGTGGTGGTTCGTTGTGGGGTCCTGCTCACGAGGTGGGTCACATTCACCAAGGTTTGATTAACATGATAGGTTGTACCGAAATCTCGAACAACCTCTTCTCACAAGCTGTGGTTCACTTGAATGGTAAGACTTCAACGCGATTGAATGGTCGTAAGTTCCGCGATGTGGCTAACAATTATGCAGCAGGCTATAGTTGGTTAGACTATGGTCGCAAAAATGGAAACGAGATATGGGACTGCAACACGCTCTATCTTAAGCTCTACCTCTATTATGAGGTACAGAAGCATCACCCTGGCTTCTTCTGCGAACTCTTCCGCAGGTTGCGTAAAGATCCCTTGAATCATAGTACAGGTTCGCAAGACAATCCCACTCCAGCTTCAGGTGACTATTTGAAGTTTGCGGTGAAGTGTGCTGAGGTGGCACAAGAAGACTTGAGTGAATTCTTTGAGGCATACGGTTTCTTCCGTCCTTATGACCTTAAATATGTGGACGATTATGGTAACTACTATGTCACTTGTACGCAAGAAATGGCAGATGATGCTAAGGCTAATATAAAGGCTTGTGGCAAGCCCAACGGCAACATACTCTTCGTTGAGAACCACATCAAGCACGAACCCCAACAAGATCACGACGGCAACTTGCTCCATGACGCACAAGGCAATGTATTGTTGCGTACTGACTACGACAACAATGATGCTGTAGGCAAGTGTGGCGACGTAGGTAGCTACTCAGAGTATGTAGCGGGTAACTACGCGAATGGTTATACCTACACACGTAGTGGCAACACGATAACTATGACAGGCGAAGGCGCAGTAGGTTATAAGGTATACGACAAAGACGGCAACTTGCTCTACTTTGCCAACACCAATTCCTTCGTATTGCCTCAAACCGTGGCTGACAAGTTGGCCGAGACAGGGCAAAAGATGGTGCTCAAAGTGGCACAAGCCGATGGTACTGACGTTACGCTACCTGCAGCCGATGCTACGAAGTATACATTAAAGGTGTATCGTGCTGATGCTTTGACTACTGATAAGTGCGCAACGGTTTATACTGACGGAACAGAAGCCACATTGCCAACAATTAAAAACAATGAGTTGGTTTACATTGCTTCCACCAATGCCACTGTGCCAACTACGCTTACAGAGCAGACCAACTACGTGAATGCAGCCGACAACACGGCCTACAAGCTCGTGCTTACCGACAAGCAAGACTTCTATGCGCCTTCGGCCTTTACGGCACAGACTGTCACTTATAGCCGTGCGAACACAGCTGGTTATAATAGTGTATGTTTGCCCTTTGCCATTTCAGCAGCAGACTTTGGTAGCGAGGCACGTCTTGAACAGTTCACTTCAACTGATGGTCAGAGCGTAAGTTTGACTTCTACTACCGACGAGAATGCAGCTGGTCAGCCTTGCTTCATTTACTGTCCTGAAACGCAGACAGAGTGGACACTCACAAAGCAGAATGCACACATTGTAGCCGAACCTATTGAGGCTTCTGACGGCAATGCCGTCCTTCATGGTTCGTTTACGAAAGCTGCTATTGGTGCAGGTCAGTACAAACTCACTGCTGACGGTACGGCCTTTGGCGTAACAACGGACAAGGGTAAGGTAACGGCCTTCCGCACCTATCTCACTCCCGCCACTACGGCAGGAGCAGCCGCACTGTTGCAAGTCTTACACGATGGTGCAGAGGTGACGGGTGTCAACACAGTCGTTCAACCTGTAGGCGTTAACCAGCCCGCAGCCGTTTACGACCTCACAGGCCGTCGTGTGCAGCGCATTACGCGTCCTGGCATTTACATCGTGAATGGTAAGAAAACGGTAGTTAGAATGTAGGTTTAATGAGTTTAATGAGTTTATGAGTTTAATAAGTTTAATAAGTTGATGAGTTCAATGAATTTATGTGGACTCATTAAACTTATTAAACTCACTAAACTTATTAAACTCATCAACTCATTAAACTTTCAAATACAGGTTATGAGAAAGAGAAAATATATAAGTCCAGAAAGCACAGAGGTTCGATTACAAGCCGCACACATTTTGGCTTCAAGTATTGAGATCGACTCTTCTGCCAATGTTGACGAAAGTGATAAGTCTAATGGTCGCCATTGGGACAGTGATGAACCTTGGGCAGAAATGTATCGGAATGCGGAAGATTAAATAGTAAATAGATAGGGTGTATAGTTTTATGTTCCGTTTTTTTGCAGCAAAGACGGGCTGAAAGCCCAATGGAGCACATAGCACTAAGTTTGCAGATGAAAGCGGCGAAGCGAAGCTGAGCCGCTAAAATGCAAACATAATATAATTGCAGTT
>UQHJ01000102.1 GCA_900540885.1 uncultured Prevotella sp.
CCTAACCTGGGGGCGACGCGTCCCCGCGTCGGCATTTGTAAGTCAAGGCTCGAGGCCTTGACTTGCAAATACATGAAAAGTATTGCCAATTTGGGGCATCGAGCCCCAAGCTGGCAATGCCGACGCGGGGACGCGTCGCCCCCAGGTGAGGACCCGCCCCCCAATTAGGCAGACAAATTGCAGTTTCATTTTAGTGCTCAAATAAACTTCTATCCTATGCGGCGAATCATCTCGCGGAAGATGTCAGCCATGAGGGGTTGCACTTCGTTGGCGGCTTTTTGTACCTCTTCGTGACTTACTTCAACGATCTTGCCTTCAACGCCTAAGTCGGTGATGATACTAATACCAAAGGTGCGAATGCCACAGTGGTGAGCTACGATTACCTCGGGTACGGTAGACATACCTACAGCATCAGCGCCCCAGATGTGATACATCTTATATTCGGCAGGTGTCTCAAACGTAGGGCCTTGAGTAGCTAAGTACACACCTTCCACGGTGCGAATGCCCTTCTCTTTGGCAATGGTGCGTGCCATGTCGAGGAATTCATGGTCGTAAGCCTCGTGCATATCGGGGAAACGAGGTCCTGTGGGGAAGTTGGGGCCATGAAGAGGGTGTTCGGGCATGAAGTTGATATGGTCGGTGATGAGCATCAAGTCGCCAATCTTAAAGTCGGGGTTCATACCGCCTGAGGCATTGCTTACGAACAAGTTTTTAATACCCAATTCATACATAACGCGAATGGGGAAAGTAACTTGCTTCATGTTGTAACCCTCGTAGTAGTGGAAACGGCCTTGCAATGCCATAACCTCTTTGCCTCCTAAGCGGCCAAATATGAGTTTACCACTGTGTCCCTCAACGGTGCTGACGGGGAAGTTGGGAATATCTTGATACGGAAATTCGTCAACCGTCTCAATCTCTTCGGCCAAGTGGCCAAGACCTGTGCCAAGGATAATGGCCGTTTGCGGTTGAAGTGCGGTGTGGGCTTTAATCCACGCTGCGGTTTCTTTGATTTGTTCTAACATATTGTAAGATGGTTTGATTAAAAGATTCTTTGTTATTAGCGTCTGTAGCTGATGTGATGCGAACCGTAATAGGTTGTACCAAGAGGTTGCTCGCTAATGGTTCGTCAAGATGTGAGAGCCAAGGCAACAAGCGCGTCATGTCCTTCTGAGTAGTTAGGGCAAGATTGCATTGCTTTTCTTGCCACAGACGATTGATGCGTGCTACGTCTTTAGTCGTAAAGGCATGATGATCGGCAAATGCTACCACTTCTACTGCAGCGCCTTTTTCCTCTAAATACTGAACGAGTGGGGTAGGGTTGGCTATGCCCGCAATGAGAAGTATGCGTTGCCCTTCGAGCGAAAGGTGAGGCATAGCTTGCATGTCGGGCGTTAGCAGTTCACCATATACGATACGGCTATAAAATAATTCTTGGTTATCTGCTATGTCGATAGTTGGTCGTTGGTTCGATTCACACTTCGTTACGATGATAGCTTGTGCACGGTGGGCAGCGCAGGAAGGTTCGCGTAAGCGTCCCCAGGGCAATAAGTGGTCGTGCGTGTAAAGACGATGCGCATCGGTGAGCAGTAGGTTGTACCCCGCTTTTACGTAACGGTGTTGAAAGGCATCATCGAGCACGATAACGTCTATCGCGGGTTGTAACTTTAGCAACCTTTGTATGCCTACCACTCGTTTTTCGCACACGGCAATGGTGGCAAAAGGGCAGTTGTGCATCATCTGAAAGGGTTCATCGCCAATGTCGGTAGCCGTATGGTGCATCGGGTCGGCCAAGATGTATCCTTTCGTCTTGCGACCATACCCTCGTGAGAGCATGGCCACGCGGTAGCCTTCTTGGTGGAGTAAACGTAGTAGGTATTCGACGTGAGGCGTCTTACCCGTTCCACCTACGGCAAGGTTGCCCACACAAATGATAGGCAGCGGAAACGTGTGCGACTTTAACCACCCTTTGTCAAACAACCAACCGCGCAACCGTGCTACCAAGTACCACACGGCTGCAAGGGGAATAGTCAGTATGTTGAATAGTCCTTTCAATACTACTTATTTAATATTGGGAATGTAATAAATGCGTGCTTGTAAGTAGTCCTTCGCACTCATTCCATTCAGTGTGCCTACAAATTGGAGGGGAGCGTAGTAGACACCTAAAGTTGTGCGTAACTTCTCTTCCATATAGTCGCGCTTAACGGTAGAGTTGAGGATTTGGTCAACCCATGATTCCTTGTTGGGGGTTGAGAGAATATCGTAGTCCTTCAAATTAGCACGACTGGCAGCTTCGGCTATAGCATCGTCGAGTGTGCCCAATTTATCAACTAACTTAATCTTCAGCGCTTGGCTACCCGTCCATACGCGGCCTTGGCCAATGTGGTCAACTTGTTCGGGAGTAATATGACGGCCTGCTGCTACGCGGCTGATGAAGAGGCGGTAGCCACGATTAACGTATTGTTGCATCACGTTGGCCTCATCGGCATTGAAGGCACGACCTTGAGCGCCGAAGTCAGAACCCTTGTTGGTCTTCACCATATCGAAGTGCAAGCCAAGTTTGTCCGTCAATAATTCGCTGGCATCGGGTATCATGCCAAAGATACCAATACTACCTGTCAGCGTGGTGGGTTCGGCTACGATGTAGTCTGCACCGCATGACATATAGTAACCGCCGGAGGCAGCCATGCCGCTCATTGATACAACTACGGGCTTCTTCTTCTTTAATAATTGAATGGCGCGCCACATTTGTTCGGAAGCGTAAGCACTGCCACCGCCAGAGTTGATGCGTAATACAACGGCCTTGATATTGTCGTCGTTGGCTAAGCGATCAAGGTCTTCAACAACTTTCGGTCCTACGATATAGCTCTCATTGCTCATAAAGCTATTGTCGGCTACGGCATCAACAATGTTGCCTTGTGCATAGTAAACGGCAATGGTGCCATCGCCACTCTTCTTCTCGGCCAACTTCGCCAAATCAGCGGGAGCAATAAAGTTTACCTTATCTTGCTGGCTAAGCGCGCGGAGTAGTGTGCGCACCTCGTCTGCGTAAGCCAATCCGTCTACTAAATGTGCTTTGACGTAGTCCTTTGCGTCGGCAAAGGTAATGTAATGGTCAGCGTAAGCATTGAGACCTTCAATACTAATCTTTCGCGAACTGGCCACATCGGCGCAGATGTTCTTCCAAATGTCGCCAACAAACGAACTTACCTGTTCGCGGTTCGCGTCGCTCATCTTCGTAAGAATGTAAGGTTCAACGGCACTCTTATACGTGCCCACTTTAAACACTTGCATCTTTACGCCCACCTTCTTCAAAAGGTCGGTGAAGAAGATAGGCTGCGAAGCCAAACCATGCCAATCAACAATGCCGCTGGGGTTGACTAATACCTTGTCGGCCGCTGAAGCTATGTAGTACGAACCTTGTGAATAGTTGTCGGCATAGGCTAAGATGAACTTTTTACTCTTCTTAAAGTCTACCAATGCTTTGCGCAACTCTTGTGCCGTGGCCATATCGCTAATGAGCGTACCTCCTTCGAGATAAATACCTCTAATCTTGTCGTTCGTTTGTGCCGTCTTAATGGCAGTGATGATATCGTCCAATCCTTGCGTTTGAGCGATGTCGTTGTTTAGGTATTGTGCAAATGGATTTTCTTTGGCGCGTTCGTTGAGTGTACCGCTCAGTTGAATGCGCAAGACTGTGCCATTCTTAACAGAGGGAGTGTCGCTGCTCGAAATGGCCATAACAATGAACATAAAGAGGCTCATCATGCCCATTATAAAACCTGTGCAAATGATGCCAACAATGGTGGCAAGTACGTATTTTAAGAAATCTTTCATGTGTGTAGTTAGAGGCTTTTGTTAATACTCATGCTTTCTGCATTTGACGCACGTTGAGGCGCGTTTACTACAGAATGACAACTATTTTGAGAAGTCGATGTCTACTTCAACGGGGCAGTGGTCTGAGCCAAACACCTCCGTGTGAATTTGTGCATCGGTGAGCTGCGGCTGTAAGCGGTTCGAGGCCAAGAAGTAGTCAATGCGCCAACCTGCGTTCTTTTCGCGTGCACGGAAGCGATACGACCACCAAGAGTAAATGCCCTCTTGCTTGGGGTTGAAAAAGCGGAAGGTGTCGGTAAATCCTGCGTCTAATAGTTCGCTAAACTTCGCGCGCTCCTCGTCCGTAAAGCCTGCGTTCTTACGGTTCGTCTTCGGATTTTTGAGGTCAATCTCTTGATGTGCCACATTCATGTCGCCACATACGATGACAGGCTTCTGCGCGTCGAGTGCCTTTAGGTAGTCACGAAAGGCATCGTCCCATGTCATACGATAGTCAAGGCGACGCAACCCATCTTGTGAGTTGGGTGTATAGACCGTTACGAGGTAGAAATCAGCCATTTCAAGCGTAATGACACGTCCCTCGTGGTCGTGCTCGTCTATGCCAATTCCGTAGGTGACGTTAAGTGGTGTGTGGCGTGTAAAGATAGCTGTACCTGAGTAACCTTTCTTCTCGGCCGAGTTCCAATAAGATTGGTAGCCGTCAAAGGCTATGTCGAGTTGGTGAGGCTGCATCTTTGTTTCTTGCAGACAAAAGAAGTCTGCGTCAAGTTGTGCGAAAGCCTCTCTAAACCCCTTGCCGTCGCAAGCACGAAGGCCGTTCACATTCCATGATATAAATTTCATTTTAATCGTGTTCGTTAACTTATTATATGTGCGAAGATAACAACTTATCTTGATACAAAGTGACGAAGTCGTCTGAACTTTTATGAAATTCAAGATTTGCCTTTATTTTTGAGGCGTTTTTGGACCTTGAAGAGGGAGTGTAGCGAGCTACACGACCGATGAAAGGTCAAAAAACGACCAAAAAGAAAGGTGAAGATTGAATTTAGAAGAGTTCAAACTCCAATTCAAATCTTCGTCAGAAAAGTTTAGACGACTTCGACAACTCGCTTTTTTTTCTTAACTTTGCATCATCTTTTTTACAGACAATCCCAAGGATTTTAAAAAATAAAAAAATCGAATGAAACATCTATTCGTTCTGCTGTCGTTGGTCTTGATGACTGCTTTGAGTGTTAAGGCACAACCACGGTTGGAATTTGAAAATACAACACAAGAAATGGGTACGTTGCTTTGGCATCACCCTCGCACGGCCACCTTTAAAGTAACGAATAAGGGCACACAAGACTTATTGATTACCAACGTGCGTACCGACTGCGGTTGCACCGATGCGGAGTGGACTACAACGCCCATAGGCCCTGGCGGTAGTGGCATGATAAAGGCTACTTATGATGCTGAGATGTTGGGCCACTTCAATAAAGGTCTGGCCGTTTACACCAACTTAGACGATAAACCTCATTATTTGCAATTAGTAGGTGTCGTAGCCATGAACGATGCAGTAGAACACACGGCTGAATATCCTTACAAGGTAGGTGACTACTATTTGAGTACAGACGACATAGAGTTTGATGATGTCAATAAGGGTGATACACCAACCGTTGTACTCTCAATACTGAACTCCAGCAAGAAGTCATACCGCCCTGAGTTGATGCACTTGCCCAAATATCTTACGGCACAGGCCGACCCTGCCGTGATCCGTCCAGGACGTGTAGGGCGCATTTTGCTCACGCTTAATAGCAACGAGTTGCACACGATGGGACTGACGCAGACGAGCGTCTACTTAAGTCGCTTTATGGGCGACCGTGTGAGCAAGGAGACGGAAATCAACGTGTCGGCTACGCTCTTGCCCGACTTTATCGAAACGCCTTCAGGACTGGCCCTTGCACCCGTAGCACAGTTGGATAGCACCCATATCACTTTACCTCCGTTGGGTAAGAAGAAGAAAGTGTCGGGCCAACTCATGATACGCAATACGGGTAAAACACCGCTCGTCATCAACGCCTTACAGGTGTATAACCCTGGTATCAGCGTAAGTCTTAACAAACGCCGTATTGACCCAGGCCAGGACGAAAAGTTGAAAATAACGATCAATGCCAATACTACCTATTTTAAGGGTCGTCGTCGCGTGTTGCTCATCACCAATGACCCTGAACATTCGAAGATTGTAGTTGACGTTGTCGTACAGAAATAAAATAGACCACTATTTTAGCTGTGCAAAGTTTTGCCATTTCTAAAAATGTTTATAACTTTGCACCGCAAAATCGGAAAGTAGCGCAGTTGGTAGCGCACTACGTTCGGGACGTAGGGGTCGGGCGTTCGAGTCGCCTCTTTCCGACTTTAAAGCGAAACTTAGTAATAGGTTTCGCTTTTTTTGTTGGAACTTTCCGACTTTAAAGCGAAACTTAGTAATAGGTTTCGCTTTTTTTGTTCTATAACGAATTGTATGGGATTTGTCTGCCTAATTTGGGGGGCGACGCGTCCTAACCTGGGGGCGACGCGTCCCCGCGTCGGCATTGCCAACTTGGGGCTCGATGCCCCAAGTTGGC
>UQHJ01000103.1 GCA_900540885.1 uncultured Prevotella sp.
ATAAGTAGATGTTCAAAGCATGCTGCTGCCGCGGGTTACAAACCCGCCCCCCAATTAGGCAGATAAATTGCAGTTTACTCACGCTATTCGTAACAGAGCCATGATAATATATGTTCACTCCTATCCTCACCGCTAATTATGTATAATATACGTTTTTGTGATTGTTTGTTGCATAATATTAGTTGTATACAATGTATTATATGTATATTTGCAATCAAATTAACGTCAAAACGAAATTACATGTTAGTACCCGAGATAACGGCAGCCGAGGCAGCTGCCCAGATTAGCAATGGCGATCTTTTGGCCGTAGGCGGTTTTGGTCCAGCAGGTTCGCCCAAGGTGATAACGCCCGCTTTGGCTGCACGAGCACGCAAGGAACATGAAGCAGGTCGTCCCTTTAAAGTAAACGTTGTGACGGGTGCTTCCATTGGTGCCAGTTGCGACGGTGAGTTAGCCGCAGCCGATGCTGTCGACCGCCGCCTCCCCTTCAGCGTCAACCCCGAAATGCGCAAGGCCTACAACACGGGACACGTGCGCTACACCGATCTCAACCTCTCCGACAATGCTTCCCACCTGCGCCAAGGCCTTACGGGACGCATTACGTGGGGTATCATCGAGGCTTGCGACGTGCAGGAGGTGCGTGGCAAACTCCGTATCTACCTCACTGCGGGTATTGGCATCGCCCCTACCATCTGTCGCTTGGCGGAGAAGGGTGTGTTCATCGAACTCAACACTTGGCACAGCAGCCGCATCATTGGTATGCACGACATCTATGAGATAGAGGACCCTTGGTTTCGCGCCCCCGTGCGCATCACGCAACCTATCGAGATTATCGGCCTGCCGTACATAGAAGTTTCGCCCGAACACGTGCGCGGCATCGTTATGACTCACCTTCCCGACGAAGCACGCGCTATGGCTCCTGCCACCGACGTGACGCGCGCGATAGGTCAACACACGGCCGACTTCCTCGTATGGAATATGCAACAAGGCTTCATCTTTCGCAACAAACTCATCCTTCAAAGCGGTGTAGGAAGTGGTGCAAATGCCGTAATGGGGGCGTTAGGCGAGTCGAAGGAGGTGCCAAACTTTAGCATTTATACGGAAGTGCTACAAGAGGAACCTATGCGACTTATCAAAGAGGGACGCGTTATGGCGGCTTCAACGGGGGCACTCACGCTCAGCCCCGAACACTTACAAGAGTTGTATAACAACATGAACGACTATCGTGGCCGACTCCTGCTCCGACCGTCAGAAATATCGAACTGTCCCGAAATCATTGCGCGCTTGGGCGTTTGTTCGCTCAATACGGCCATAGAGGTGGACATCTACGGACACGTTAATTCAACAAAAGTGGGCGGCACACGCATGATGAATGGCGTGGGCGGTTCGTGCGACTTTACTTGCAACGCAATGTTGGCTACCTTCACTTGTGGTTCTACGGCAAAGGACGGCCGCATCAGTAGTATCGTGCCTTTCTGTTCACACATCGACCACACGGAGCACTACGTCGATGCTATCGTCACCGAATATGGTGTAGCCGACCTTCGCAATAAGTCTGCCCTCGAAAAGGCGGAAGCGCTTATCGCCATTGCTCACCCCGACTATCGTCCTATTCTCCGTGAATACCTTCGACTGGCGGGTGCCTACGGTGGTCATACGCACCACATTCTCTCTGCTGCCTTTGCCCTACACGACACTTATCGTCGCAAAGGAGATATGCGCCTCGTCGATTGGGGGGAATATATTAAGGAGTGAACTACCGCACAACCTATTATAGTTCCAAAAAAGATCATGGATAATTCATGATAATTCGCGCTTTGTCTTGAACACGAATTTTCATGAATTATCCATGATCCTTTTTTTTCTGGCTCTGTAATGAATGGTAGTTCAGTCTTTAATCTACAATAAGCATCACATCGCCAAATGGGCCAAACTTGTAGTCGTGCTTCAAAGCCTCTTCATAGGCATGCATGGTATAGTCATAACCACCAAAGGCAGCGGTGAGCATCAAGAGCGTAGAGTAAGGCAAATGGAAGTTAGAGAGCATCGCGTTAGCTACGTGGAAGTCGTAGGGGGGGAAGATGAACTTATTGGTCCAACCTTCAAACTCCTTAATGCGATTGTCGGTGCTGCAAGAAGCTTCGAGGGCACGCTGTACGGTAGTGCCTACGGCCAAGACCTTGCGATCTTCGTCCTTTGCCTTATTGACAATGCGACAACAATCGGCCTCTACAAACATCTGTTCTGAGTCAATCTTATGTTTGGTGAGATCTTCTACGTCTGTACTGCGGAAGTTGCCAAGGCCACAGTGTAGGGTAATAAAAGCGGGTTCGATACCTTTTATCTCCATACGCTTCATCATCTCGCGTGAGAAGTGAAGTCCGGCCGTTGGAGCAGTCACAGCACCTTCGTTCTTGGCAAAGATGCATTGGAAGCGTTCTAAGTCCTCTGGTTCGCTCTCGCGACCGATGAAACGAGGAATAGGTGCTTCGCCAAGGGCATAGAGTTGACGCTTAAAATCGTCGTGATCGCCATCGTAGAGGAAACGAAGGGTACGGCCACGGCTGGTCGTATTGTCTATCACTTCGGCTACGATAGAGTCGTCCTCGCCAAAGTAGAGTTTGTTGCCAATACGAATCTTACGTGCGGGGTCGACAAGTACGTCCCAAAGGCGAAGTTCTTGATTGAGTTCGCGCAAGAGGAACACTTCGATGCGTGCTCCTGTCTTCTCCTTATTACCATAAAGGCGTGCGGGGAACACCTTGGTGTCGTTGAACACGAACACGTCTTCTTCATCGAAGAAGGTGAGGAGGTCCTTAAACATTAAGTGCTCAATGTCGCCCGTCGTACGGTGAAGCACCAGCATACGACACTCATCACGATGAGGTGCTGGATATTGAGCTATTTTTTCTTCTGAAAGCTTAAACTTAAATTGTGATAGTTTCATATATGGAGAAGTTTGGGGGAAGTTTATTGGAAGTTGGAGGGACGGCTTTGAGAGTTAGGAGAATTTAAGGGGGGGGAGGAGGGAAAGGTAGGAAAAGTTAGAGGGAAGCAATAAAAATCGCTTATATTCAGTTCAACAATAGCAACTTCTTAACCTTATAAGCCCATAGCCCCATAAATACCCAAAAAGCCTTATAACCCCATAAATGAGGCCCTATTCGCCCTTTATCAAGTCTTCAAATTCGGGGAGAGAGAAGCAACGAGCCTCATCGAATACGCCTACACGAGTGCGACGCAAGGCTGTGAGGTGGGCACCACTGTTGAGCGCTTGGCCAATGTCACGAGCGAGAGCACGAATGTAGGTGCCTTTAGAGCAGACAACTCTTAGCGTGATGCTATTGTTGGCAAGGTCACAATGTATCATTTCGAGTTCTGAAATGTGAAGGGGTTTGGCACGGAGCTGTACCTCTTCGCCACTTCGAGCGAGGTCGTAAGCGCGCTTGCCTTCTACTTTACAAGCTGAAAAGGCGGGGGGCACTTGCATGATGTCGCCCCGAAATTGTTCTAAGGCTTCATTAATTGCTTCTGGGGTGATGTGTTCGGTAGGATAAGTTTGGTCAATAGGGTGTTCGAGGTCGAAGCTGGGAGTAGTAGCGCCTAACTGTAAGGTAGCGATGTACTCCTTTTCGCCCGCTTGCATTTGCTCTATGAGTTTGGTGGCGCGACCTAAACAGATAATCATCACGCCCGAAGCCAGTGGGTCGAGCGTACCCGCATGACCTATCTTTATCTTCTTACGTCCCATGGCTCGACTGATAAGCCACCTTACCTTTGCTACCAATTGGAAGGAGGTGATATGTAGGGGCTTGTCGAAAGCGATAATGGCTGGCATTATGCCGCCCGCTATGGGATTGCCATCGGGGGTGAGTTGGTCGGGGTGGGCCAAGAAGTCCTTCAAGGCTGAGATGCCTACATAGGGTAAGATAGCCCGCTCATCGGCACTAAGTGCCTCCAATGCGGCTTGAGGCAATAGGTAATCGGCCACTATTTCTTTTTTTGCCATTCTGTCGTTCGTGATTTTTGGGGTTAACGAGGTGACAAGTTAACGAGGAGACAAGTTAACGAGTAAGTTTGTCCTTTTTATTGAATAGGGGAACTTGCTTTTATGCTAACTTACCCGTTAACTCGTCAACTTGTTAACTCGTCAACTAGAGAAACTCATCAACTAAAGAAAGAGTAAACGAGTGTTGCCACACCTACCAGTGCGCAGTAGTAAGCGAAGTAGATGAGTTTGCCCTTCTTGACGATGCCTATCATCCACTTACAAGCTACACAACCAGAA
The DNA here is from genome assembly GCA_900540885.1 of uncultured Prevotella sp. Taxonomy (GTDB): domain Bacteria; phylum Bacteroidota; class Bacteroidia; order Bacteroidales; family Bacteroidaceae; genus Alloprevotella. The sequence continues at coordinate 4,289 of UQHJ01000103.1, forward strand.
AGGAAGGCTGCAATGAAACCTACGATTAAGGGCATCATACCTATATCGCCGCCTAAGTCTTCTCCTTTCACTACTTTCATTACGTCAAGCAGTGCTTCGCCCAAAATGGGGGGAACGACCATGAGGAATGAGAACTGTGCCATGCTTGACTTTTTATTGCCTAACATAAGGCCTGTGGCAATCGTAGTGCCCGAACGGCTTAGGCCAGGCAGTACAGCCAAGGCTTGTGACACACCGATGATAAAGGCATCAAGGAGCGAGATCTTCTCCTTCTGGCGCGGACGAGCGAGGTAAGAGAAGGTGAGCAAAGCTGCCGTAACGAGCAAGCAAATGCCGACTATTGTTAAGCCTGAACCGAATATTTCTTCTACCTTATCCTTAAAGAATACGCCTACTATGCCAATAGGTATCATTGAAATAATGATATTAAGCACATAGCGTTGGTCGTCATTGAGTCGGTTAAGACCTGTGCCTGTAACATTTAGGGGCGAAAAAGTACCTTTTATGATCTTGACGATTTCGCCACCAAGGATAACGAGTGTACTCAGAACAGTGGCTACGTGTACGGTAATGGTAAAAACGAGGTTACTCTCACCGTCTACGCCTAACAGCTCTGAGGCGATGGCTAAGTGGCCACTACTACTCACGGGAAGGTATTCGGTAAGTCCTTGTAAAAGGCCCATCAATAGGGCTTGAATTGAGTCCATTGTTGCTTTTATTTGACGTTTTTTGTTGACGAGTTAACTTAATCGTTTACTCAGCTTCCTCTTTCTTATTCTTTGGTTTCTTAACGATGGCATAGACCATAAAGAGATAGCCAAAAAGGCATACTGCGGGAGCTACCTTCACGTGTTGGGCATCAAAGATAGCGGGATTGAACGTTGTTTCGTCAGAACCCGAACCCGACATCAGTATCATGCCGATAATAACGATAGCCATACCGATGGCCAAAAGAATAAAATTCATACGGTCGAAGGCAAATACCTTCTTGGTTGTTGGTTTCATATAATATAAATATATATGTGTGTTGTTTGTTACTTGTTCTTTATCTAACGTAGACCTCACCTCCGCGCAAACTCAGGTGGTGATTGACAGAGAGGTAGGCTGACCATGCGGTAAGGCAAATGCCACAGACGACAATGACACCAAGCGTATAAATCCACACTTCGGGGGTGATAAGTTGGTTAATATAGATGTCGCCAGCTCCGGCCTCGAACTGTAGGTAGTATATCATGCCTCCTAACAAGCCACAAGCTATAATGGCGGCTACAATGCCTATGCGCAGTGCCTGGACGATAAAGGGACGACGAATGAAGGACCAACTGGCACCTACTAACTTCATCGTATGTATGCTATAACGACGTGCATAGACGCTCATTCGAATGATATTATTGATCAACGAGAATGATACTAAAGCCAACAAGCCGGCAACAATGAGCAGACCAAGGCCAATAGCAGGTATCGTGCGGTCGAGGCTCTGCATGATATCGCGTGGATAGTTCACTTCGCTCACGCCTGGCAGGGCAAGCATCGCTTTTTCGTAACGAGCTAAGGAGTCGGCGTTGGCATAATCGTAATTTAAGAACACCTCAAACTCGGCTGGAACGGGCGACGTGCCATCGAACGTGCCGAGGTCGCCTCCCATTACGTCGTTCATCTCGCGCATGCCTTGTTCCTTTGATATATAATTTACCTCACGCGCATAGGGGGCTTTACGCAAAGCGGCAAGGGTGGCACTTTGTTGCACAGGCTGTATGCTATCATTGAGCATTACCTCGACAGTGAACCCTTCGCGCAACTGTCGACTATAGTTATCGCCTACGCTTACGAATAATACTACAATGCCTAATAACACTAACACCAATGTGGTGCTAATGCAGGTGGTAATCGCGCCAAAATGGCCTCTCGTACGCCTCTTCTTATGTGGTTTACTCATTGTTTATTCTTCTTTTTTGAATAGAATATGGCTAAATTCGTACAAATATACTATAAAAACAGAGCGTCTGCCAAATTTTACGTATTTATTAACACTATAAACTGCAATTTGTCTGCCTAACGAGAATGAACATTAACGAAAAAATTAATGAAATAATTAATGTTCAATTAATGATAATTAAT
>UQHJ01000104.1 GCA_900540885.1 uncultured Prevotella sp.
CATGTATTTGTTAGTCAAGGCATCGAGCCTTGACTAACAAATGCCGACGCGGGGACGCGTCGCCCCCAGGTGAGGACGTGCCCCCCAATTAGGCAGACAAACTATTGCATTACTTCATATAATCGGGCAAAGGCTCTTTTACGGCCTCATCATATAGTGACCCTAAAAGCTGATGCAGTAAAGGAAGCAAGTATTTGCGCAGTACCTTCTCGTTCAGCTGATGCTCTGCCTCAATGCGTTCGGCATGATGATAGTATTTCATAAACGTATTGTAAGTGTTTATGGGATTAACTAACGTATCATTTATGCCAAAGAGCCCATAGCAAAGGTCTTTATCGTCGGAAGTGATACCGTCAAACTGCTTACGCTCCATTTGATTAAAGTGCTTCAACGTATCGGCCGTCACACGGAAGGTCTTCGCACTATCCTTTCGTCCATTCAACCATTTGTGTTCACCCGTGTGGAGCACTTTGCTCATTGTCGACATACGGAATGCTGGATTAACGCAAACGCGTAAATGACCATGCATCTGTTGTGCATACATACCGCCCATGCTGGTACCTACTATCACGTCAGGCTGCTCAGCCTCTACCAAATCCTTTAAAAAAGGCAAGGCCTCTTCAGGGTCAACAGGTATGTCGGGAGCTATCACTTCAGCCGAAGGCAGCATCTTACGCAACAACTGCACCGTGCCAGAGGCTCCTGACGAAGCAAAACCATGAAAATAAATCAGTTTCATATTTTGATGTTTTAATGTTTGGAGCTTTTAGATTATGAAATCCAAAAGCCACACAAACTTAATCCTTCTTTAAACAATATTCCAATATCGTATCAATGCCACGTTGATAATCGTCTGACACGATGTCGAGCTTTACATCGGGGTCAATGCCCATTTCGGTGAGTTGCTGGTTGCGATCATACATGGGGCAAGCTGAGAAGCGAATGCTCCAACCATTGGGTAGTTCAGCCGAGAAAGGCATACCTGCTCCCCCACCCGTTCGGTCGCCGACGATGGTTACTTGAGGCAATCCCTTAAGAAACATGACAAAGCTATTGGCTGCACTATAAGTACGTCGATTGGTCAATACATACACCTCACGCTGCCAGCGCAATCCCACAAAGGGTTTCAGACGAATGGGTTCAGCAGCCGAGAAAGCATCATGCGCCGTCCCCGTCTTGTGACACATATACCCCACCACAGTCTCTTCATTAATAAAGAGCGAAGCTAACTTCTCTGCAGCAGTAAGCATGCCGCCTCCATTGCTGCGCACGTCGATGACCAAGCGATCACACGTGGCCAAGTAGCGCATCATCTCTTGCAGGTTGCCATCGCCAAAGTTGTACTCAAAGGTAGTGCAGCGCACATAGCCTACGTTATTCTTCAGTATGCGATACTTCAGTCCTCCCGCTTGCTGGTAGTCTTCTGCTCGTCCTAAGTAAATGCGTTCTAACGAGTCGCTTTGATTCATAGGATAATCGTCAAACCACCGACCGTAACGGCTCACATTGTGTGCAGCGGATAGATTGACATGACCGTCGCGCAACTCATAAGTCATATTAGAGAGCACTTCAAAGAGTTGCTTATTGTTCATCGCCTCTGATATGCGCGGCCGATACGTGTCACGCACCTTATTCCAATCTAAGCCATAAACTTCTTTTTTATAATCAAAGAAGCAATAATGCTCGTCTAACACGCGCCAAAGGCTATCAAAGTTGCCTAAGCGATTATTGTCCTCCACCTCTTGCGTAACACAAGCTGTGAGGCTAAACAAGGCGACTATTATATGTGGTATTAAGCGTAAAAATCCTTTCATAATCGCTTCAAATTACGTGCATAACCTATCATCAATGCGTTGCGCCATGCATGGCGTTTGAGTCCTCCCAATTGGCTCTGACGAATGTCGGCTTGATACCCCACGCTGATGTGGCTACGCTTAATAGGTAGGACTACGTGCAACTGTGCACGCCCCGTTGGACAATTGCCTAAGTGGGTAAAGTGTATAATGCCTGCGCTATGTCCTAACGAGAATATCTCGTAATAGCTCTGACCATATTCGGGCGAGAACTGCACGCCCATCAGCTGCCCGTCGAGTTGTAAACGCACTGTGGCCTTTCTCTTAAAGAATGCGAAATAATACTCTGCTATGCCCGAAGCCAACAAAGCCGTTCCCAATCGGGCTTGGGCTGGATTATTAGAATTACGAGTATTGTAGGTAAATCCTCCCGATAATTCCATTAGTCCACCTGCTGCCAAGCGCCAATGGGGAGAGGGACGCCAATTATAATGCCACCCTCCTGAGAAGCTAAGTTCGGCATCTATGTATTTGCCGTCATCGGTGGGCGATTGTGCATAGGCATAATGTCCGCCATACTGACCACTCACCGTAACGTGGCGTTTGCCCCAATGTGCCAAACGCTCCGTGTAGTAATCAAAAGCGAAGTCTGTACCCTTATAAGTAAGAGGCGACAAATAGGTGTCTAACAGACTTACGCCACCTACGCCCCACTCCGTCAAGGTCGTTTTAATAGGTTGATGAGCACTGTCGGCAGTCAAGGTGAAGGGTACGCTTTGCGCCTTGACTTCGCTAAAGGCCAAGGCGCAAAACAAGAGTTGACATATTATTTTAAGTCGTTTGCTTGAAGTCATGTAATGCTTCTACTTTTTCAGTCCTTTATAAGCTAAAAAGCCCACAACGACTACTGCCAGTGCTAAGAGCACGTAGCCTATTTCGTGACTATAGCGTGTTGCCAAAGCATAAACGTCAGCCGTAGTCTTTACGTCACTGTAACGGAAGATACCCCAACCGATGAGTGCCAATACACTATTCCATACGCCTGCGCCTAACGTGGTATAAAGCAAGAACTTGTCTATTCGCATACCTGCCAATCCAGCAGGAATACTTATAAGCTGACGCACAGCAGGCACCAAACGGCCAAAGAAGGTAGAGGCTGCACCATGGTCACGAAAGAACGTTTCTGCTTTTTCTACCTTTTCACGATCAATCAAACACATGTGGCCGATACGGCTATCGGCAAAGCGATAAATAATCGGACGGCCTAACCACTTAGCTAAATAATAATTGAGAAGTCCTCCTAAATCGGCTCCTAACGTGGCAAACACTACTACGAGCACAATGTTCATACCACTCGTGGGATCCATTGCTCGCCAAGCTGCTGGTGGTACAACCACTTCTGAGGGGAAAGGAATAAATGAACTCTCAATGGCCATAAAGAGGGTGACCACCCAATAGCTAAGGTGTTCGAGTACCCATGTAATTGCTGCTTCCATATCTTTATTTTTATTTTGGTAGCAAAGGTACACCTATTATTCTTTTCATACAACATTTATATTCCCCAAAAACGTATCACAAGGAGAAGAATTACAATTTATCTGCCTAATTGGGGGGGCAGACATTTATCCCCCTCTAACACAAGATAACTGCCTACCTAACGCGTGTGCGTTGGATAGGCAGTTATCTATTTCTTTAAGTAGAAGAAGTTAGTCTTCCTCTACGGTGTCCCATTCGTCAGCCCAACCGCGCTCGTCAGAGAGCTGCTCTTTGTAGGATACTTCATCGTGCGTACTTACACCCAAAATCTGCGACTCCATCTGCAAGCGAATAGTGCTTGCTTGCGGAGTTATATAAGTCTTTTTCATATAGAGATTTATTCTAAATTCGTTATTCTTACTTTACCAATACTTTCTGACCATTCATGATGTAAACGCCCTTGGCTGCACCATTCAAACTATTGATGCGACGGCCGTTGAGGTCGTAGATAAAGTTTGATTGAGTAGCAGACTTAACAGTTGTGTTAATACCTGTTGTTACACCATGAGCGAGGTCTGCAAGAGAGAAACCACGGCTTTGGCTGAGTAACGTCTCACTATCGAGTGCAAGGTATGCTTTGTGAGCGCCATTGGTAAAGGCTGCACCATTTTCGCTGCCCCAATAGAAACCAAGGTTGTTACCCTCGTTGTTATATGAAAGCTTGTAGTACTTCACATCTGTTCCGTCAACGTAGGTCGTTTCTGCCTCGTCTGAACCGTGAAGTTTATTATTGTTGGCAGGTGTCAATTCTGTTGATGCTGCTACAGCTGCTACAAGTGTATAGTACTTATTAGCTGCACCTTCTACGACCAAAGCAGTCTTAGCAGGAACAACATCACCAGCAGCGTAGGCTTCGTTCATAACAAGAGAAGTGCCTTCATTGCCCGTAATGGTATAACCCTTTACGTCCTTAGGCATGGTATAAGCCTTTGAAGAATAATAGGTGCCATAACCAGCTTCAGTAATCTTAAAGCTACCTACACCAGAGTAGGTTGAGAGTTCGAGGTCGTCGACACGGGCATTGCTCGTTAAATCATTTTTCAAAGTAATGGTGAGACTTGTTGCACCTTCATTCAAAGCCATGATGTATTTATGCACATATAACTTGTTTGAGCCTTCTGCATCAGCTGAAACAATTACTGCATTATCTACTGAAGCAGCAAATTGGCCTTTCGTTTGGTTAGCCTTAAACGTAAGAATCAAGCCCTCGCTCGCTCCCTTAAGATCATTAATTGTTATGGTAAGAAAACCTTTACTAGCGACAAGGATTTCTGGACTTTCACCACCCGCAAGTTTTTCGGTAAAAATTCTAGTACCCCTTCCACTAGAACCACTACAAACATACGTTGCATTTTCACCTTGAGTTGGCTTTGCATCCTTGCTCAACCCACTCCAATCTTCCGACCAAATAACAATGGGAGCATCACCTTGTTCGGTATAAGTATAAGTAGCAGAAGCAACACTACTATTTTTACCATTTAACGAAGCGCAAGCCTTCAATGTTGTTGTAACAGCAGGAATAGATACACCCGTGCTCGTATAGGTTTGACGAGTAGTTGAAGAGGTGGGATCAGTGCCATCTAACGTATAGTAAATGGTAGCCCCCGTTGTTGTGCAGGCTATTGTAGCCTCAAAAGATTTGTCAAACTTTTTTGAAGCAGGAGTGATCGTAGGAGTGGCTACAGATTCTTCTTCACCAGAAGCAAAGGTTACTTCAATGGTTTTGATTCTGTAGTGGCCCGAAGTATTAGGATTTGTAAAAGTAATAGAACTTACACCTGCACTACTTCCTGAGTTCCAAGTGTTTGAACGTTTACTATAAGAACCTGACGATAATTTGTACCCAGTATCAGATGACGGAGATTTACTACCATAAGTAAAAACGACCTTAGAGATACTTTGACTTGAACTACTAATAGTCATCGTGTTACCTCCATAAAAGCGAATTGAGGTTCCGGTCGTATAATACGTAGGAGAAGAATCTTTATTGGTATTTGATCCTTTTGAAAAAGCAACTGAAAAGTTCTCTCCCACATACGATGCGACTTTTTCCTTATCTGTATACCCTTTCGCAGTAAAGTCAACCTTTTCGGTTGTCTGTGCCCAAGTTTCTACCCCCCCCAACTATTGCCATTAGGCAAATGACAAGGAGCGTTTTGAGAGAAAGTAATTTTGTTCTCATAAAGCTATAAAGTTTTTTAGTTAAATACACTGCAAAGGTAGATAGATATTTAAAGAATTACAACTTATAAAGCAGAAAGAGAGCAAATAAAAGGTAAAAAGGAAAAGTTTTTACTTACTTTATGTAAAATAGTCCACCGCTATAGGCTTAAATCATTACATTTGTTGCAACAACAATAAAAAAAAATACAAAATTATGACAAAGCAAGAACTCATGCAACGTGCTATTGACTTGGCCGTTGAGAATGTGCGCAATGGGGGTGGCCCCTTTGGTGCAGTGATAGCTCGTGGAGGTGAGATTGTAGCGGAGGGCGTTAATCGCGTCACTTCACAACACGACCCTACAGCCCATGCAGAAGTGCAGGCTATTCGTAAGGCATGTAGCGAACTCAATACATTCGACCTCACAGGCCTTGACATTTATGCTTCATGCGAGCCTTGCCCGATGTGTCTCGGTGCTATCTATTGGGCGCACCTCGACCACCTTTACTTTGCTGGCACAAAGGACGATGCTGCCCGCATCGGTTTTGATGACGCCTTTATATATAAGGAACTTCCCCTCCCCATTCACGAGCGGAAACTCCCCACTGAGGCGATGATGAACGCTGAAGCACAAGCCCCCTTCGTAGCTTGGCTGGAAAAGGAAGATAAGGTGGAGTACTAACACTTAAACAGCAATTTGTCTGCCTAATTGGGGGGCGGGTTTTTAACCCGCGGCAGCAGCAGGTTGCTTATAGTCGCTTAGCGCGAGAACATACATAACATACAATTTTACATACTTTTTTTACATACTACTCAATTTGTGCCAAGGCACAAATTGATACAAACTGGCTACGCCCTTGCGCTTCAGCGACAAT
>UQHJ01000105.1 GCA_900540885.1 uncultured Prevotella sp.
AAACCCCGAAGTCCTATTTTACAGGACTTCGGGGAGGAATTTTATGTTCTTTGAAGTTTTACCGGACAGCAATAATTTTAATAAGTTACTAACGTTCCAAAATATTTACTATTATGAAGAATATATTTATGTCCTTATTGGCGTTTTTCGCCATTACGCTTACCGCCTGTGGCAGTGATGACCCCACTCCTATTCCTACGCCTCCCCCACCATCAGAACCTTCTGAACCTTCTGACTTGATAGAACGCGTTGTAGGAGCCGACATCAGTTGGTACACTGAAATGGAGGCCGACGGTCGCCACTTCTATAATGCTCAAGGTGAGCAGATGAGTTGCCCTGAATTGATGAGTCAATTGGGCGTACGAGCAATACGCTTGCGCGTATGGGTTAATCCTGAGAATGCAGCCTGTCAGTTTAACAATACGGCCGATGTTGTAGCCAAAGCCAAGGCTGCTGCAGCGGCTAAGTTGAACGTGATGATAGACTTCCATTATTCCGACCTTTGGGCTGACCCTAGTCGCCAACAGAAACCAAAGGCTTGGGAAGGACTCAGCTTTGACCAACTCCTTCAGAAGGTGGCCGAACACACACGTGAGGTGCTCACTGCCGTAAAGGAGGCTGGCGTAACGCCTCGTTGGGTACAAATAGGTAATGAGACGCGCAATGGTATGATCTACCCCGACGGTGCGCTTTACGATAGTAAATGGAAGGCATTGCCCGATGGGTGGAAGAAGTTCACACAACTCTATATGGTGGGTTATAATGCAGCAAAGGAGGTGTTGCCCAATGCCCAAGTAATGCCCCATCTTAATACAGCTTCAAAGCAGAGTGACAACCTTTGGTGGTTAGAGCAATTTAAGGCGCAAGGAGCAAAGTTTGATATGGTAGCTTTCTCACACTATCCACAAGTAGACGACAGTTCGAAGCAACCCACCGAACTCAATACCTTGGCTGCGCAGTGCATGAAGCAAGTTAAGCAGAAGTACAATGTGCCAGTCATGGTGGCTGAATTTGGTGTGCGCTCTACGGCCAATGAAGCTTTAGCTGCAAGTATTACAAAGGACTTCATCACGAAGGCAGGTAGAGCAGGCGTCGGTACACTCTTCTACTGGGAACCAGAGGTGTACGGTGATTGGCGTCCAAAGTCATACACCACTTTCTTCGACAACTGGCCAGTCTATGACATGGGAGCTTTCAGCGCCAATGGTCGCCCCACTAGCGTACTCGAGGAGTGGAGTAAGTGACAATAGGGGAAGAGACTTTCAAACAGCAATTTGTCGAATAGAACAAGAATAAAAATTAATGAAATAATTAATGTTCAATTAATGATAATTAATGTTCAAAACAATGCGCGAAGCGCATAACATAAATAGTTAACGTTTAAGTTTAGGCGCGCTTCGCGCATTGTTTTGAACATTAATTATCATTAATTGAACATTAATTATTTCATTAATTTTTATTCTTGTTCTATTCGACAAATTGCAGTTCATCGTTTTCGCCTTAAAAGTTTTCTGTGTTTTGTGTTAATCACTAACTTTGTAGCCAAAATAAAAATAAAAGATTAAGCATGAAGATAGAACAACAACTCCAAGCCGCAGTGATAGAGGCCGTAAAAGCACTTTACGGACAGGACATCACCCCCGAACAGGTGGCATTGCAAAAGACAAAGAAAGAATTTGAAGGCCACTTGACACTGGTAGTTTTCGGTTTGTTGCGCATCTCGCGCAAGAAGCCTGAGGACACGGCACAAGAGATTGGTCAGTGGTTGAAGGATAATACCTCGCTGTTGCAGTCATTTAACGTAGTAAAGGGTTTCCTCAACCTCGTTATCGCTCCTGCGCAGTGGATTACGTTGCTCAACGACATTGACGCTGACGACCACTTTGGCATTACGAAGCCTACAGAAGATAGCCCATTGGTGATGATAGAATACTCTTCACCCAACACCAATAAGCCCCTCCACTTAGGCCACGTGCGCAATAACCTATTGGGTTGGGCCTTGGCTGGCGTAGTAGAGGCTAACGGCAACCGCGTCGTGAAGACGAACATTGTCAACGACCGTGGTATCCACATCTGTAAGTCTATGTTGGCATGGCTCAAGTATGGCAATGGCGAGACTCCTCAAAGCAGCGGTAAGAAGGGTGACCACTTGATTGGCGACTATTACGTAGCCTTCGATAAGCACTACCGCGCTGAGGTGAAGGAGTTGCAAGCCAAGTTTATGGCCGAAGGTATGAATGAAGAAGATGCTAAGGCTAAAGCTGAAAAGGAAAGCCCCCTTATGCAAGAGGCACACGCGATGCTCGTGAAGTGGGAGGCCAACGACCCTGAGGTACGTGCCCTGTGGCGCAAGATGAACGAATGGGTGTACGAAGGTTTTGACGAGACTTATAAGGCACTCGGCGTTAGCTTCGACAAGATCTATTACGAAAGCGACACTTACTTGGTAGGTAAGCAGGCCGTAGAAGAGGGTCTCAGCAAGGGACTCTTCTTCCGTAAGGAGGACGGCTCTGTATGGGCTGACTTGACAAAGGACGGACTTGATGAGAAGTTGTTGCTCCGCGCTGACGGCACGAGCGTCTATATGACGCAGGACATTGGTACGGCAAAGTTGCGTTTCCAAGACTTCCCTATCAACAAGATGATCTACGTCGTAGGTAACGAACAGAACTACCACTTCCAAGTACTCTCTATCTTGCTCGACCGTTTAGGTTTTGAATGGGGTAAGAGTTTGGTTCACTTCTCGTATGGTATGGTCGAATTGCCTAACGGTAAGATGAAGAGCCGCGAGGGTACGGTGGTTGACGCTGACGACTTGGTAGCAGGCATGATTGCTCAGGCTCGCCAGACCATCGATGAGGCGAAGAAGAACACCGACATGAGCGAAGAAGAGAAACAAGAGGTGGCTCGCATCGTAGGTATGGGTGCACTGAAGTACTTCTTGCTGAAGGTGGACGCTCGTAAGAATATGCTCTTCAACCCCGAAGAGAGTATCGACTTCAACGGCAACACGGGTCCCTTCATTCAATATACTTACGCTCGTATCCGTTCTATCTTGCGCAAGGCTGCCGATGCTGGCATCAACGTGCCCGACACGTTGCCCACCGACATCGAGATTTCGACGAAGGAGGAGGAGATTATTCAACACATTGCCGACTTTGCCGCTGTCGTGCGCCAAGCTGGTAAAGAATATCAGCCTGCAGCCGTAGCCAACTATTGCTACGAGCTGGTTAAGGAATACAACCAATTCTATCACGACTTCAGCATCTTACGCGAAGAAGATAGCCGCAAGCAAATGTTCCGCCTCGTACTCTCTAAGAATGTAGCAAAGGTAGTTCGCATCGGCATGGGTCTCTTAGGCATCGAGATGCCTGAACGTATGTAGTTTTTTTTAGTTGACGAGTTAACGAGTTGACAAGTTAACGAGTTAACGAGTTAACGAGTTGACGGGTAAGTTACCTTATACATATAGAACAAACCTACCCGTTAACTCGTTAACTTGTCAACTCGTCAACTTGTTAACAAAAAAAGAAAAGAATGTCACAACCCAAATACTACGTAGTATGGAATGGGCGTGAACCTGGGATATATCGCACGTGGGAAGACTGCCAACGACAAGTGGTGGGCTTCCCCGCTGCTGTTTATAAGTCGTTTAAGTCGGAGGCGGAAGCGAAACGCGCGTTCGAAGCTCCTGCAACGGATTACGTCAACGTGCCTACAGGCTGTTCTAAGACGAGTGAAGAGGATAAGACGCAACGTCCTTCCCAAGTGGCTGCGCCGAAAGGTTGTCCTCCTCCACCACCTGACTACCGACACGATACGGTGTTGCCCTTACCGCTTGAAGTAAAGGCCGATGCCTTAGCCGTCGATGCAGCTTGTTCGGGCAACCCCGGCCCCATGGAATATCGGGGAGTCTACTTAGCTACGGGACAGGAAATCTTTCACTACGGCCCTGTACACGGTACGAACAATATTGGCGAGTTCTTAGCCATCGTGCATGCGTTGGCACTCCTAAAGAAGCGTCAACGCGTGATGACGATCTATACGGATAGTCGTAACGCGCTATTGTGGATTAAGGCACGCAAGTGTCGCACGAAGTTGGCCCGAACGCCACGCACCGAACAGCTCTTTCAAATGATTGAACGTGCCGAGCATTGGCTCAAGACAAACGACTTCTCCGACATTCCTATATTGAAGTGGGAAACTTCACGTTGGGGCGAAGTACCCGCTGACTTCGGACGGAAATGACATCACCATGAACTTGTCAATCCACCTATAAAAATAATCAATGAAACATCTATATATCGAAACATACGGCTGCCAGATGAATGTGGCCGATAGCGAAGTCGTAGCCTCTGTCATGAAGATGGCGGGCTACGAACCTTGCGAGTCATTGGACGAGGCTGATGCCGTGTTCCTCAACACTTGCTCTGTACGCGACAATGCGGAACAGAAGATTATTCACCGCTTGGAGGCGCTCAATGCCATGCGTCGTAAAGGTCGCAAACTGATTATCGGCGTGTTGGGCTGCATGGCCGAGCGCGTAAAGGACGGACTGCTCAATGAGCATGGTGCCGACCTCGTAGCGGGTCCTGATGCTTATCTCAGTCTGCCCGACCTCATCGCACAAGCTGAGGTGGGCAATAAGGCGATTGACATTGAGTTGAGCACAACCGAGACGTATCGCGACATCGTACCCGAACGCTACTGTGGTAGCCGCATTTCGGGGTTTGTTAGCATTATGCGTGGTTGCAACAACTTCTGCCACTACTGCATTGTGCCTTATACGCGTGGTCGCGAACGTTCACGCGATATTGAAAGCATTCTGACCGAAGCACGCGACCTCGAAAGCCGCAACTACAAAGAGATTACACTATTGGGCCAAAACGTTAACTCTTACTGTTGGAAACGCGAGGACGGCACAGAGATTCGCTTCCCCGAACTCCTGCGCACTGTAGCACGCGCTGTCCCTGGCTTGCGTATTCGCTTTAGCACCAGCCATCCCAAGGACATGAGTGACGAGACGCTGCACGTGATAGCCGAAGAGCCAAACGTTTGCCGCCACATCCACCTGCCCGTACAGAGTGGGTCGAACCGCATCTTGAAGTTAATGAACCGTAAGTATACGCGTGAGTGGTACATGGACCGCGTGGCTGCCATTCGTCGCATCGTGCCTGACTGTGGTTTGAGCACCGACATCTTTGCGGGGTATTGCTCTGAGACGGAGGAGGATCACCAACTTTCGCTCTCGCTCATGCGTGAGTGTGGTTACGACTCAGCCTTTATGTTTAAGTACAGTGAACGCCCTGGCACTTATGCTTCGCGCCACCTCTCCGACGACGTGAGCGAAGAGGTGAAAATCCGTCGTTTGAACGAACTCATCGCCTTGCAGAATGAGTTGAGCGCAGAGAGCAATGCCAAGTGCGTAGGTAAGGAGTACGAGATATTGGTGGAAGGCGTGAGCAAGCGTTCTCGCGAACAACTCTTTGGCCGCACGGAGCAAAACAAGGTCGTTGTCTTCGACCGTGGCACACACCACCCTGGTGAATACGTCCGCGTACGCATCACCAGTTCTTCAAGCGCCACGCTACAAGGCGAAGAGATTAGATAAGATAAGCCCTCTCCCCCTAACCCCCTCCCCGACCAGGGAGAGGGTAGGGGAAGAGGCTTTCCTAATGTGGAACAGAAAAACTTTGAGAAGATTTTTGGGGGGACGATTGGATTTCAATTAGCTGTTTGCAGCTAATTGTAAAGAAGCAAATGAAAGAGAATATCCCCCTTACCTATATTATAAATTGAAGTGTACAACTTTATTCTATTGGTTATCAATACATAGCGATTATTGATAACTTTTTGAACGCTAAGACAAAGAAAAGTTTTCCAAAAAAATTATTTTCTTTTCCTTTTTTCGTAACAAAGTTTGCCGTATCTTTGCCCACGAAATCAAGATTGAAACGCAAACAGACAACGGTTTTTTACTAAACTATCTGTTACTGATTTTTCCATACTACGCTTAGCAAATAATGTTCCTAACTTGTTGATTATAAACGGGTTGTAATTATTCTAAGCCACCCACGCGAACACTTGCTAACAACATTGCATGCAGATTCTTACGCTCATCGTAGCTTATCATTTGACAAGCAAAAGAACGAAAAAGTTCGCTTTTTTTGTGCAAATAAATTGGACAACTTTGCATAACGAAAAATTCTAAAAGTTGTCCAAAACGGAAAATTTCACACTGCGTT
>UQHJ01000106.1 GCA_900540885.1 uncultured Prevotella sp.
TATTTGTTAGTCAAGGCATCGAGCCTTGACTAACAAATGCCGACGCGGGGACGCGTCGCCCCCAGGTGAGGACGCGCCCCCAATTAGGCAGATAAATTACAGTTTACCCACACGATTCGTTATGAAAACAAAAAAATATCGCTCAAGAATAAAAACTTGAGCGATATTTTTTGATGTATATATACTAGCATCGCGGAGACAGACACTTACACGCAGGGACGCGTAGCCCTCAACAAAAATCGATTATTTGAGTAAAAGAATGTGCCAAAAGTAACTCCGATAGAAGTTGCTTTTGGCACATTCACTTTGTATGTTTCGTCTAATAAGAAAGCTATTAAACGTGATTATAATACTACCTTAACTACCTTGCCGTCTGCCTTGACGATGTAGGCTCCTGAGGGCAAAACGGTGTTGGCTGCTTGACGCTGACCTGCTGCATTGAAGATGCGCACGTTTTGAGCTCCGTAGACGGTGATGCGATGATTCAATGCTTCCACGCGAATGGCAGAGGTTTGAGCCTCGTCAATGCCAGTCACGTTGCCATTAATTCCTTGACTGTTGCCACCTAAGGTAGCGTTAGCAACGTCAATGGCTGACTGGAGGTCGGCTACGTCGAGTACAACATCTTGCTTCGTGAGGTAGGGATAATCTAACTCAGATTGTGCCTGCGTAATGGCAGCATTGAGCGCTGCAGCAGCCTCTTCGTTCAATCCTATAATGGCTTTGGCCTCGTCAATGATTGTCTTCAACGCTTCAACATCGTCGGCAGCGGGAAGGGCAACCAAACGGAAGGTGAAAGAGTTCGTTAATTGCGCATTAGCAATGGTAACGCCCGTACCAGCCGTGTTGGCAGCCAAGAGGTTGAGTTGCGCTCCGCTCAAAGCTGCATTGTATGTTTCACCAGCATGAATGGCTACACGTGTGTCGATGCCCAACTCGTCAGTGTTCATATAGATGACGTACTTCGAAGCACCGTCCGTAGCAGCTGCTTTCAGTGTATTTGAAGCCGTTGTGAGAGCTTTATCAGCTTGTGGCAGCGTAATGGTAGCAACACCATTTTCGTCGCATGAGATATAGAGGCGTGAGGCCTCGTAAGTGTAGCTCTTATTGAGTGATGCAGCGCCTGTAGTTGAGAAGCTGAGGAAGCGTCCTTCGCTGGTGTAGTTGTAAGCAGGATAAGTGCTAAGTGCTTGAATGGTGTAATAACCATTAACGTTGGCTACGGGGGTGGTAGGGAGTGTGGCTTCTACAAGTGCGAGTTTCGTATTCTCACCGCCCTTGTTTTGGAAGATGAACACACCATTGTCGTTATAGCCATAGCACTTCTCAGCACTCTCGAAAGGAATCATATAGAAACCATCATCAACGACCTCAAACGTCCACTTTTGGTTTTCACCGCCAGAAGTTTGCCACTGAATGAGTTGATTGTTGAATTTACTGTGTGCTTCAGCAGGGTTGTCTAAGCAAACGTTGCCACAAGCGCTCTTCACTTGCCAGTAACCGCCTTTGTAGGTGAGCTGCCATATCTGGCCTAAGTCATTCTTCTCGAAAGCTGTCATTGATACAACGAGGTCGTTGGCCGTAGAGGCATTGTTGCTCAAGGCCATTGCCTTGTCGGGCGAGCAGATACGATAGTACTTACCGCTGGTAATGCCATTAATGGTCACTTCGGGTTCTACGTATTTAACGAGCTTTACGCGTGTGTCGGCAGCCTTGTCTTGGAAGGTAAACTTGCCGTCCGCATCGAGCGCGTAGCACTTATCAGCATTCTCGAAAGGAATCATGTAGTAGGTATCATCGTCAGCCGCCTCGAAAGTCCACTTCTGATTATTACCACCACTGGTTTGCCAAAGGCAGAGTTGATTGTGAAAGCGATCGTGATTAGCCGAAGGGTTGTCGATGTTGAAATTGCCTAAGGCTGAGGTGATGCCCCAATAGTCGCCATTGGCAGTGAGCGTCCACACTTGCCCGCCATCAGTATCGCTGAGATCGGCTAATGTAAGGGTGACATCATTCTTGGCTGTTGCGCCACAGGTGAGGGCTTTTGTGCCGTCGAGTGTAACAATCTTATATTGTTGCCCACTCACAATGGCATCGGCCTGTGCCGTAAACGTGACGGCTAACAATGCGAGGAGGGTTAGAAATATCTTTTTCATTTCGTGGGTATTTGGAAGGTTGACGAGTTGACGAGGTAATGAAGTCGTCTAAACTTTTCTGACGAAGATTATATTTAAACTTTTATCTCTTCTAAATTCAATCTTCACCTTTCTTTTTGGCCGTTTTTTGACCTTTCATCGGTCGTGTAGCTCGCTACACTCCCTCTTCAAGGTCCCAAAACGCCTCAAAAATAAAGGCAAATCTTGAATTTCATAAAAGTTCAGACGACTTCAACAAGTATGTTTTTATGGTAACTTACTTGCCTACTCGTTAACTTGTCAACTCGTCAACAAGTATATTAAGGAAAATTACTGCAAGTCAATATAATCAGTAGGCATAGAGAAGGTAATGCCACGGCGTTGCAAGTCGAGCATAATAGGACGAGAACGCTTCAAGAATCCCTTCCACGAACGATTCTTCTTAGCGCTCCAACCGGCTTCAGCCAAGATGAGCGAACGCGGATAAGCTTGGTAGAAGATACGTTCGGGAGAGTTGATACACTCGCTCCACAACGTGCCAGCTACGCCAAAGAGGTTGTTCTCTTCAAATTCTGCACCCATGTTCCAACCTGGGTCAAATTGGTAAACCGTCTCAAACGTGCGCACAGGCATACCCCAGTTCGTTTCGGGCATATCGCCCTTTGCCATAGGGTAGTCAAAGTAGCAATAGTCGCCAGGGCACATCATAATCTTGGCATTATTCTCAACTGCAGCATTGATAGCGGGTTGGGTCAAGCCATTACGCCAAGCAAAAGTAACACAGCCTTCTTGTATCTCTTTGAAGTCGGTCTCGTACCAGAACATAGGTATCTTGTCGTACTTTGTGCGGAGCGTATCGATTACGCGGTCGAACATGTACTTCTGCAACTTCCAGTTCTCTGAACGGTCAGTAGTTGTGATGCCCAATTTCTTCTTCAGCGCCTTATCCTTTTCACAGGTAGTCCAGCAGTCGAGGGCAGGATTACCCGCCTCGTCACCACCGAGGTGAATGTACTTGCAAGGGAACACATCGGCTATTTCGCGGAACACGTTACCTAAAAATTCGTATGTAAACTCGTTGCCTGGGCAGAGCAAGTTGTCTGACACACCGCAAGTGGTGCGAATGGGCACTTCCTTAGCACCACAGGTGAGTTCGGGGAAGGCGTGAATGGCTGCCACTTCGTGACCCGGCATTTCAATTTCGGGCACTACCATAACGTGATACTTAGCACAGTAAGCCACGAAGTCCTTCATCTGTTCCTGTGTATAGTAACCAGAAATGGGCATTAGCATGTCATCCATGCCCACACGTGAGGTAGACTTCTCAATAAGCTCAGGATATTTCTTTATCTCGATGCGCCAAGCTTGGTCATCAACCAAGTGGAGGTGGATACTGTTGAGTTTGTAACGCGCCATCTCGGGCACAATCTCCTTCAATCGTTCGTAGGGAATGAAGATACGACAAGGGTCGACCATGAGTTCGCGTACGTGGGTGCGAGGAGCGTCTTCAATGTCGATAGCAGCCGTTTCGAGACAACGAGCCGACGCATTGTCGTCGATCATGAGTTGTTCGAGCGTCATTACGCCATAGAACACGCCTGCGGCAGTTTTACCTGCTATCTCTACGCCGTCGGCATTGAGGTGGAGCGTGTAAGCCTCATCGTCGGTAAGGTCGGGATTGATGCTAAGCGTAATCTTTGCCGTACCATTGGCATTGAGTTCAGAGATGCCTGCGCGATCTTTGAGAATGCGGAGCAAATGTTCCTTTTCGTTATTTAATGATTCGGGGCAATCGATTGTTGCCACGTTGTACCACACCAATGGTCGTTCATTGGCTGCAGTTTGCATCTTGAGGGGAATGGGTACCAAATTTTGTGCCGTCATTTGCTGACTAACACCGCCCAATCCCAAAAGTAATGCTATAGAGAGAATAAATTTCTTCATGAATATATATTATATATTGGGAGAGTTTAATGAATTGAAGGAGTTTAATAAGTTTAATGGGTTGAGAGAGTTTAATAAGTTGATTGAATTTAGTAAATTTATGAGTTTAAGAAAGTGACTTTTTTTAACCTTCTAACCTCATAACCTCATAACCCTTCTCAAAACCTACTTCTTAACCTTAAAGCTTCGTCCATTAACATTAACTACATAAACGCCAGGAGTGGTGAGTTCGAAACTGGTTTCTCCCTCGGCCAAGACGGTAGCTTGCAACTTACCTTGCGCATCGAAGAGTTGAACTTTAGAGGCTTGTGGCAAGTTCTTCACCCAAACGCGGTTGCCTTCCTTTTCTACCTCTACGTTAGCCATTGCCTTCACATCGTTAACGGCAGTAACAGGCTGAATCTTGAACTCGCGCCAAACGGGGGCTTCACGATAGGCTTCTATGCTGTTTTCGGGCACGTTGAGCGCTACGTTCTCGCAGTCAACGCCCACAAAGGCCGTTGCATCAGCAGCAATCGGTGTTTCAGCATAAAGCGTAATCGACTTCAGTCCTGTGCAGTGAGCAAAGGCTGCAGTAGGTACACTACTAATATCGGCAGGCAGTACGACTGACTCTATTTGAGAACAACCTGCAAAGGCCCCCTTACCGAAGTATTGTACGCTACCGGGCAAAGTAATGGTGCCTGTCAAACCCGTACAATTCATAAAGGCTGCATCACCAAGGCTTTGAAGAGCGCGAGGCAATGAAATACTTTGTAGGCTGGTGCAGTCGGTAAAGGCACTGGCCCCGATGCGCGTGAGCATACGTCCCATATTGACGTTACCCGTCAAACTACTGCATCCTGCGAAGGCATTGGCACCAATGCTCTGTAGGTCGTTAGGTAGACCGATACTTGTAAGGTGGGTGCAGCCTTCAAATACACCATCGCGCAGTACGACTAAGCTATTAGGCAATGTCACCTCACCCGTAAGGCTTTCACACCCTTTGAAAGCATACGAACCCAAGTTGACTAACTGACTGTTAGGGGGCAACGTAATGCCTTGTAGGCTCTTACACATAGAGAAGGCACTCGCACCGATGCTCTTCACCGTACGTGGAAAGCTGAGGGATCCCGTCATAGCATCGCAGGCAAAGAAGGCTTGTGAACCGATGTTTACCAAATTGTGGGGTAAAATAAGCGTTTTTAAATTATGACGCGAGTGGAGAGCGTTCTTAGGTATGTTGGTACAGTTGGCTGTTGAAAGGTCGAGCTTTGCCATTTGGTAGCAAAGATCGCGCAATTGACGAAAGTCGCCATTAGCAGTCTGCGTTAAGTTGCCAGTGAGCTTCACGTTCACTGCCGCAGCTTTGTTGTCAGCCGATACGCCGGTGATGTTGCCCGATGTTACGTTTTGTGCAAACGCCATCTGGCCTCCCCAAACGCTAAGGCTCAACAGAATAAGTGGTAGGTTTTTTTTCATAGTTTGTCTTTAAAAATAATTATGGAGCAAATGTACTAATTTATTGTGATATATAACGTCTAAAATAGATAAGAACCGATAAACTGCAATTTGTCGAGGAGACAGAAATGAACATTAAGGCGCGCTTCGCGCTTGTTTTTTTAACATTAATGTTTTCTCTAAAAAAGGAAATAGGAATAGCCAAAGTAATATGCAAACCTCTAGTATTAGTCTCCAAAACCGCACAAAAATCCTGTCTCTCCAAATTAGGAGAGATGGCACATGTGTAAAAAAGTATTTTTCTCTTCTAGCTCAAAGCTATACGTGGGCATCCACAAGTATCCAAGGCTTTGGCTAATTTCAGAAAACGGAGTCGAACTACCAGAAACATTATAGCCTTGCAATGGAAACTTAT
>UQHJ01000107.1 GCA_900540885.1 uncultured Prevotella sp.
CCAACTTGGGGCATCGAACCCCAAGTTGGCAATGCCGACGCGGGGACGCGTCGCCCCCAGGTGAGGACCCGCCCCCCCCCAATTAGGTAGACAAATTGCAGTTCGATGTGGTCTATAATAAAAAAAACGCGAAGCGCGTTAGGCACTTCGCGTTGAATATATAAAGAGGTGTTGTTGATACCTGTTTTAGTCAATAAAGCGTTGAGTGAGCGGTTGGAACTCTTCTATGCGGCGGTCGCGTAAGAAGGGCCACC
Source organism: uncultured Prevotella sp. (assembly GCA_900540885.1). GTDB lineage: Bacteria > Bacteroidota > Bacteroidia > Bacteroidales > Bacteroidaceae > Alloprevotella. Next base: position 255 of record UQHJ01000107.1, read on the forward strand.
AACGGCGAACGTTCTCGCTGCGCTGAAGGTCTATCTCAATGACGACATTCTCTTCTTCGTTGATGGGAGCACGGTGTAAGAGTTCACCTTGTGGTCCTGCCACGAAACTTGAACCCCAGAAGTCGATGCCATTCGTTTGGCCTGAAGGGTCGTCCTCATGACCTGTGCGGTTGACCGCAATGACGGGCAGTCCGTTGGCTACGGCATGACCACGCTGCACGGTGGTCCAAGCTTCGCGTTGGCGCGCTTGTTCTTCAGGTGTGTCGCTGCTTTCGTAACCGATAGCGGTAGGATAGATTAAGAGTTCGGCACCTTGCAATGCCATGAGGCGTGCTCCCTCGGGGTACCATTGGTCCCAGCATACTTGTACGCCGAGTCGGCCAACTGAAGTGTCGATAGGGTGAAAGCCCATATCGCCAGGGGTGAAGTAGAACTTCTCGTAGTAAGCAGGGTCGTCGGGAATGTGCATCTTGCGGTACTTGCCCGCTATGCTGCCGTCCTTCTCAAACACAACGGCCGTGTTATGATAAAGCCCTGCTGCACGGCGTTCGAAGAGGGAAGTGACTAAGACGATGCCATGCTTTTGGGCCAAAGCACCATAGAAGTCGGTTGAAGGACCGGGTATGGGTTCGGCGAGGTCGAAGTTGTCAGTGCTTTCTACTTGGCAGAAGTAGAGCGAGTTGTGCAACTCTTGCAGTACGACCAATTCGGCTCCTTGTGCGGCTACATCGGCAATGTTCTTAGCAAGTTTTTGCTTATTATCTTCAACGCTGGCCGAGCACGTTTGTTGTATAAGGCCAACCTTTAGTGTTTTGCTCATATTTGGTGGAGGCTTTTTAGCAATTAGGGGCAGGACGCTGGCCTGCGAGTAAGTTTGTTGCTTTTTACTCGCAGGCCAGAGGCCTGCCCCTCAGTTGCTATATGTGATTACTTATTGTCGTTAGTAGGAGCGGCTTGTACGATCGTAATCGTATTTGAAATGCCGTTAGAGGTAAGCGTGAGCGTACCGGTACGCTTTTCAGTGCCTTTGTTTTCTGCTATGGCGAGGTTTACCTCTTGCTTCTCGTTAGGTGTATAAACGTTCTCTTTGCCGAGCGTCTTAGGCATTACCTTGATCCACTCGTCGTTAGAGCGCAAAGTAGCACCTTCGGCGTACACGGTGAAGGTAACTTTCGGATTGGCCGAACCTGAAGTCTTGCCCGCAGCATCAACGTAGGTGCGGAAGATGTATTGCTTCTGATTGTTCACCGTAGAGATCTCGCATGAAGGAGTAGTGATGTTGAGCATGGGATATTGGCGAACTTGTGTCATCGTCGTACCAATCTTGCTAAATGCGCTCGTAGCAGACAGAAGGGCACCGCGCTCCTTGCCCGTAGTATTAGGCGTAGCGGTGAGGGTGATGCGGTCAGACTGTACGAGGTAACCAGCTTTTACCGTTTCAGAGAAGGGGGACTGTTGGCCTTTATAAGTAGCTGTCAACCAATCAGCAGCTTGAATTTGGAATGACCAGTTGTCGGTGCTGACAATGCGAGTAGAGTCGATTGTTTGGTCGGCAAACATCTCAATGCCATTGGGACGCAGAGGGTTGAAGTAAGTCGTGTGATATTCATTCGTACCACTGCTGCATGATGCAAGCGAGAGGACTAAAGCTACGGCAGCGATGCTGCTTGAAATCATCTTTTTGAGTTGCATAAGAGAGATATTTTTTGAGTTTAATAAGTTTAGTGAGTTTAATGGGTTTAATAAGTTTAATGAGTTTAGTAAGTTTAATGAGTTTAGTGAGTTTAATGAGTTTAATAAGAACAAGTGCAGCAAGTGAAGGCGACCATTTGCACATTTGCACATTCTCACATTTGCACATTAACCAAGCATTTGCACATTAACTTAGTACCATTCTACATTTGTAGAGTAAGCGCTGCGCTTCTCCCACTTGAGGGCGTCGGCCAATTCGGAGGCGCGAGCCCGGAAGGTGAAGTTGTACGATGTGTAAGGCTTCAGTACGACAGAGGCCGACATCTCGAAGCAGTGAAGGTCGCGCGAGAGAGAAAGCGTAGTCATTGAGAGTTTGTGCATCTCAAAGTCGTAACCAGAAGAGAAGGTAATGTTCCACCCGTCAGCTATGCGCACGTAACCCGACGCATTGAGCGTCTGCGTAAACGAGAAGGGGTAACGCATACGGCGCACATTGATCTGTTTGCTGCGATCCTCCGCCATGGTGATGCCGTAGGAGAAGGTGATAGACCAAGGAATGTTGAAGGTGAGGTAGCCGTCTTGGTCGACCTTCGCCTTCTCCTTCTTCTTGCTACCGCCCGAGCGTGCCTCCTTAATGTCGGGGTCGATGTTAGCATCTTCTACGTCGAGGTCGTCGTCGGTAGAGGTGGAAGTGGTGCTCGACGTGTCCGACTTGCGGCGGCCGTGCAACATATCCATCCACTTGCCCCACGTCTGGTTATTAAACGTGTAGGAAAGGCTTTGCGACATACCTTGGAAACGGCCGAAGCGTCCGTAGCTCCATTCCGTGCGGTCGGAGGTGACCACCTGTCCGTTTTCGTTAAACTTATAAGCGTAGGTGGCAAAGACAGCCGCCATAGAGAACGTTTTGTTCTTGCCCAACTTAAGGCGCAGGCGCGTGCTGAGGTTGCTCCAAGGCTGCGTCTTGGCCGCCATGTTGTACGATAGCGAAGCCGAAAGTTCGTCAATGAGCGAAATCTTCTTAAAGCCCGTAGAGTCGCGGTCAGACTTCACCTTCATCTCGAGATTATTCGATACCGACATCGAGATAAGTCCCTGCTTCGTGCCAGAAGGGTAACCATAGATGCCGCCAGAGTAGGGCGAATAACTTACGCTCTGCACATTGCCCATAGGGTCGATGCGGTCGTAGTGTTTGGTGTAACCATAGCGCGAAGTGGTAAAGTCGGGAGCGTAGCTAAACGTGACCGAGGGCTTGAACACGTGGCGAATGGCTTGTATCTTCTTACCACCGAAGAACTTCAACGGTTTGTAGAAGCCGTAAAGTGTTGTATTGGCCGTTACGCCCACGTTCCAATCATAGAGGTTGTAAAAGCCGTAGGTCGTGTCGCGCAACTCCTGCTGCAACTGTCTGTCCCACGAGCGGTTGACGCGTGAGGCGTACATGATATCGCGGAAGTTGAAGTTGGGCGAAATGTTGATGTACTTAAAGAGTTGGAACGTCGCGTCAATGGGAATGCGGTGTTGCAAACCGTTGCGCCAGTCCTTAATCAAGTTTGACTTAAAGAGTTTGTTCTCCTTGGTCGTGATGGAGTTAGACATTTGGCCCGTATACGACATCGAAATCTTCTCGTACCAACGTTCCTTGCCCGCAGCATGTTTGCGGCGGAAGGGGTAGAAGCGTGCCAATGAGATGCTCACATCGGGGAGCGTCATGGCAATGGTAGAGTCACGCATGTTTTGCGTGAGGTTGACAGAGGCTGCGATGCTCAAGCCAATGTTGCTAAACGTATGGCCAAAGCTGACCGAACTGGCGCGCGTGCTCTGCGTATACGACAAAGGATTGTAGCGGCTGTCTAAATTTTTGCGTTCATAATTCTCAGAGGCAAAGTTGACGCGTGCTGAGAAAGAGGTGTTAGGAGCCGCCTTTGAGTCCTTCGAGTGCGACCACTGCAACTTCAAACTCTTTGTTACCGAATAGTCAGGCATGTTCTTATCGCCTTCGACGGTGCGAATATAGCTAAAATAAAGGTTACCACGATAGCGATAACGTTTATTATAATTTGTTTCGGCACTTACTCCCCATGACCCTTTGGTGTAAATCTCACCCAATAGTTTGAGGTCCATGTAGTCGTTGATAGCCCAGTAATAACCACCATTGTGCAGGTAGAAACCGCGAGATGTCTCGTCGCCATACGAGGGCATGATAAAGCCAGAGGAATACTTCTTATTAAAGGGGAAGAAACCGTAAGGAATGGCTAAGGGAAGGGGCACGTCCTCCACTACTAAGTGAGCTGGACCGAATACCACCTCTTTGCCTGGGCGTACCTTGGCGCGTGAGAGGGCGATGTAGAAGTGAGGATGTTTGGCATCACACGTGGTGTAGCGGCCGTGTTCAAGATAAAGTGTGCCGTCAGCGGAGCGTTTTGACTTCTCGCTCACCATAAAGCCGTCGCCTTGGCGTGTGGCAACATTCTGAATGAATCCCTTCTTCGTCTTGAAGTTGAACGACATGCGCTCACTATTATACTCGTCGCTACCTTGGTGATAAACAGGCTTTTCGGCCAATCCGCCCTCGGCTGTAGAGTCAGGACGCGCCTCGGCATGTACAAGGCTTGAGTCCATGTTCATCGCTATCTTGGCAGCTGTAAGTTGCATATTCTGATAGTTCACCTGCGCCTTGCCGTATAAATAAGCCAATCCCGTAGCGGCATCGTACACCATAGAGTCATTCGCTTGATATTCAACGGGCGAGTCGATGCCCGGTTTGTGCTTCACCGTGTCCACCTTCACCGAATCATGGCGCAGCGAGTCGCCTTGCAGCGAATCGGTGAGTAGGGTAGAAGTAGTGTCTTTGGGTAATCGCGGACGCAGCGTAGGCGTTGATTTTTGCGGTGTAGCGTTAGAGTCGGCTACAAGTACAGAAGCCGATGCTGCACCATTGTGCGACATCGGCAAATGCAAATGGCTGGCCACGACGCAGAGTGTGGTCAGCAGTGAGAGTAGAATGAGTGAAAAAAATCTCATGCTCACGAGTTATTCAGTCAAGTCGGTCGGAGCGGCAGCAAGGAGCTTTGCTTGTGCTGCTTGGTGAAGGCTTTCGTCGTACCACTCGGGTTCGAAGCGTTTCACCCAAGTCCAAAAGATACAGACGCCGTCGAGTCCAAACTTTTCGAGGCTTCGTGCGGTGTCGTTTACCGACCGTTCACGTTCGGGGTGACTTTTAGAGTAAAACTTATCAGCATAGCAAATCACCTCCTCTTCGAGTGTACGAGGACGATAGTCGCCAGGGGGGAGCGGCAGTTCACGTTGGTGGATAACGGCTTCGGTCAGTCCAGTGCCCGTATGTCGTTCGCAAACGCGTGCCACGCGTTCCAATCCTTCTTTGCGCATCAACTGTCCGCCCAAGTAGCCGTGCATCAGGTAGTGTTCTGTGCCGTGGCAGTGAATGGCGGGTGCATCGGTTAAGAAAATGCCAATGTCGTGTAGCATCGCCCCTTGTTCTACAAACTGTGCGTCGAACGGCAGTTCGGGGTGAGCCGCTACAATCTTTAGAGCGCGCTCCTTTACTTGATTGCTATGAAAGATAAGCAATTTGCGTAGCGGCTCATTGTCGGCATAATACTTATTAATAATGTCCAAAGGATTCATTGCTTGCTTTTTGGGTGCAAAGTTAGTGCAAGGCGAGCGCAATACAAAACAAAAGTCTGAAGACTTTTGTTTTTATTGCCGAGCCGCCGCCTAATTTGCGAAGAAAGTTAGTGCAAACCGAATGCTATGCAAAGCAAAAAAATATATTTTTTGCTTTGTATAGCTGAGGTGCCGCCTAACTTGCGAAGAAAGTTAGTGCAAGGCGAGCGCAATAGTGTGGGTAAAAATATTCTTATGACAAAAATAAACTGCAGTTTGTCTGCCTAATTGGGGGGCGGGTCCTAACCTGGGGGCGACGCGTCCCCGCGTCGGCATTGCCAACTTGGGGCTCGATGCC
>UQHJ01000108.1 GCA_900540885.1 uncultured Prevotella sp.
TCTCGCGCTAAGCGACTATAAGTAGATGCTCAAAACCTGCTGCTGCCGCGGGTTACAAACCCGCCCCCCAATTAGGCCGACAAATTGCAGTTTTCCATTCATTTCTACAAACGATAAGTGGCAGTAAGCTTTAATGCTTACTGCCACTTATCTATTTACTCGTGACGATAGATGTTTAGTCCACTAAAATCTTCTCGTCGTTCAATACGTATACCCCTTTGTGCAGACGAAGGGTGCGCTTACCATTCACCATGTCATTAAAAATTACGCGGCCTTGATCATCAACCAACAACACATGAGTGGGTTGGGTTGTACTGAGATAAAGTTTCTCAGCCGCAATTTTAAAATTTAGCTTCTTAGCATCAGCTTGATTATTGGTAATACCCGTTGTGCTACGGAACTGACCGTCGATGCTCACCTCACCGTCAATGATTCGAGCAGGAATGGTGAAAGTGCCGTCAGCATTAAAGTCGGAAGCACGGACGATATACTCGTCATACTGCTTCGTGCCATACTTATTGTATTGATTGCCCGTGAGGTTGTAGCCGTGGCTGATAACCAAAGAGTCAATCTCAAAACCATTGGCAGGAGTAGCCTTAATCTTTACAGCCTTACCAAAGTCAGTCTGATAGCTAACGAGTTCCGTGCCGTCTTCCAAAGTGATAAAACCATTACGACTGGCAGCAGAGAGGCTTACCTTATCAGTATGAACGTTCAAGCGCGTATCAACAATGAAGCCACCATTCGACTTAATGCTATTGGTCGTCGTATTACGGCCTGCAGGGTCGAGGTTACCCCAGTCTACCTTGTAACGCATACGGTAGAAACCTGGCTGGAGGTCAGAGGGAAGGGTAAAGGCCGGTGTGCTAAGGTTGTTTCGGTTGTCACCACTCAAAGCTGTACCGTCATACTTATAACCACTTTTGTCCTCAACCATTTCGAGATAGTAATAGCTTACGAGGTCGCAGCCCTTAGTAGCCTTATGAGTAGACTCATCGAATGAAGCGTTGAACTGTCCATCGTCTCCCTTGTCGAGGTAAACAAAACCATTCATCCAACCACCACCTTGGTAGTCGATAGAGGGAGTGACAGTCTGACCAGCCTTGGCCGTAAACGCATGATCAGTTACATCGCGATAAATGAGCTGTGGACTGACAGAACCTACACTGATAGACTGCTTCGTTGCGCCTTTAGGCTGGAGCGTGATAGCCTTCACATAGCGTTCGGGCTTATCGACTGCCGTTTCTTTGTCATAATTTAAGCCATAGTAAGAAGCCACCTTGATACGCGGTTCTGCATTATTGTTCACTTCTATGTCGTCAATATAGGCAGCATAGTCGCTCGTCATCTCTTGTGGAGAATTGACATCAGGCACGATGACGAGACTATGAATTTGTACGCCATTGCACGCCTTGATAGGGAATACGGCATCAAACCACTGGTTGGCTACAGTACTGTTAGAAGAATATACCCATACCTGCTCCACATCGTTGCTTTGGCCAGCGCGATCGGGGCGCTTGCCCAAACCGACTAACATAACACGGCCCTCAAGAGGCTTATACATCTTGACGTGAACGTAAATGTATTCAGGAGTAAGGTCGAAGGGAGTATTGAGGTCGACGCGCACACCAAACGTGTTGCTACCAAAGCGTGAACGCTGTACGCCAACGATTTTCTTTGAGTCGTTTACTACGTCACCATTGTCATTCGTAGTAGGCAAGAAGTTGTCAATAACAGCCGCATTACCCTTGAGTTCGCCCGTGCGGAAGGGAGATTCCTCCCAGGTGTCGTAAACGCCCACCGACTTGTAGCCAGCAGCGTCTTCAAAGTCCACCTTAGTTGTTTGCGCCATTAAGTTAATTGGCAGGGCCAATGCTGCAAGCGCGAAATATTTTGTATTCATTGTAATGATTCGTTGGGTGTTAGAAAATAGCTACGTTTTCGAGTGTAGGACAAGCCTTGCTATCTTTGATAGTTACACGCAAGTACTTCACCTTGTTAGGATTGGCAGGATAGCTGCTCTGCGTGCTGCCATTAAGCGGAATGATGCGCTTGTAGCCAATCGTAGAAGTGGTGATTTTGCCGCCACGCTTAGTCCATGACTTGCCGTCGTTGCTCGTCTCGATTGTAAACGATTTTACGCGCTGACCAAGCTTGATGTGCTCTTGCAATACCACGTAGCGAAGAGGCTGTGCCTCGTTCCACTTAAAGGTAAGGCTGGCACTCTTCACCCCATCGTTAGTTGCCCAATAAGTGAGCGAATCGCCGTCGATGATGTTAGCCACGTCGAAGTTACGACCTGTACCAGCATCACGTGTCTCGTTAGCAGTAATTTCGGCCGTTGTTGCGTAGTTGGTACCTCCTAAACGCTTCTTGAGCGTTTCGCCAAACGTTTTGAGTGCATTCACAGTAGCAGTAGGCAACTTACCGCTCTTGTCAGGCGGACAATTGAGAATGAGAGTCGCATTGCGACCTACCGTTTCGAGATACATCTGGAAGAGGCGCTCGTTGCTCAATACACCTTCGCCTGCATGCCAAAACCAACCGCCAGTGGTGAGTTTAGCATCACTCTCGCCAGGTTCCCACACCCAACCGTTCTGCGTACCATACATACCATTCTTCTCGGCAGCATAGCCATATTCTTCAGGACTCCAGTTGGTTTCGCCAGCCCAGCCCTCTTCATTACCAATCCAGCGGCTTTCACCACCTACGCCCCAAAGTACGCAATCAGGACACACCTTGTGAACGGTATCACGTAAGTTAGGCACGTCGTAGTAAGTCGCGCGGTCAATGTTTCGAGTGCCGCCTTCTCCACCATAATAACCGTCGCCACCATTGGCACCGTCAAACCACATTTCAAATTGGTCGGTGCCATAAGCTGCCAACTCTGCACACTGACGGAGGAATACGTCCTTTACGTAAGAGTCCTTACCATATTGTGCATTGTTGCGATCCCAAGGTGAAACGTAGAAGCCATACTTCATGCCCAACTTCTTAGCTGCGGCAGCAAAGTCGCGCGGAATGTTGGTCTTTTTAGCATTGGCATTGCTTGACGAAGTGACGTTGTGTGTCGTAGTGGCAGTAGGCCAAAGGCAGAAGCCATCGTGGTGTTTAACAACGGCAATGCCGCCCTTCATACCAGCCGCCTTAACAGCTTTGAGCCATTGCTCGGGGTCGGGCACTGCGGTGGGAGCAAATTGGCTTTCGTTTTCATTGCCATAGCCCCACTCATCACCCGTATAGGTATTCATGCCGTAGTGGAAGAAGGCATAAAACTCTGTGTATTGCCACTTGAGTTGGCGCGGCGAGGGCACGGGGTGAACCGGTGCGGGCTCGTTTTCAGCATTTGCCTTTACCTCATTTACTAACTGCAACTGGGCATTAGCCGTGAGCGTAGCAGAAGCCATGAGGCAGAGCGCTGAAAATAGTTTTGTAATGTGCTTCATGTTATACGTAACTGTTTTAAAAGATGATTATTCTGTTGTTGTAAGTTCTTCGTCCGTTGCCTTACGGAAGAAACTGAAATTGACACTGCCGTAGGCGCGATGTTCTACGAAGTCGGAGCGAGAGGAGAAGTCGTAAGTCTTGCCGTGTTCGAGTACAAAGAGTCCACCTTCTTTGACCAAGGCCGAATTCATTACGCGATCGGGGAGTTCGCCTAATTCGGGGAGTGCATAAGGAGGGTCGGCAAAGACGAGGTCGAACGACTCCTTACAGCGTTCGATAAAGCGCAAGGCATCGCCACACATGGGCAACCAAGCCTCATCGCCCAGCGTGCGTTGGCACTGCTGAATGAAGGCAAAATGTTTGCGATCTTTTTCGATAGTAGTAACACGTTGGCAACCTCGCGAAACGAGTTCGAGCGATATGCTGCCCGTACCGCCAAAGAGGTCGAGCGCAGTAACGTCTTCAAAGTCGACGTAAGCGCGCAATACATTGAAGAGATTTTCTTTGGCAAAGTCGGTAGTAGGACGCGCCTTAAACGTGCGTGGCACTTCAAAGTGGCGTCCTTTATATTTTCCAGTTATTATTCGCATAGGGAAGAAGGAGGGAAAAATGTGAGAATGTGAGAATGTGCAAATGAGAGAATGTGCAAATGGTCGCTTTCTCTTGCTGCATTTGTGGAAGTGTGCAAGTAAAGGCGACCATTTGCACATTTACACATTTGCACATTTGCACATTTGCACATTAAACAGGCATTTGCACATTAAACAGGCATTTGCACATTCGTCATTAAATATTTTATGACCTCAGAACTGCACACATCAAGTCGTATGGAACGCCTTCAGTGGTAGAAACGATGCTGCGGTTAAACTCAGCCGAAGGATTGACAGGGTAAACACGTGCTGCATACTTCTGCAACTCGTCAATAACGGGGTTGCGCAAGGAAGGAATACCCGCAACGAAGATAGGGGTTTCGTTCATATTGAGCGCTAAGTGACGCGCTAAATTAAATACGTAGTAGTCAACATCGGTAAGGGTGCGGACGTTGTAGGTGTTGAGCATTACCAAACGACTATCGTCCAACACCATCACATCTATTACGCCATCGTGCGTGTAGACAAAGAGACGTCGGTCATTGGTCGTGGCCAATCCCTTCTGAGCAAAGTGCTGCACAACGGGGGTGAGAGCTGAGGTGTAACGTACTTCGCCAAACACCTCTTCTAATGTGTGACAAGTACTCTCGGCCAAGGCAAAAAGGAATACCACATTGGAGGCGGGTACGGTGTCGTAAAAGATGCGGCGCTTCTCATCTGGCGAAAAACAAAAGTTATAGGTCGTTTCGACATCTTCCTCTTGAAACTCAACCAAAGGAATAGGAGTGACGGGAGCATTGACATACACCTCGACGCGCTCATATTGTTGTTGCAGCAAGGCTACTTGTTGCATCGCTAAACGAAGGTTAACAGTAAGCGAGGCTTGTGGACGCACGTGATAGGGTTGAAACTGAAACTCAGGGGTACCCGTCTTTTCGTAATGTGCAAAGCAAATGTCTGTATCAGATATTCGTATGTGTAAAAGCATGAAATGTCTATTTTATAAGCCACTTAGGACGCACCCTCTTGAGCGCCCACAACACAACAAGGGCAAGGAGTACGCCCGTGCTATTGGCGACAAAGTCAACCCAATCGCCCGAACGATAGGTGGTAAGATATTCCTGTGCCAACTCTATTGCCCCACTCATCACAATGGGACAAATAATGGCCAATAGGGACAAACGCACCTTGCTCCAATGACAATGACTGCGAAGGTATTCTACCCAAAATACGCTACACGTACCTAAATACATAGACATGTGTACCCACTTGTCAAAGAATGCAATATTATCAAACGTATGAATACGTGGTGGGCGAAATAGGCATAAATACCAAATGAGCAATACGCAAAACACTGTGAAGCGAAACTTCTTTAGCAAATGATATGCTCCTTGCATGGGGATTTACCAAAACTTATTTTGTTCAGCGTTATATTCAAATCCTACTTGTGCGAGGGTGTCTTCTAAATGTTTGCGGTCAACGTTCATATCGTCGCAAAGCGCATCAAGCGAATCGTATTCATCGCGCAGCTTCATATTTACTGCGCTAAAGAGCATCATAGGGTCTTGTGGTAGCATACTATTTATATTGGTATATTTTCTCTTTGCAAATGTACGGCTTTTATTTGGGTCTTTCAAGCTACAAGAATGTAAACTGCAATTTAAAAACTTAACAAGAATGAACATTAACGAAATAATTAACAAAAAAAATTAATGGCATAATTAATGTTCAATTAATGATAATTAATGTTCAAAACAACGCGCGAA
>UQHJ01000109.1 GCA_900540885.1 uncultured Prevotella sp.
ATGGCCATCATCTTGTCCCGGAAGTTGTCGCCCACCGAATCGGCCTTTACGTCCAGGAAGGTGTAGCTCATCTTATATCCCTTGCTGGTGGAATCGTTTACCACGAGGCGCACCTGGGTGGATACGTCGAGCGTCTTCACCGTGTCCTTGCCGTTCACCTTCCACTCATTCTCATATATCCAGTATTCGCAGGTGTCGCCCTTGCAGAAGTAGGCCACCACATTCACCACCGAGTCTTCGCCAGCTGTGTCCACTTCCAACGTGTCGGAGTTGTTCGATAACCATTGACTATCAGTGATTTTCTTGTCAATCGATACCGTGTCCTCTACCTTAGGCGACATTTCTCCGCCCTTCACGATGCCGTGGTTGGCGAGCAGTCCGCAAGCTATTATGCAGCTCATCACTATCAACGAGATTTTCTTCATAGGTTCATTTTTATGTTGTTTGTTCTTCAAGTTTTTATTTCTCGCTGTAAATTTACGATTTTTTTGTGAAAATGATGATGATCGCATCGGCTTTGGCGACATAGACAATTTATACGATAATGATAAAATTCCCAGCTGGTGCAAAAGTGAACTGCACAGCCATACCTCAGAACTTTTTGAGCGTGATTTGATTGAGAATGTAAACGAGGATGGAATGGCACGTTCGGACTGTTTCAAACTGACCGAATATGCCAAGAGTGATTTGCTTTCGGAATTGAACTTAAACATCAAAACCAAATCAGACCATAATCTGATCAAATCGGACTAACTCCCTGAAAAGAAGTTGATTTACAACCTGTCAGAGCAGAAGCAGGTCAAAGAACTTTCTGTAATACTTTCGCCCGACCGTTTCAGTGAAGTTCAATCCAGATTGCGCAATGCAGGAATGAGGACGGGGTTTTGTAGCCTTTTCTACGGATCTCCTGGTACGGGTAAGACCGAAACTGTATATCAGATAGCACGGGCAACGGGGCGGGATATTCTTCGAGTGGACGTGGATAAGATTAAAAGTTGCTGGGTTGGAGAAAGCGAGCAGAACATGAAAAAACTGTTTGACCGTTACCGCAATATCTGTAAGGATTCCACACTTGCCCCAATTCTGCTTTTCAATGAAGCGGATGCCATATTAGGGATACGTATGGAGGGAGCAACCCGTGCTGTGGATAAAATGGAAAACTCCATACAGAATATAATTCTGCAAGAAATGGAAGCACTTGATGGTATTATGATTGCCACAACCAATCTCACTACCAATCTTGACAAGGCTTTTGAACGCCGTTTCCTTTATAAGATTCAGTTCAACCGTCCTACGGTAGAAGCCCGTGCTGCCATCTGGCAGGCAATGATGCCGTCATTAACAGAAAACGATGCCCGAACACTTGCTTCCCAATTTGATCTTTCAGGCGGGGAAATAGAGAATATCATTCGAAAATACACGGTGGAAGCAATTCTGTCAGGACAAGACTCCATTGACCTTTCTGCTATAATCGAGCTTTGTCGTAACGAGCGCATTTCCAATTCCACCCGAGTGAAAATAGAATTTCAGGCATAATACGTACACTAAACAAATTATCAACAGCTAAAATCAACAATATGGAACAACAGTTTTTTAATTCTTTGTATGCAATACGCAGGAATGAGAGCGTACCAAATCATACATTCAAAATTTGAGGAAGAAGAATATGCAGAATCAATTGAGATTGTTCGATATTACGGAATGTGCTACATTCTCGCTTTTTTGAGAATTGTGCGTAACACAAAGGATTAGTGTGTAACACATTCAAGGAGCGTGTAACACGAGGTGTAACACATTTGCGTCCTTTTATGTCCTTTTATGTCCCGTTTTATCCAATTTGTATGACTCTCGCCGCAAGTTGAACTTAGCGTTTAACCTCTGGAATAACTCATACAAATTGTAGTAGAGAAATATGTTTCTCAGTGATAATCAACAACAAAAAAGAGGTCTCTAAGTGAATTAGAAACCTCTCAATTAAAAATCTTTCGTGATTCCGCAGGAGTCACTAAGTGACCTCGTTGGGAACATAAGTGACTTGCTTGGAATCATAAGTGACTCGCTTGGGGTTCGAACCCAAGACCCCAACATTAAAAGTGTTGTGCTCTACCAACTGAGCTAGCGAGTCAATCCGTTTTGCATTGAGATAAATGAATCTTTATCTGTTTTGCGAGTGCAAAGGTATGTCTTTTTGGTAAAACCACCAAATAAATCTTACTTTTTTTTCAATTCACCATTAATTATTTGAGTTCTTGCGTAAAAATTAACGAGTTAAGGAAAGATTTTTATGTATAGTTGTCCGTACAATGTCGGGGGACGTCGTCCCTAAATATATTAGGTATGCATCAATCACTCTATGCGAACGCCTCAAGCATTTCGATAAAGCGCTTGGAGAGTCCAACCTTAATTTACATAGGCGGCATATCGCTTCGTAGTTAATGCAAACGTGAAAAGGAAGAAGTTTTAGGACGCACCATCCTAATACTACCTCAAATCCGCATCAAATATTAGCAAGGGCGACTTCAGCAGAATATAGCCTTTACAGTGGTTGATAAAACTGCAATTCGCTACAGAGCCACAAATAACAGTCCAAAGACCCCCAATTATTGAAAAAGTCGTTAGAGACTGAGATAAATGCATTAAAGTCACTAAATTTGCAGCATAAAAGCGTGAATGCGATGTTATTTGGTTTTCTTCTCCACCCAAATAAACCTTTTCGCGAAGCTAAATGAGCAAAAGAAAAACGCGTTTCAACTTAGCCGTGGCGAGAAAAGGTGCGCAAAAGCGTACAAAAACACGCACCATGCTTTTAGACAATATACATTATATATAAGTATGCAAGGATTTATACAAACAGAAGAAATAAAGGCCGAAACAGCTATTCTTGTGGGCTTGGTAACAAAGAACCAAAATGAACGCAAAACACAAGAATACTTAGATGAGCTTGAATTTTTGGCCGAGACAGCAGGTGCTGTTACCGTAAAGCGTTTTACGCAGAAAATGGACGGACCTTCCTCTGTTACCTATGTCGGAAAAGGTAAATTGGAGGAGATTAGAGCTTATATCGAAAGCGAAGAAGAGAATGAGCGCGAAATTGGTATGGTGATATTTGACGATGAACTCTCTGCAAAGCAGTTGCGTAATATCGGTCAAGCACTAGGCGTAAAGATACTCGACCGCACCAACCTTATTCTTGACATATTTGCCATGCGTGCACAGACAGCGAATGCAAAAACGCAAGTAGAATTGGCACAATATCGTTATATGTTGCCTCGCTTGCAGCGTCTGTGGACTCACCTGGAACGCCAAGGAGGTGGCTCTGGATCGGGTAGCGGCAAAGGTGGCTCAGTAGGTTTGCGTGGCCCTGGTGAAACGCAGCTTGAAATGGACCGCCGTATCATTCTAAACCGTATGTCGTTGCTTAAGCAGCGCTTGGCCGACATTGACCGACAAAAAACAACACAACGCAAAAACCGTGGTCGCCTCATTCGCGTGGCCTTGGTGGGATATACCAACGTAGGTAAATCAACATTGATAAACTTATTGGCCAAGACAGAGGTATTCGCCGAGAACAAACTCTTTGCTACGCTTGATACGACCGTTCGTAAGGTAATCATTGACAACTTACCTTTCCTCTTAGCCGACACGGTTGGGTTTATCCGTAAGTTACCTACCGACTTAGTAGAGTCGTTTAAAAGCACCTTGGACGAAGTGCGTGAGGCAGACCTTTTGGTACACGTGGTTGACGTATCCCACCCCGACTTTATAGAACAGATTGAGGTGGTGAATAAAACGCTGCAAGACTTAGGTTGCGCTGAGAAGCCACAAATATTGATCTTTAACAAGATGGACGCATATACTTGGACAGAGAAGGACCCTGACGATCTCACACCGGCAACGAAAGAGAATGTATCGCTTGATGAATTGAAAAATACATGGATGGCAAAAATGGGCGATGACTGCATCTTTATTTCTGCGCGCGAACGTCAGAATATTGACGAACTCAAACAATTGCTCTATACACGCATCAAACAATTACACGTACAGAAGTATCCCTACAACGACTTCTTATTTGAACATTACGAAGCGTAATCCTACTATAGTTGACCTGTTTATTTGTTGACAAGTTAACAAATAAACAGGTTGACAAGTAAGTTTGTATTATAATTGACGAATGAAAGAGTTGACATTAAACTGTACACCCTAACAGATAACACAAACTTATTTGTCAACTCGTCAATAAAAACAAACTTCCCCGTCAACTTGTCAACTAAAAACGAACCTACCTGTTAACCCGTTAACTCGTCAACTTGTTAACTCGTTAACTAAAAAAACTAACAACCTATCATTTTGAGACCACTAGTAAAAAAACAGTACATACTACCTTTTGTACTGATTACGTCCCTGTTCTTCCTTTGGGGAGCAGCACATTCCATACTCGACGTACTCAATAAGCACTTTCAATTAGTCATTCCTGGTATGAACCATGCCCATTCCTCAATGGTGCAAGTAATGTTCTACTTGGGGTATTTTGTAATGGCCATTCCTGCAGGAATTATTATCGACCGCCGCGGCTATCGAACGGGGGTCATCGTAGGACTATTGCTTTATGGATTGGGCGCATTATTGTTTTGGCCTGGAGCACAAATCATGTCATTTGAGTTCTTCCTAATGTCACTCTTCATCATAGCCTGTGGATTGGTATTTCTTGAAACGGCGGCCAATCCTTACGTGACAGAATTGGGCGATGTGGAAACAGCAGCATCACGTTTGAATTTAGCACAGTCATTGAACGGATTAGGCTGTATCTGCGGTCCATTATTTGGTGGACTCTTGCTCTTCTCCGATGGTGGGAACGAACGCATTGCCCTCCCCTACGTCGTTATGGGCATTGTCGTGTTAGCTGTAGCATTACTATTTACACGAGTGAAACTGCCCGAGATTGCGCATCAAGACGAGCACGAAACAAAAGCCACGGCAGAAAAACATCGTATCAGCAGTCTATTTCGGAATAAAGGATTCCTATTTGGCCTCTTTGCCTTGTTTAGCTATGAAGTATCTGAAATATCCATCAACAGCTTCTTTATTAACTACGTAGCCGACGGCGGATGGATGAATGCCCGCGATGCAAGCATTGCATTATCATTCGGTGGCTTATCACTCTTTATGTTAGGCCGCGTATTGGGAAGTTTTATAATGCAACACGTTGCCAGCGAACGAGTCTTACGCGTTTGCGCCATAGGGACGTTTATCACCACATTGGCCGTCGTACTCAATATGGGAGTACTCTCATTAGGGGCCTTAGTGTTGATCTACGTGTTCGAAAGCATCATGTTCCCCACTATCTTCGCACTTTCACTCAAGGACTTAGGTCCACTAACCAAACGTGCTTCATCACTGTTGATGATGACCCCCATAGGAGGTGCCGTAGGCCCTTTGATGATGGGACTTGTAGCCGATGCTAGCACGATGTCTGTAGCCTTCATCGTACCCCTTATAGGCTTCGCTAATGTAGCCGCTTATGCTTTTTCTGATAAAAAAGTTTGAAAAAGATTTGGAGGTTAAATAAAAACTTCATACCTTTGCACTCGCAAAAACGAAACAAACGTTTCTGTTTAAGCAGTGCAATGCGGAAATAGCTCAGTTGGTAGAGCACAACCTTGCCAAGGTTGGGGTCGCGAGTTCGAGTCTCGTTTTCCGC
>UQHJ01000110.1 GCA_900540885.1 uncultured Prevotella sp.
TAATTATCCATTAATTCTTTCATTAATTATCCATTAATTCTTTCATTAATTATCCATTAATTCTTTCATTAATTATCTCGTTAATTACCAAAAGAGAAAAATTAATGACAATTACATGAAATAATTAACGAAATAATTAACGAAATAATTAATGGCTAATTAATGATAATTAATGTTCAAATCCAAGCGCGAAGCGCGCCTTATCCTTAACGTTAAGCGTGAATTAGATGTTAATCCCGTGTTTACGGGTTTGATGTTTCACTGGCCACCAAACGGAGGCGAAGCCGACGACGATGACGGTAGCGATCACCAGCAGCACGTCCGTGGCATGAATGCTAACGGGGTAAGCATCGATGATGAAGTTGCTCTGGTCCGACCCCATCTTGATGAGGCCAAACGCCTGTTGAGCCCAACAAAGGCTGAGACCCAATACCGTACCTATGGCAGCTCCTAAGAGGGCAATGATACGACCCTCGTAAAGGAAAATGCGGAAGATAAGGCGGTCGGAAGCACCGAGGTGGCGCAGCGTTTCGACATCGTTGCGCTTGTCGATGATGAGCATCGACACCGAACCGATGATGTTGAAACACGCTACCAACAAGATGAACGTCAAGAAGAGATAAGCCATCGACTTCTCAATGTTCATGACGTTAAACACCTCTTGCTGTTGCTCCAATTGGTCCATCACCTTAAATCGCTGGCCTGCCAATTGTTGCATTTTGCGTTTCGTCGCATCTGGGTTGGCCGATGGCTGAAGGCTGAGTTCGAGCGCCGTGATGCAACCCGGTTGTTCAAAGAGCCCTTGTGCGAAGGCAAGCGAGGTGATGAAATAATTCTCGTCGTACTTGCGTTGGTTGACATCAAAACATACGCGAGGCGATGTGATGTCGTCGGCATTAAAGCTCTCGCCCGGATTGGCAAGGTTGATGCGTTCCCCCTTGCGAGGAGCACAGATTTGAAGTGTGCCGTAGTCAATGCCGCCCATGGTTGAGGCGAGGCCAATGCCCGGAATGCCATAGTTCAACGTGCCGCGATGCAGTTCGTAACGACCTGTGCCGTAGAGAATAGAGCGAATGCCCGTCACGCGGTCGTAGTTGTCGTCAACGCCTTTGAGCGTAATGACGGTGGGACGGCCGCGAAAGAGAATGAGTGCGTGGTCCTCCAGTGTGAAACTGGCAGCTTTCACTTCGGGTTGGCGCATCATCTGGAGTAAGGAAGGATCGTCGGTGGTAGCAAACTTGCCTTGAGTGGGCACCACCATAAGAGGTGGGTCGAAGGCCGTATAGAGTGAGCCGATGAGGTCGCGAAAGCCGTTGAACACACTAAGCGTGCACAACAAGGCTGCTGTGCCAAAGGCTACTCCTAAGACGGAAATGCCCGATATGATATTGATGGCTCCCACGCGCTTGCGCGAAAACAAGTAACGTAGGGCCATAAAGAGGGGTAGGCGCATGGATTTTAATGTGCAAATGTGAGAATGTGCAAATGTGCAAATGGTCGCCTTTACTTGCTGCGTGTTGGGCTGTGCTTTGATTATCAATATTCAGGTTTCGGATTCAGCAAGGGCGGGCTGAAAGCCCAATGGAGCACATAGCCCAG
The DNA here is from genome assembly GCA_900540885.1 of uncultured Prevotella sp. Classification (GTDB taxonomy): domain Bacteria; phylum Bacteroidota; class Bacteroidia; order Bacteroidales; family Bacteroidaceae; genus Alloprevotella. The sequence continues at coordinate 1,600 of UQHJ01000110.1, forward strand.
GGCAAGCGAAGCGACACCCTGGGTTTTCCGCATAGTAGAGTCTCCGCGCCCTGTAAGGGCAAAAGCTTTACCCCTTTATGTTGTTATTCTTGCTTGATAGCTGATTTAGCGGTCTTAAAGTGGAACACCGTATGTATATTTTGTTCAATACTTGCGCCATGTCTTAAAGCTTTTGCCCTTACAGGGCGCGTCTGCTTCAACACGCGATACCCAGGGTGTCGCTTCGCTTGCCCTGGGCTATGTGCTCCATTGGGCTTTCAGCCCGCCCTTGTTAAATTCGAATTTGCACATTTCCACATTCTCCCCTTTCGGGGAGGTTATTCTTTTAGCAAAGCGTCGATGTGGTCGAGGTAGTCGAGAGAGTCGTCGATAAAGAACTTCAACTCGGGAATGATGCGCAACTGGTGGCGCACACGTTGGCCTAACTCGTAGCGCACTTGGCGTGTGTTGGCATTGATGTTGTTCAATATCTCTTCGGCACGCTCTGAGGGGAAGATGCTCAAGTAACCGCGTGCAATGCTCAAGTCAGGACTGATGCGTACGGCACTAACCGATACTAACACACCATGTGTGCCCTGCGTTTGACGCTGAAAGATGTCGCTCAACTCCTTCTGAATTAAGCGAGCTATTTTTTGTTGTCTGGTTGTTTCCATGTGAGAGTTTAATGAGTTTAATGATGAGTTTAATGAGTTTAGTGAGTTTAATGTGTTTAATGAGTTTAATGTGTATATAAAGAAGCTTGCGTTATGTAAGTACTATTGGCTTAGGACTCATTAAACTTATTAAACTCACTAAACTTATTAAACTCAAAAATTTAGCTCTCCTCCTCAATCGCAGCTGTGGCGTATGCCAACCAGCGTTGGTCAGCCTCAGAGGTGAGGTGGGGGAGGAGTGTTTCACGCACGTGGCGGTGGTACGTATTGATCTGTTCAATCTCGCGCGGTGATAGCAGTGAGAGGTCGAGTGCGCGCAAGTCATAGGGGCAGAGCGTGAGCACCTCGAAGCGGAGAAAACTACCGTAGTCCGTCGTGCGGTCGGGTACGCAGAGAAGCGTGTTCTCAATGCGCACACCAAACTTTCCTGTAACGTAAATGCCTGGTTCGTCGGTAATCGTCATGCCCGAGCGGAAACCGATGAGCGTCGCAGAACGCTCGTCCTTGCGAATCTGTTGAGGCCCTTCGTGAACGCAGAGGTGAGCCCCCACGCCATGCCCCGTGCCGTGGCCAAAGTCGTAGCCAGCGGCCCACATATCAATGCGTGCAGCGAGGTCGAGCTGTAGGCCCTTTGTGCCCACAGGGAAGTGGAGCGAAGCCAAACGAAGGTGTCCCTTCATAACGAGCGTGTTGACGTGGCGTTCCTCGTCGGTCAAGGGGCCAAGGGCTATGGTACGCGTGATGTCTGTTGTGCCTGAAGCGTATTGTCCACCGCTATCGAGCAAGAGGAGACCGTGAGGTTGGAGCGTAGCGTTGCTCTTCTCGTCCGCCTCGTAATGGACGATCGCACCGTGAGCGCCATAAGCTGCAATAGTGGCAAAACTCGGTTGCTCAAAGCCTGGCTGTTCAGCACGGAAGGCGGTGAGTTGACGGTCAATGTCCATTTCCGTAACTGTTGCCCCTGCTTGCATCTGTTCGTCCAACCAACGCAAGAAGCGTACCATGGCTACACCGTCGTTGAGCATAGCCTGACGGAAGCCTTCCATTTCGGCCTCGTCCTTTTGAGCGCGCCAACGGGGCACGGGGTTTTCGAACGTGCGGTAGTTGATAGATGTCAATCCGAATGGACCATTGCTGAAGCGCATTTGTGGCATACGTAAGAGGGGAACTACATCCGCGTAGGGTGAAATCGTTACGTCAGCCTCGCGCAGTTGGGCGATAGCCTCTGGCGTCATCGTATCGTCGTGGGTGAAGAGCGAGAAGTGGTGAAGACAGCGGTCGTAAACGAGGTAGCTCAAGAATACGGGATTGTATGCGATGTCAGCCCCACGAAGGTTGAGCAGCCAAGCGATGTCCGACAGGTCGTTGAAGACGAACATATCGTCCTCGCAAGAGTTGGAACGGGTCAATTCCTTTTCCAATCGCTCCAGTTTCGTCTTGACGTTGCAGCCCGTGTAGCGTGCGTCTTGGGGTACGATAGGAGCAGCGGGTAGGGCGGGGCGGTCGGTCCAAATCGTGTCGAAAGCATCGGCGCGTGTTACGATTACAGCATCGTCAGGACGAAACATGAGTTCTTCGTCAATAGCATAGGCTATCTGGAGTACTGCTTCGTTAATCAATTCAGCGGGAGCACCTATCTTTGCGTCACAGCCTACGTGTTTAAGCACCCAATCTTCGGGGCTCGCAACGCCTTCAGCGCCTTCGCGCATGAGTTGGAACTCCGAGTCTTTCAGTTGCTCCTCGGCTTGTAGCCAATAGCGTGAGTCGGTCCAAAGCACGGCCTCCTTCTGAGTGACGATGGCCAGACCAGCAGAACCTGTAAAACCTGTTATCCATTCGCGGCAAGCCCAGTGGGGAGCCACGTATTCACTATTATGTGGGTCGGCAGTAGGAATGATATATGCATCGGGCGCAGTGGGCTGAGTTGTCATCCACTGGCGGAGTAACTTTAATCTTTCGTTCATAACGAAATGGCGTTAAACAGAGGGAACGTTAAGTGAACATTCAGTGTCTTGGCGCGCTTCGCGCGGGGAGGGAACATTAATTATCATTAATTGTTCATTAATTTCTTCGTTAATTATTTCATGTAATTGTCGTTAATTCAATCTATTGACGAGGAATAATTAATGAAATAATTAATGACTAATTAATGATAATTAATGTTCAAAAACCAGAGCGCGAAGCGCGACCTTCGTATTTTGTTTTAACGTTCGCGTATAGGGTTAATGTTACTTACTAAGTTCGAGCATGCGCTCGATTGGTTTCACCGCGCGTTCAGCCACGTCGGCAGGCACTTCAATTGTGGGCCATTCGTAGCGCAAGGTGTTGTACACCTTCTCAAGGGTACAGAGACGCATGAAGTTGCATTCGTTGCAACCACACGTACTGTCATCGGGCGGAACGGGAATGAAATGCTTCTCAGGGCAGTTCTTTTGCATTTCGTGTAGAATGCCACTTTCTGTTACAACGAGGAACGTGTCGCAGTCAGAGTCGATAGCATAGTGTAAGAGTGCAGCTGTCGAACCTACCACGTCGGCCAACTTCACCACGGCACCACGGCATTCGGGGTGAACCAAAACCTTTGCCTTAGGATATTCACGCTTCAACTCTACGAGCTTCTCAACCGAGAAACGTTCGTGAACGTGACAACCACCGTTCCAGAGTAACATGTTGCGTCCCGTCTCAGAGTTGATGTAATTGCCCAAGTTATAGTCAGGGCCGAAGATGAGTTTCGCGTCTTTCGGGAAGGTCTCGACGATCTTCTTTGCGTTGCTGGAGGTGACGACCACGTCCGTCAGTGCCTTCACCGCAGCCGTTGTATTGACGTAAGAGACAACCTGATAGCCAGGGTGCGCTTCGACAAACTTCTTAAATTCATCAGCTGGGCAACTCTCAGCAAGAGAACAAGTAGCATTCAAGTCAGGCACCAAGACCATCTTGTTGGGACAAAGAATCTTATTCGTTTCGCCCATAAAGTGTACGCCACACATCACGATGATGTCAGCGTCCGTCTTAGCCGCTTGTTGTGCCAGTCCGAGGCTATCGCCTACGAAGTCGGCAATGTCTTGCAGTACGCCCTCCGTATAATAATGTGCCAAGATGATAGCATTCTTCTCTTTACACATACGACGGATTTCGGCCTTGAGGTCGAGTCCTGCGGGGATAGGTTCGTCAACGTATCCTTTTTCTTTCCAAGAGTCCTTTACTTGTGTCATAGTTCTTGTTGTATGATTTTGGGTACAAATGTACAAAAAGATTGACGAAACATTACAGACAGGAATGAACATTAAGGCGCGCTTCGCGCTTTTTTTTAACATTAATGTTTCTCTAAAAAAGGAATTAGAAATAGCCAAAGTAATATGCAAACCTCCAGTATTAGTCCCCAAAACCGCACAAAAA
>UQHJ01000111.1 GCA_900540885.1 uncultured Prevotella sp.
GAGCCCCAAGTTGGCAATGCCGACGCGGGGACGCGTCGCCCCCAGGTTAGGACGCGTCCCCCCAATTAGGCAGATAATTTGCAGATAAAATGCGCGCCACAAATGTGCCTACGTAGCGTGTGTTGAAAAATCATGCATTACGTAGGCGCGTTTGTGGCGCGCATATCTTCGATAAATATGTGGGAAAGTTCTTTAGCCTCGTTGAGCTGTAAGTTCAATAATTTTGACTACCAATTCAGAGGCTTTCTTGAGTGAAGGAATGGGTAAGAACTCGTGTGGGCCATGGAAATTGAGTCCTCCGGCGAAGATGTTGGGGCAGGGGAGTCCCATGAAAGAAAGTTGTGCTCCATCAGTACCACCACGAATGGCGCGAACTTTAGATGGAATGTTGCATTGCTTCATGGCTTCAATTACAATGTCAACAACGTGAGGAACGGGTTCAATCTTTTCGCGCATGTTGTAGTATTGGTCGTTGATAGTAGCGGTTACGACTCCCTCACCATAGCGTTCGTTCATCCATTCTGCAGCCTTTTGTACAAAAGCTTTGCGCTTTTCAAAGCGTTTGCGGTCGTGGTCGCGAATAATGTATGAAAGAGTAGCGTGCTCAACGTTGCCTTCAATTCCTAAAAGGTGGTAGAAACCTTCAAACTCAATGGTCTGTTCAGGCGTTTCTGTTACGGGCATTTGAGCTGCGAACTCAGCTGCAACGCGTGCTGCGTTGATCATTTTCCCTTTTGCATAACCCGGGTGAACGCTTACGCCCTTTACTTCAATCTTCGCACTGGCAGCGTTAAAGTTTTCGTATTCCAACTCACCCAGTTCGCCACCGTCCATGGTGTAGCCCCAAGCGCAGTCAAACTTCTTAACGTCAAACTTATGTGCGCCCAGACCAATCTCTTCGTCAGGATTAAATCCTACACGGACGCGACCGTGCTTGATCTCGGGGTGTTCGATGAGGTGTACCATGGCTTGTACGATTTCAGCAATGCCAGCTTTGTCATCTGCGCCCAAGAGCGTGTGGCCGTCGGTCACGATAATGTCTTCTCCTACGTGGTCGAGTAGTTCGGGAAACTTATTGGGTGAAGTTACCAAGCCTGCTTCGGCATCAAGTACGATGTCGCCTCCGTCGTAATGTTCAACAATGCGGGGGTGAATGTTAGCACCTGAGCAGTCGGGGCTGGTATCCATGTGTGAGATGAAACCAATTGTTGGTACTTCTTTGTCAGTATTGGCAGGGAGTGTGGCATAAACGTAACCGTTCTCGTCCATTTCAACTTCTGTCATACCGATGCTTGTGAGTTCGTCACGTAGGTATTCAGCCAATTTAAGTTGTTTGGCTGTACTTGGCGTCGTATCTTGGTCTTCAGCACTTTGTGTGTCGAAGCTAACGTATTTAAGGAAGCGTTCTACAATGTCCATATTTTTGAGTTTAATGAGTTTATTGGTTTAATAAGTTTATTAGTTTAATGAGTTTAGTGGGTTTAGTGGTTTAGTTTTCAAAACTAACTTTTTTTATCCCTAACCTCTTAACCTACTCTTCCCCTCCCACTTCTAAGCTCTTAGTTTAATCCGAACAATCCGTTGGATTCTTTAAAGAACTTCTCTAACTTTTTAATCCCCCCGCTGAGGCAGAAGGCAACGACTGTATCGCCAGGAAGAATGTGGGTAGAGCCATTGATGAGCTGACCTACGCCGTTGCGGACAAGGCCACCTAAGGTGATGTTGGAAGGCAAATCCAGATCTTTCACTGCTTTATGAATGATTTTGGCATCAGCTGGTACGCTAAATTCCGCCACGTCGGCATTTGCCACGGTCAGACTCTTTACAGAGGTGATGTCAGCCTTTAGCATCATTTGGTAGATGTGACTGGCGGCAAAGGTCTTCTTGTTGATGATGGTGCCAATGTCGAGGCTTTCGGCCATGCCGATATAGTCAGTGTTTTCGACCATTGCTACTGTTTTGCGCACACCGAGACGTTTGGCAGCCAAGCAGGCGAGAATGTTCGTTTCAGAGTTTTCGGTTAGTGCACAAAAAGCCTGTGCCTTGCGTATGCCCTCTTCTTCAAGCAGTGCGAGGTCACGTCCGTCGCCGTGAATAATCATGGCATGTCGGTTGGTTACCACTTCGTTGAGCCTTTCGGCGCGTCGTCCGTCGCTTTCAATAATTTTGGCATGCATGTAGTCCGGCATGGCATTCGCTAAGTGAACGGCCGAACTTCCACCCCCCATAATGAATACGTTTGATACATCGGGATATTCTTCTTTACCTGCGATGTCGCGTATGTAGTTAACGTATTTAGGCGTAGTCATAAAATAGACCACATCGAGCGCATGTAGGCAGTCAGCACCATGAGGAATGACGGTGACGTCTCCACGTTTTACGGCTACAATGTGATAAGGCGAGTCGGGGCCGCAAAGGTCTTTTAGAGGTTGGTCAAGAATTTGTGCATTGCTACGCACCTTTACTCCTAAGAGAATGAGTGCACCATTTTGCACTTCCCACCATTGGCGTATCCAACTGCGTTTGATGTTGTGAAGAATTTCTTGTCCAGCCAACATTTCGGGATAGATAATTGACCCAATGCCTACAGTCTTGAAAAATTCGCGGTGTTGAGGCAGTGTGTATTCATAGTTATCAACACGTGCCACGGTCTTTTTTGCTCCTAACTTGTAGGCCAACATGCAAGCTGTCATGTTATGTGCTTCATCAGGCGTAACGCCGATGAAAAGGTCGGCTGTGCCCACTTCGGCCTCTTTAAGGGCAGAGATAGACGTAGGGCGGTTGGTCAGCGTTAGTATGTCGAAGTTAGAGGATATGTCCTCTAACTTTTCAGCCGATTCATCGATAAGCGTTATATCGTGATTTTCGCGTGACAGGAGTTTGGCTAAGTGGGTGCCCACAGCGCCAGCTCCGGCAATGATAATTTTCATGCTTTGTTGTTTCTTTATTCAACGGTGTAAAGTTAACACTTAAATCATATATAATGATATAACGAAGGTATAATTTAGGGTTGGACGTGTTCAGATATAAGTAGAGAAAGGGATATTTGAAACAAAAAAAGATTAATGAAGCGATTAATGTCCATTCGTATGCCATTAATCTTTTCATTAATCTTTTTGTATCGTCTTTCGGATTGTAACTTAATGTTGCTTTATCATCTCGGCTATTTTATACAAATAGCGTAATCCTAATAAGAATACGTTTGAATAGATATGGTTCTTCTTCAGCGCCTTGAGGTGGTCTTTGGTAATTTGCCAATGACTGCTAAATCCTGAAGTGGAAGCCCCACCTGTACGCATGGTGACAAAGTCCTTTTCAATGTATTGCATACGTATCTTGCTTAGATAGATGAGTCGTAAAAGATTTTCAAAGTCTGCTGCCACTTTAAAGGTAAGGTCAAACGTTCCATACTGCTGATACAATTCCCGTTTGCAATAGAAGGAAGGGTGAGCAGGCATAAAGCCCATACGCATCCACATACGGCGGAATGGCTTAGAGGAATAATAGCGAACGCAATGTGTTAAGTCGTTAGGGGCAACATAATGTACATCGCCATAGACTGCATCTATCGTTGTGTCTTGCTGTAAAGTATTGACAACGGTTTGCAATACATCGTTCGAGGTGTAAAAGTCGTCAGAGTTAAGTATACCAATCACGTCGCCTGTAGCCATAGCAATGCCTTTGTTCATGGCATCATAGATTCCTTTATCCGCTTCGTTTATCCAGCGCATACGGCCATTAAAGCGAGGTTCGTAAGATTTTATAATGTCTACAGTGCCGTCAGTCGAAGCACCATCAACCACAATATATTCAATGTCGCTATAGGTTTGACTTAAAATGCTCTCAAACGTATCGCGTACAGTTGCGGCACTATTATATGTTGCGGTAATAATGGTAATGGTCATTTTTCTTCTTGCTTGGTGTTGTAATAATATAGAGTGCTCTTACGCTAATCTTAATAGGTTATTTAGTATCCCAAAATGGTGAAATGTGCATTGGCTACCCTATATAAGTGGCTAATTTCGGTATTTTTTTTGAATTAGCAATTTTTTTCCATTATAATATGTCAATCTGTCGTTATTTCTCCTTTTTCAAGGATATAGATGTAGCCTTTTCGTATATATAACGTAAATTGTTTCTCTTTATTGCATGGGGCATTGACATTTAATTTGAAAAACTGCAATTTTGGGGGCGGAGTTGTAACCCGCCTCCAAAATTGCAGTTTTCAACCGTATTTTCTTATGTGATACGTTATAGAGCTTTAATTCCTTTGTTTAAGGATATAATTGTAAAGAAGGTGTTCGAAATTAGTTTATATCAAAAGTACTCTATTGGGAACATCTAAATATAAACTAATTTCGAACACCTACTTATATAGCTACATATTTCCCTTTTATTTTATAAGGTAGTGGGAGACTCCTTCTTTTCTTTCTTCATTGTTTTTATGGATTTAGAATAGCCATTACACTATTCTAAATCCACAAATGTTTTATTATTTCACTCTCTTCACCGTCTTAACACCATTGGTAGTGATAATCTTTTCGAGATATACACCCTTCAAGGGAAGGCGACCAAGGCGCTGGCCATTGATGCCGTAGTATTCGCGAGCAATAACGGTGCCGTTAGCGGTGTTGTCAGCCTTAACAGCGTGAATGCCAGAGGTAGCGTCCTTGTTTAAGTCGATAATGTAAGAGCGGTCAACGCTTATGCCGTCAGCGTTAGAGAATTCTTCACGCATGAAGCTTAAGAAAATGGTAGCATCAGAGTTGATAGAGACAGTACCTGTAACGATACTATCGGGCACGATGACGTAGTCCATAGGACGAATGTTCTTCTTAGCAGAGAAGAGACCCCCTTCGTCAAAGCCGCCGTCGTCAATGCCGCCATCGCCCCAATCGCCCCCATCGCCAGGTTCGTCAGAACCATCGCTCACGGGAACGTTGAAGCTATAGTTCGTCTTCAAAAATTCACCTGCCTTTGCATCGCGGGCAGCGATGTAGTCGTAGAAGGGAACGGGCTGTGCATCTTTTTCGGTGATGTTGATGACCGAAGCGTTACGTGTATATTCCATAGCAGGAGCGTTGGCAATGAGTGTACCGTTGTTTGATACGCTTGAAGCCAAACCATCGGTGATAGACTCAATCAACTTCAACTGAGGTTCTTCGCCTGTGAGGTCGAAGTAAGCAGGATAAGTGTAACGAAGGTTGTTGTCCTCCATAGCCGTAGCGATGTACTTACCATTCGTTGACATGCTCCATTGGTTCATGACAATACTCTTGTTAGAAAGAGCAGCCTGGAACTTTTCAAGGTAGTCTATAATATCATTAGTGTACTTGTTGGCCTTGGCCATATAAGCCGTAGAATCGGCTACCCATTGATCACGCTTCTCGCTGATGAACATCCAGTATTTAGGAATTTATCTGCCTAATTGGGGGGCGGGTTTGTAACCCGCGGCAGCAGCAGGTTTTGAGCATCTACTTATAGTCGCTT
>UQHJ01000112.1 GCA_900540885.1 uncultured Prevotella sp.
GCCCTGGGATATAACATGAAGCCGCTTGAAGACGTGTTGTCTTGCGATGAGGAAGAAGATATAGTAGAAACTGCGACAGAAATCGAAGGCACCGATTCTTCCGAGTCAACTTCATTGACTACCCACTTATCGGACGAACGTATCGCCTCAATAGGCCAGTGCTTGACGCAATGGTGTGATGAAGAGCGATTTACCGAGAGCGATGTCAATATGGCCAAACTCTCCCAACAAGTTGGGGTGACACGTCGCGAACTCAGTGCTTATTTTGAACAGCACTTAGGTCAGACCTTCCGCGTTTGGCTGTCAGACTTGCGATTTGCTGAGGCTCAGCGTCTCATATTGGCCCACCCCGATTATAGTAATGAGAGCATCTCGTCCATTTGTGGGTTCTCGTCACGCAGTCAGTTATACAAGATGTTTTCCACGCGACTGGGCATGACTCCCCGCGAGTGGCGCGAAAAGCAAGAGCAGTAAAATAAAAAGAACATGGAAAGGTGTCCGATTGATAGCAATCGGACACCTTTTTTGTAGCAATCGGACAACAATGTATAGCAAGTGGACACCTTATGCGAAGTGTGTCGATTATATTTGCACTCGTAATAAATCGTTTAGTTGAATATAGTTGACGAGCGGAGCGAGCATACAGCGGTATGTTGCTCCGCTCTTTTAAGTATGCGTAAACTATTTTTACTATCTTTGCATAAGATAGGCTACGGCTCAGCATAACGTTCAAGCAAGCTTGACGTTCTGCATTCGCTTTGCAAAAACGTGTAATGAATTAAACGTTTGGTTAACCTTCTTATTCTACAATCTTATAAAGCTACAGAATGCTACGTTCCATTGACATAAAACAAGCGGCACAGGCTGAAGGATTTTCGGTCTGTGGCATTGCACGTGCCGAAAGAGTAAGTCCCGCGCGAGAGACCGAACGCTTAGCGTGGCTCTCACGAGGCGAACAGGGCGATATGGACTATCTGGCACGTAATGTTGACGTGCGACTTGACCCACGCTTGTTGGTAGAAGGGGCAAAGACCGTCGTGTCGGTGGCCGTGAACTATAATCCCGCCAGTTGTGACAATCAAAACACCGAAAAATCCTCTTTTTGCGATGAAACCGTGCAAAATGGAAGTACGGATAGGCTCCGTTTGTCACGCTATGCCTACGGAACAGACTATCATGAAGTGGTGAAACAGATGCTGCGCAGTATGATGCAGCGACTAAGATTGGTAGAACTTGTTGACGGACGTTGCTTTGTCGATACAGCCCCGATTGATGAGAAGTACTGGGCCGAACAGAGCGGCATTGGTTGGAGAGGACGCAATTCGCAACTCATCATTCCGGGTATGGGAAGCTACTACTTCTTAGGCGAATTGGTGCTGACGGACGAAGTAGATGCTTACGATGAAAAGGCTAAAAATCGGTGCGGAACGTGTGCCGCCTGTCTCGCTGCCTGTCCCATGCACGCTTTGCATGGCGACGGCACGTTAGATGCGCGTCGCTGTCTATCCTACCTCACGATTGAGCATCGTGGCGAACTTCCCCCCGAAGTACAAGGCAAGTTGGGCCATTGCTTCTATGGCTGCGATCGCTGTGCTGAAGTCTGCCCGTGGAACAAACGATTTGCCACCCCAACCACGATAGCCGCCTTTCAGCCTCGACCTTCGCTTCTGAACATGACCGCAGCGCAGTGGGGCTGCTTGACCGAGGAAGAATATCGTCAATTGTTTCGTAAAAGCGCGGTGAAAAGGGCAAAATTCGAGGGACTCACACGCAATATTCGCTGCGCCTTAGAAGGATTAGACAAAGCGTAATCATTCACACATTAGCATATTATCACATTAGCACATTAGCAAATTATCACATTAGCACATTATCACATTATCCCATGCATAAATTACTATTTACCACCTTGCTTGCCGTTGCGCCCTTGGCGGGGCAAGCTCAAACCAACGAAGTATGGTTTGACCAACCCACCACGCTCAATGGACAACAGTGTTGGTGGAAAGGGCAAAAAGATCACAGTAGCAAACCCGTGCGAGCGGGCGATTCTGCCGTCAATTCCGACCACGAGTGGGAATATCGCTCCCTACCTTTAGGCAATGGTAGCATCGCCTGCAACGTGATGGGAAGCATTGCCACGGAGCGTTATACACTGAACGAAAAGACCTTGTGGCGCGGTGGTCCCAACACGGCCAAAGGTGCTACCGACTATTGGAACCAAAACAAACAGTCTGCTCATGTGCTGAAGGATATTCGCCAAGCATTCACCGACGGCGACTGGAACAAGGCCGCACAACTCACCACCCAAAACTTTAACAGCACCGTTCCTTATGAGGCAACGGGCGAACCCCAATTCCGCTTTGGGTCGTTCACGACAATGGGAGAGTTGACCTTAGAGACTGACATCAATCCCGAAGGCGTGCGTGACTATCGTCGAGCCTTGTCGGTAGACTCCGCTTTCGCACGTGTAAGTTTCACAGCAGCCAATGGGGTACACTATGAGCGCCAGAGCTTTATCTCTTATCCTGCCAATGTGATGGCCATTCGCCTAACGGCCAGTCAACGAGGAAAACAAAACTTCACGCTCAAGTACGCTCCCAATCCTGTGAGTGAAGGCGCATTCTCAGCCGACGGCAAAAATGGCTTGTGCTACGTGGCCCACCTCGACAATAACGGCATGGAATACGTCGTTCGCATCAAAGCAATTGCGAAGGGCGGCAGCGTGACGTATGCTGACGGCCAATTGACAGTAACCAATGCTGATGAGGTTACTCTCTTGCTCACGGCTGATACGGACTATGCTCCCAACTACAATCCCGACTTTACCGACAACAAGGCTTACGTAGGCGTTAATCCTGTAAACACTACTAAACATTGGATGAAAAATGCGGTGAAAACGGGCTTTTTGAAGCTTTTCAAACAACACTATGCCGACTATGCTGCGCTCTATAATCGTGTAAAGTTTACGTTGGACGGCCCAACTTCTACCAACCCTACCAACGAACGCTTATCCGATTATCGTCAAGGCGTGAAGGACGCTGGACTCGAAACGCTCTATTATCAATACGGCCGCTACTTGCTCATTGCATCGTCGCGCCCTGGCAACTTACCCGCCAACCTACAAGGTATGTGGCATAACAATGTGGACGGCCCTTGGCGTGTGGACTATCACAACAATATCAACCTTCAGATGAACTATTGGCCCGCCTTGCCTACCAACCTTACGGAGTGTGCAGAGCCCTTGACGGATTTTATCCGTCTGCTTGAAAAGCCCGGCGAACGTACCGCTAAGGCCTATTGGGGCGCTCGCGGTTGGGCAGCTGGTATCTCGGCCAATATCTTCGGTTTCACCGCTCCGCTCGAAGGGGCAGATATGTCGTGGAACTACAACCCAATGGCGGCTTCGTGGTTGGCTACTCACCTTTGGGACTATTATGATTATACGCGCGACGAACATTTTTTGCGTCAAACGGCCTATCCCTTGATGAAGGGCTGTGCCCTCTTCTGCGAAGACTTCTTGTGGCGCAAGGCGGACGGCACACTGACGGCAGCTCCTTCTACTTCGCCCGAACACGGTCCTATTGACGAAGGCACCACGTTTACGCACGCAGTTATTCGTGAAATATTGCTCGATTGCATCAGTGCAGCGCAGGTGTTGCACACCGATGCTAACGAGGTGAAAAAGTGGGAGGACATTCTGCGCAGTTTGGCTCCTTATAAGATAGGTCGTTACGGACAACTCTTAGAGTGGAGTCGCGACATTGACGACCCTAACGACCAACACCGCCATGTCAACCACCTCTTTGGCCTTCACCCAGGTCATACCATTTCGCCTTTAACCACTCCCGCCTTGGCTGAGGCTTCAAAGGTGGTGCTCGAACATCGTGGCGACGGTGCTACGGGCTGGAGCATGGGTTGGAAACTCAATCAGTGGGCACGCTTACATGACGGCAACCACTCTTACGTGCTTTATGGCAACCTCTTGAAGAACGGTACAGCCGATAACCTTTGGGACGTACACCCTCCCTTCCAGATAGACGGCAACTTTGGTGGCACAGCGGGTGTGACAGAGATGTTGTTGCAGAGTCATGCTGGCTGTATTGATCTCTTACCCTCATTGCCCGATGCATGGGCTACGGGAAGCATTCAAGGACTGCGTGCGCGTGGCAACTTTGGTGTCGACCTTGCTTGGTGTGACGGCAAGTTAACGCACGCCACGATCACTTCAGGTTCAGGTGCTACATGTCGTTTGCGCTATGGCGCGCAAACGCTCAGCTTCAATACGCAAAAGGGTAAAACGTATCACGTCGTACTTGATGAGACAGGTGCTTTGTTGATTAAGTAGAGAAGAACTGCCTAATTGGGGGGCGCGCCCTCACCTGGGGGCGACGCGTCCCCGCGTCGGCATTTGCAAGTCAAGGCTCGATGCCTTGACTTGCAAATACATGAATATCAATATATCAAGTATTGCCAACTTGGGGCATCGAGCCCCAAGTTGGCAATGCCGACGCGGGGACGCGTCGCCCCCAGGTGAGGACCCGCCCCCCAATTAGACTGCTAAATTGCAGTTTATGGATAGTAATCTGCATAAAAAAATAACTTCTGCAAGTCTTCACTTGCAGAAGTTATTTTTTTTATGCGTTGTATGCCTTGCTTAGTCGTTGCTTAGCAAGCTATTGTTCCAGATAGGGTTTTCACGTTTGTTAGAGAGTGAGGCATCACCTTCGTATTGATTACTGCTATCCATCTTAACCTCTTGGCCGTCTAATGAGCCGGCCAACATTGTGGCAGCTTCGAACGTATAAATAGCGCTTTGGGGCTTGATATATATTTTCTTCATGTCTTGATAATTCATTATTTATTGTGATAGTAGAGAGGAGCGTGTTTATTTGATAAGGCGCTTTTGACCATTCACAATGTAAATGCCAGCGCGTTGTACGTTCATTACGCGGCGTCCGCTCAAGTCGTAGATGATGTCGGCCTTCTGCTCTCCGTTTGTTATCGTATTGATGCCCGTTGTAACGTTATCATCGCCAAAGTTGAGGCTCAAGCGAGGTGCAGCGTTACTTTCAACTGTAAGATAAGCCTTAAAGGCTTTGATGCTGCGGTTGCTGCTTGACAATAAGCCGAAGAAGGCGATATTATCTTTAGCCGTAAAAATATAGGCATTGGTTGCAGGGTCAACCGTTACGGCAGCACCACTTGTGGCTTGCAGTTGATTGTCAGTGGGAGCCTCAGGGGCTGTTGTAGCAGGCACGGGAATGAAAGTGTTAGCTTCGTTAGCAGCCAAGATAACGCCCGTATTGGCAGGAAGCACTTGGTCGGTCAAGTTGAGGCGAGAC
>UQHJ01000113.1 GCA_900540885.1 uncultured Prevotella sp.
ACCAAAAGGGCTGATACTTCGTGAGAAGTGACAGCCCTAATTTATTTTGCTTAAAAAAGTTTTACCGGACAGCAATATTTCTTTTTAATCTTTCTGATTTTTCCTAATCCTTTTTTCATATCCATTCCTTTTATCGGGTTGCAAAGGTCTAGCTTATTTAGAATTTGTAAAATACCTATAAATTGTGATTTTGAAAATGGATATAAATATGGCAGATAATATAAGAAGTCGTCTAAACTTTTCTGACGAAGATATGAATTGGAGCTTGAACTCTTCTAAAAAAGGAGAACTGCGAACTGATTACAAATAGTGAATAGTTGGTGTTGACAATATAGAGCCTCTAATAAAAATCATTAGAGGACAACAAGTTATGCTTCATCGTGACCTTGCTACCCTTTAATCTTCTTCCTCTTTTCATAAGGACAACCTTATAGTTAATGAAGTTTAAATACCCCCCATTTTGTCATATCAATTAAAAAATAATATTTTTGCATGACTAATAATATCTAACACCACAATTTGAGAGAATCTTAACTTTACTTTTGGCAGGGAGAGACACTTCTTGCTATATCTCTGCTATGGCTCAGACTTCTGTTGCGATTAAGGGATTCTTCGGTCGGTGGTATAATGTAGCTAGCCGATAAATATAAGGGTGGTTCTATAAATTCTGATGATGGGATTTATATGGTATTGGGAGTGTATTTTTGATTGTAAATGAAGGAGCATAGCGGGCTATGTGACTGATTTTACTATCAGAAAGACGCTTTCAAGATCATGCAAATCGCACATCAGAATTGGGTACCATAAATCTCAGAATTTATAGAACCACCCTAAAATCTAACGAACCATCAAAATAATGAATATGAAGAGAATGTTACTTGTGGTATGTATGCTGACTACAGCATTGACAGCCCTTGCAGGTATTGCGGTGAGCACAACGCTCCCCACAGTAGGAAAACCAGAGCATTGCTACACCATGGCTAATGCACAGGGTTATTATTGTAACGCGACGACATCGCCTACAAAAAATCCAAAAAATTATGCACAGTTTGCCTTCTACGAAAGTGATAAGGCAGACTCTTACTACATTTACAACGTGACTGCTGGTAAGTGGGTAAGTTATACAACGCAAGATGGTTACTCTAATCAAGTAGGTTTTGTGTCAATGACCGATGATAAGCAAGAAAGTGCCATTTACAAAATTACAGAAGTCAATAATGGTTACTATCAATTCCAGCCTTACAATACCACAGGCGTGGCAGCTAAATACTTGAATTGGTTTTGTGGCGTTGGAACTTCTAACCCTGAAGATGGAACGGTTACGCTTGGCATTTATAAGGACAATGGTGCACAAGATAGTGGCTCAAGATGGCTCCTTAAAGAAGTTGGTGTAAAACACGAATACATCCTCTTTAGCGATGGTATGCCCAATACAGCTACGGTAACTATCAATGGGCAAGATTTCAAGGGATTGAATGCTCAAGGTAATCAAACAATTACGGTGGAAGGTGAACTCCAACTTAACGACGTAAAAGTTAGCGTAGGTGGTGGAAGCTTGGCAAAGGTAACCATTGATAATGTAAACTATCAGGTAGACGTGAAGTTTGTACAGTATTTCACACCAACAACAAGTGTTGACGCTGAGAAGAAATATCCCTACTTCTTGCATATGCCCGAGGCATTTATCAAGAAAATTGGTGACGACATTCACCACACCACAAAGCGTGGCGAGGCTGATAAGTTTCTCTTTGTAGAATCAAGCGAGCTTGGTAAGTATTACATCTACGATCAATCGGCCAAGTGCTACATTTACTACACAGCAACTAACAATGGTGGTAACACCACCGAAACGGCAAAGAGTAATGTAAAATACACTACCGATCAAACAACAGCCAATACTTGGCAACTTTACTATCTTTCAGACGAAACAGTTGCCATCATTCCGGGCGAAATTGCAGAGCCTCAAGCAAGTTCCGCATCGTGGAACTTTACAGGCGGCGTTGCCAACAATTGTGTGTTAAACCTTTACAATGCTAACGACCGCAACTCTGCTTGGCAATTTGTTGACCCATCAGCAGGGTCAATGCCTTGCGCCACATTGATGTATGCGCTCCCTGGTGCTCCCTATATTCACAAGTTGGTGCCCAACGAGGGAGAAACTGTAACTGGTGTTGAATTTGATGCCAATCTTTCCACCTTGGAGCTGAAGGACGACCGCGTAAATGTGGGTAACAAATACAAGTACGTATCGGGTACAGCTCCCACTACCGAGGGTGAATACACTTACATTGTTAAAACCAAGGGCGCCGATGACGAAGACGAGGCTTTGACCAAGGTTCGCCTCATTGTGGATAGCCACATGCAGTCACCCACTCCTATGATGAGTTGGCTTACTTGGAACTGGTTTGCACGTGCCATTAGCCACGATAAGATGGTGGAGATTGCTAAGGGTATGCAAAAGTATGGCTTGATTGACGCAGGCTTTAATACCATTGTATTAGATGACGCATGGGCTAAGCAGACTTCTGATAAAAATGATTTGACTTACGATACTGCAAAATTCCCCGAGGGTATTAGTGGACTGAAGGCTGCTTTAAAGAAAATCAATAGCAAGATGAAACTGGGCATCTATAGTGATGCAGGTTCTATGACTTGTGAAAATTATCAGCCAGGGTCTTATGGTCATGAAGCACAACACATTGCTTTGTTCGATTCATGGGGCGTAGATATGCTGAAGTATGACTATTGCAACCGCGAGGCAAGCACCCAGGTGAGCTATTCACAGATGGGTAAGGTCATTGCTGAACTCAACAAAGAACGCAAGGCAAAGGGCAATATCCCATTCGTATTCAATATTTGTGAGTGGGGTAAAACACAGCCTTGGACTTGGGGCGCTGAAGTTGGTGGCTCAAGCTGGCGTGCTACGAGTGATGCTCGCGAAGACTGGGTGGGTAACAACTCACGCCCAGGCGTAATTGGTGGTGTGGATGAAGTTCGCCGCTTGTGGATGTATGCTGGTGTGAACCGTTTCAACGACCTCGACATGATGTGTATCGGTCTTCATGGATTGGGCGGACCGAGCAATAATACAGCAGGCCATCAGCAAAATGGTGGTAAAATCACTGGCTTAAACGATGCACAGGCTCGCTCACAAATGTCGTTGTGGTGTATGTTTGCAAGCCCCTTGGCTCTGACTTGCGATCTTCGTGAAACTCCTAAAGGCGAGGCCAATAGTGGTCAAACAATGCCTAATCCATTGATTACCGAAGCCGATGTCGAAACGTTGACCAATACTGAAATCCTTGCGATTAACCAAGACGCGCTCGGACAACAGGCAGAATATATGGAGGCCCTTTCAACAGGAAAAGAGAACTACTCTAATAATGGTTACGACATTTACGTGAAAGACTTGGTAAATGGCCGTATGGCTGTTTCGGTTACTAATCGTGGTGGCTCGGATGTAGAGATTCCTGCACTCAAGCTTACCGACCTTTATCTTCAAGAAAATACCGTCTATACTTGCAGTGAACTATGGTCAAAAACGAAGGCTGATGTAGAAAACACATTGAACGTAGGCACACTCAAACCTTACGAGACTAAGGTGTATGTGTTGTCTGTTAAGCAATTATCTACAGATGTTATTCAGAGCACAGTAGATACTACGAACGCTTACAATGCTCCTCGCTACGACATATCAGGTCGTCAAGTAAGTGAAAATTATAAAGGAATTTCTATTAAGAATGGTGTAAAGACGGTGAATATGTAGGTGATTAAAGTCTTTCATTTCTAGCCGCCGTGCGCATGGCTCTTTGGCTATGCGCATGGCGGCTAGAAATGAAAGGATTGCCCGAAAGGGAGAGCTTAAATATAAATAAAGGGAATGCAATAATAATCACTACATTCCCAGTCATCTTTTTTATAGTGCAGACATCGCGACCTGCCGATGTGGGCACTTATGAAAAACGTTGCTCAATAAATGAGCAACGTTATTAAAGAACGCCCCTCAAGTATGCTGCCTAAAAGGCAAGCCTGAAAGGCCTATTATCTTTTAGTTATAGAACTATCTTTTTACAACTGCAAAGATAAACATTCATTTCTAATTATACAATGAACTAAGCATTTATTTCCACATTTCTTCGTTTTCCCAATCTTTAGGAAACCCCATTGAAGATAAATCAAGTACAGCCGCATATTGCTGCAATAAAACCTTCAATCTCTTTCTAAACATTGAACGTGGCGTTACCGTCTGTAGGAAATAATTGACCATACACAATGTATAATACACTTTGTTGCGCCTAACTGTATCAGGATTGCTTATCCACGTTAGAGTCCTTGAAAACTCCAATTTCTCTGGAACAATATTCATGTCTCGATTCCATAAGCGTGCATGGTGAGCACACAAGTTGCGAATAAAATTAAGAGCATGAAGCCATGATTGGAACTCTTTGGGTGGCAAAGAAAAGTATTTTGCAATGCCTACGATATCTGCTCTTTGTTTCAAACCATCACAAATACGTGATAGTTGGTTGAAGTACATTATCTCTACACTCATCCATGAAGGTGGATTAGTAGGTTCAGAATAAGTTTCTCGATAATGCTGTATGAATGTTTCGGAACGATCATTGCGTAGTCTATCTTGAATGTGTTCTTGAATATCACTGAACACATCATCAGTGAATGTAGTCCCATTTCGTCTTCTACATTGGCGAGGCTCTCTGAAAATGCTACGATTATCTTGCCAATGTGATCCGTATTTCAAACTCAGTTGAGTCACTATTTGCGTTCGGATGGCTACTTCAATTCGTTCAATCGCATCGAAAAGTAGCAATCGAAGTTTTCTATCAAATTTATATAAGTCATAAACCATATCCAAAGTTGTACCATCTTTGAATAGGTCTTGTATAAAACCATTCATGCATACCTTATACGGCAACATATATGCACTCAAACGATAGTAGCTGATATTAGCCAACAATCGTTCGGCTTTCTTCTTATTTCCTATAATCAAGCCTCGTGATTCAAGTAGTTTTACTTGTTCTGAATAGTTGAGAGGTGGTTTATTGTATCTTGTCATTCTACTTTTTAATTAGCTTGCAAAGCTAAACAAATACACTGATTTGTTGGAGTTGTTATAAATGTTATCTCCCCCCATAATAATGACGAAATATTGCATCGGAACTTCATCGTTTGTCTAATGCTTTCATCCCATTAAGGGATTACGTATGCGAGTGTGCAGCTGCAATAAGGTTACACACTCGTCTTCTTAAAACGTTTTCG
>UQHJ01000114.1 GCA_900540885.1 uncultured Prevotella sp.
CCTTGCGTATGGCTTCGCCTACAATATAGGCGTTCACATCTTCTTTGAGCTTGGCTTCCATGGCTTCGCGCTCTGGTATACCTCTTTTACCCCAAAGTTTATCTTTCATGTTGTCTGCTGGTATCAATTTCATCTGTGCCATAATGCTATTGAATTATGATACAAAGATAACGATTTGTTTCCAAACGGTGATAAAGAATTCGGTTTTTTATCAAATCAAACCTCATCTTTACTTGATAAACGCAGTTTTTCTATTGTTTATGCTGTATTTCGAGATAAAAACGCTATTTTTGCGGTGTAAAATGTGATACTAATATCAAAAATAGTACTCTAAATACCTTGTCATAAATACCTTGTCATTGTTGGTGATGACATTCACCGCAAGGAGGACGAACTCGGTGTGTTGACTGTCGGACTCTTGGATTTCTTGACAGACAAGAACTTGTTGGAGCAAGGATAATCATTTTATTATATAATTATGCATAGATCCAAGAACTCTTTCCTTGAGTGGCTTGTCTACTCGCTTATCTTCTTCTTCCTGTACGATATCATCTGGATATTGGTAGACCTGCCAGACTTCCTACAGTCGGTAAACGGACTGTATCCTGAGTTGCTTGTCGACTTTGCACTCTGCGGTTTGTTCTCGCTTTCGAGTTTGTATCTCAACCGATGGCTGTTCAGACAGCGGCGCTTTTGGCGCGAAGGGCAGACCCACCGTGTGTTCGTGCAGAACGGACTGGTGGTGTTGGGCTTCAACCTGCTTATTGCTGGTGGCTGCGAACTGCTGCTGAGCCTTGTAGCACCTAAGCTTATGATGCAGGATATCTGGGGAACGTCTTTCCTATTTGGACTGATAGCGAGTCTTGTAGCACTCATCCACCTTTCGATGCACTTCTCCGACATGATTGTTCTGAAAGGCAAGGAGAACCTCGCCTTACAGAAGCGATACCTTATGCTGCAGTTGGACCCACATTTCGTGTTTAACAGTTTTAGTTCACTTGCTGGAATGATAGGGGAAAACCCGAAGATGGCTGAGGACTATGTCGTGAAACTCTCACATATCTACCGCTACATACTTCAGCATATCGACAAGGAGTATATAACCCTTGCCGACGGCACCGACTTCATCAAGTCGTACATCGGTCTGCTCAACATGCGCTACGACAACGCCATCGTCTTGCACACCGACGATTTGCACGGTGACCGCGACGAATACATCCTCTCGCTGAGTCTACAGCTTATCATCGAGAATGCCGTGAAGCACAACTGTCCGCAGAGCGACACCGAGCTTCATGTGTCTCTTAGTCGCCAGGGCGACATGCTCGTCATAAAGAACAACCGCATATATACCAACCAGACCAACGACCAGAGCATAGAGTCGTACGGAATAGGTATCAGCAACCTAAAGCAACGCTATCGACTGGAGGGCGAGGCAGAGCCAGAGTTCGTAGCCAGACAGGATGCCTTTGAGGTGCGACTGCCAATCATAAAACGAAAACAATAGAAGAACGATGAAAAAGGTTTTGATTATAGAAGACGACCATTTCAGCGCAAGACGTCTGAAAAGGCTCATTATGGATATTGACGACACGATAGACGTGCATGGACCGCTGAAAAGTGTGGCGGAGGTGACAGAGGAGCTTGCCGCCAACAACGACTATGACCTTATCTTCTCCGACATTCGACTTGCTGACGGTGACGTGTTTGAAGCGTTCCGCAAGGTGATGCCACAGTCGTTTGTGATCTTCACTACGGCTTACGATGAATACGCAATGGAGGCGATTAAGAACAACGGACTCGACTATCTGATGAAGCCGATTGACGCAGACGAGCTACGTGCCGCAATCGGCAAGCTGCAGCTTAACCGCAATGCACAACAGTCTGCCGTAGTGAGTCCTCTGCATGGCGTGCTTAACGACACGCGCCAATACCGTGAGCGCTTCCTAATCACGAAAGGTGACGAGCTTTGCATGCTCTGCGTCGACGACATAAGCTACATCAATATGCGCGACAACCGAATCACGGCGTTTGCCGTCGACGGCACATCCTATCCGCTGTCCATGAGCATGAACGAACTGGAGCAGACTTTAGACCCTGGCCGTTTCTTCCGTCTCAATCGACAGTATATCGCCAACATTAATGGCATCAGGAAAATCAGTTTTTACTTCGGTTCTAAACTGATGGTGAAGCTTAAAGGCTGCGAGGATGACAATATCGTAATAAGCAAGGAGAAAGCGGCGTTGTTTAAGAAATGGCTGGACAAATAACATGAGGGTGTGCATTCTATGTTTCTTGCGTAGAATGCACACCCTCTTGTTATATAATGTCGTTAAAACGTTACATCGACGCCAAAAGAGATTGAATGGCGGATGCTGTTGCTGTTATAGTATATATTGCAAGATTATTGTTTTGCTGCATCTTGTACGAACTTGAATTCGTCGAAGGCGTTTCCTGCTTCCACGCAAACCGTGAAGGAACGTGATGCGCTCGTTTCGTTGCGATTGATAATAACCTTTAGTTCGTTGTCCTCTATCTTGACGAGATACCAACCTCCGTCAAACTCTTTGTATGAAGTGTTTTCCTTGAATTTTCCTTCTTCCTTCACGCTACTAATCCAAAAACTTTTGTAGTTTTTGCAGGCAAACAGGCTGCTTCCTCCTTCGGCTTCCACTTTCAGTTCGCCGTTCTTCAAGCCCGACGGAACCGTGCTCCACTTCATAGGGTCGGCAAGTCCATCAGGGTCGGACAATTCGCAGCTTGTAAGGGACATTACACCTGCCAACAAGCATAACAATAGTTTCTTCATACGCTTATTTGTTTAAATTGTTTGAAAATGTTCTGGTCTGCTTAGAACGACCAACCGAAGCCTATGTACGGAAAGAAAGCAGCCTTGTTGAGTCCGTACTTGTCGCCAAAGTTGAACGACGGCGAAACGCCTACACGAAACATGAAGCCGTTGGGGCGCTGATAGCGGTAGCCGATGTCGCCGAAGAAGAAATAACCGAATTGAGTTTTTGATGAAGTGTAAAATTCAGTTTTAGGAGAAGTTTCGTCTGTATTATCCCCACCTGGATACCATCCTGTATCTTTTACGTATCCTATTGTTTCCTTTACCTGATATACACCAAGACTCGCACCGAAACCCAGCTCCAACTTGCTATTCTTCTTTCCGAGTAGATAGTTTAGCTCCAACGGAACACCAACGCCATTGATTTTCTGGTCGAACCAACCAGAATTGTCTCCATAGCCATAGCCAATACCCACACGGTAGCCGAAACCGGAGTTTCCATCGAATCTGCTGTCGTAGTTGATGCCCACAATAGTTTGGGCACCAAGTAATTCTACAGACAGGCTGCGTGTCTTCTGTTGTGCCATTACTGCCGAAAAACAGCATAATGCAAATAGTGATAATACAATCTTTCTCATTATATATTTTATCATATGTTTATTGTCAGTGGATATTTTATCACCCACGTTCATCGGTCGTGTAGCTTGCAACACTCCCTATTCAAGGCCCCAAAACGCCTTAAAAATAAAGGCAAATCTTCAGACGATTTCATTCAGTCTTTAGTTCGCTTCAACATAATGCCCTAAACGGTCGGGTCTGTTTCCATCAGTAAAGAGGTAGACTATTCCGTCAGGGGTTTCAACAATAGAGACCTCAGTATAGGTGAAATCAGGGTAGTCTGCGTGTAAGGAATCCAATACGTTGCTTGGTACCGTTGTGCCTTTCGGCAAGGGGTAACAGGTTTCTTTCCATGTCGTGCCCTTGCGGGATACTCTGAAGTATACGGACTTCAACACGCCGTCGTGCATGATGAGATAGTTGTCATCGCCGCTGTCGTTGACAAATCCAAGCACTTCGGAACCTTTGTAGTGCATTGAAATCCATTCCATATCGGCAGGAATCGTACCTGTGTATTCAGCGTTGTTCAGTTTGTATGTGCATGCTTTGGCCACCGTTCCTTTGCTGTCGATGACAAGTGTGTGGACGAGATTCTTGAGTTTGGGGGTGTCTTGCAGATAGCAGAGAATATAGTATGTCCCGTTTATGCTGGCCTGTGTCACTTCCTTGATTTCCAGGAACTCGTCGTTTCTGGCCTCCTGGTTTACTGTGAGCAGCTGGTATCGTACAGTGATGGGTAACTGGTCAATTTCAGAGAGCGTCCGCACGGTGCGGTTCCATGCATTGTCAACGTATACGACCACGCACTCATTCCCCGCGTTGTCCTCAGAGGTGACATGCGTTTCCATTGCTCCACTGTCGAAGTAAGGCTCTGGAGCTGTGTAAACGCGTTTGATAGTGTAGTCCTCGCAGCGTTCGTGGAAATCTTTGGCAATGGCCTCCGGCAAAGTTTTGTCATTGATCGGTGTCACATTTTCAGAGTCGCATGAAGTCAGCATAAGGGCTACGACAGCAAGCCATCCGAACATCAAATGTCTAAATCCAAACTTTTTCATTTTATGCTTCAATTTATGGGTTTGTTCAAAGGACAAGTTGCCTGAGAACTTATTATTATGCTGCAAAAGTACAACCGCTTGATTTTATACACAACGCCTCCTTATGCGAAACGGCAAAAATGTGTTGCGAAGCAGCAATATATTCTATTCAAGCGAAACGTAAGTTTCTGCGCTACATGACATGTGGGCAACAAAAGTAAGGAAGTTGTCAATGGCGTTGTCTGTGAATTGAACTTCATTCGTGGCGAAGAGTTTTGTCCAACTGGTGACACATTCTTGCTAGAAGTCTGTAAAACCTTTCCACGACATACCAGATAAGAACCTTTTTGCTGCCGATTCTATACAGGCTTTAGAGTCCAATCCAATATTATGCTTTACAGCAGATGCCATAATGCCATAGTATATGGAAGCCGATTCTTTCTCCTTACGTGCTTCCACTCGTCTCCATGCGTCTGTCATTTTAGGTTCTTGCCAAATGGCATTCCAACGAGCCTTCAAGGCATTGTACATTTCCATAAGTGTAGTATTATAACGTGAGTTCGACGAAATATAAGTGTCTGAAAATTTGGTGATTAGCGAAAATTGTTGTAACTTTAAAGTG
>UQHJ01000115.1 GCA_900540885.1 uncultured Prevotella sp.
TTTGTTAGTACTCTACTACTTAGTACTCTACTACTTAGTACTCTACTACTTAGTACTCTACTACTTAGTACTCTACTTCACCACTGTCGCCTTAATGATGCGAATGTCGTCAAAGGGGCGGTTGTTCTCATCGCGGCTAGCCCATTGGATAAGATCGGTCACGTCAAATCCTTCAACCACTTCGCCAAATACCGTGTACTGTCCGTCAAGGTGGGGAGCACCACCAAACGTGCGGTACACCTCTTTTATCTTAGGAGTTAACTTTATGGTGCTGTGTGTGGTAGAGTCAAGGCGTTCTTGCATGACATCAAGGCCGTCGTCGGTAAAGATACTCCCTGTCACGATATAGAATTGAGAATAAGATGAGGCCCGTTGTGGATTCTTCTCATCTCCCTCGCGTGCTGCTGCTAAGGCACCGCGACGATGAAAGTGGGTTGGAAAATGAATTTCGGCTGGTAAGGTATATGGTTCGGGAGAATCGCCAAGTAATACCCCCTCTTTGGCATGACGGCTGGCAGAATCGCCTGCTTGAATCATGAAGTCAGGTATGACACGGTGAAAGAGCAATCCGTCGTAGAAGCCTTGTCGTACCAGTTTAAGGAAGTTGTCGCGGTGAATAGGCGTGTCATTGTATAATTTAACGCGAATGTTGCCTTTAGAGGTTTCGAGTAACACTTCGTGTTCAATGCTATCGGTCGTTAGCGTTTGTGCTCCAACGTTTAATGTTAGTAGGCTTATAAAGAATAGGGTGAGAAGGTGTCTGATGTGTATCATAATATGATAGGTGTTAAGAGAAATTGGCTAAATGGCTTTTATAATACCGTCCTTTTGTTCAAGAAGTTGTTCCTGGCAGAGTTGCTGAAAGGCCTTTGTTAGAATGACTCTATCAAAGCCCGATTGGGTAAAGTCGGAGATGGGGTGAGGGTGGTTGTCAGCTAAGAATCGGAGTATATACTTCTTGGCCTCGTCTACTTGTTGAACTTCAGAGAGTTGGTTGACATAACTTTCGCGCCCGATACAAACGTCGCAGTAGCCACAATCGGGACCGTCATCGTCAAAGTAGTGAAGTAAGTAACGGCTACGGCAAGTCGTCTGGTCGTTGATATAGCCAATCATTGCCTTGATGCGTTTTCGGTACAGTTCCATTTGATCCTCGTAGATAGACCGCGGAATGACCACATAATCGTTGTCAACACGCCGTTGGGTGTAAGTAATTTGCGGCATATTGGTGTGAGGCACGTAATTGATAATGCGTAATTTGGATAGGTGGCATAACATCTTGTATATCTCGTCTTGTGTGCACCCGCAAACTTGTGCCAAGTGTTCCTCATCAATCTCCATGTAGTCAGCGAAGAAACCGCCAATGGTTCGCATTGCCACGTTGAGCAATTGTTCTTCCTCTGCCGTCATAAAGTGAATGTCATACAGTTCCTCACGCGTTACCAAAAAGATCATGCGTGATGAGTGGTTGTCTTCAATGCTAAAGTGAATGTAGCCCGCTTGCGTCAAAAGGTTTAAGGCACTCACCAATTGTATGGGGAAGTGGTGAAAGATGTGACAGAACTTGCTGATGTCGAAGTTGAAGGTGCGCCCTTCTCCCTCGCCTTCGCCTACTTGTAAGAAGGAAGCTATCTCTAAGTAAACGCGTCGAATGTAGTCACGCTCAGGAAATCCTTGTGCGATGTGATTGCGGAGTCGCGTGTCGTCTCCACGCGTTGTTAATAGTACGGCATAGGACGTTTGTCCGTCGCGTCCACCGCGTCCAGCCTCTTGGAAGTAAGCCTCCACGGAGTCGGGCACGTCCATGTGTACTACCAAACGCACATCAGGTTTGTCAATTCCCATGCCGAAGGCATTGGTGGCCACCATAACGCGTACGCGGTCGTCTTGCCATGCGCGTTGGCGTGTGTCCTTCTCAAGGTTGGTGAGTCCCGCGTGGTAGTATAGGGCTGCGATGCCATTCTGATTTAGAAAGTCGGCTATTTCTTTAGTGGCTATGCGTGAACGGGTGTAGACAATAGCAGAGCCTTCGACGCAATTGAGTATGTGTAAAAGTTCGTCGGTTTTCTTGTCGATGTAGCGTACGATGTAGTGTAGGTTGGGGCGAGCAAAGCTCATACGAAACACTTGTGATCCTTCGCGAAAACTCAAGTGTTGGCAGATGTCGTCTACAACCATGCGTGTAGCTGTAGCCGTTAAGGCTAATATGGGGACTTCGGGGAGTAACTTGCGAACTTCGGCAATGCGTAGGTATTGCGGACGGAAGTCATAGCCCCATTGAGAGATGCAGTGCGCCTCGTCGACGGTGATGAGGCATACTTTCATGCGCTGCACCTTATTCATGAAGATAGCGGTAGACAGTCGTTCGGGCGAAACGTATAAGAACTTATAGGCTCCAAAGATAGCGTTGTCAAGGTGTTTGATTATCTCCGTACGCGATTGTCCTGAATAAATGGCAGCAGCCGTAATGCCGTGACGGCGTAGGTTGGCCACTTGGTCCTTCATTAGTGCGATGAGTGGCGTTACAACAAGACACAATCCGTCCATAGCAAGTGTTGGCACCTGAAAGGTGATGCTCTTGCCGCCGCCAGTGGGCATGAGTCCTAACGTATCGCGCCCAGCCATTACATTGTCAATGATTTGACGTTGAATGCCGCGAAAGTCAGGGTACCCCCAGTATTGCTGTAGTAGGTGCTTTAAAATGTCTTGTTGCATGTGGAAGAGGCTGTCGATGAGGAAACTTTAAAGGGAGCCTTTATCGTTCGGTTTTTAGTTTGGAGATTATGAGGTTATAAGGTTATAAAGTTGTATCTCGTTGATGATCAACTAAATAGAGCGCTCGGTCTTATGAACATTAAACTGAACACTCTAATATGAAGCTGCTCCCCCGATCAACTATACTAACTTTATAACCTAATAACCTTAAAACATGAAACTGACCATTTTTATTCCCCTATTCATTACAGGGCCTAATATCGTCAATCTGTAGTTGTACTTCGCCACGCTTGTGCGTGTTTTCTTCGATTGTGTAGCAGATGTCGAAGGCGCGTTTCGTCTTAATATAGCGAGCTTGTGAACTTTGGCCAAAGGCTATGCCATTCATTACATTGTTGCTCTTATTGTCAACCAGTTCAAGCTTAATATGCTCCTGACCGCGTCCTACGACCTTGCTTGTCCCGTAGTCGTAGACGCGCTTGGTACAGAATATAGGTTTTAAATTGCTTGGGCCAAAAGGCGCAAACTTGCGCAATTGTTGGTAAAAGCGGAAGGTAATATCCTTAAAGTCTAAGATAGCATCAATGTCAAGGCTGGCTTCCGTTTGCTCGTCTAAGATGTGGTCGGCCACGTATTGTTCAAAACGTTTTGTAAACTCATCAATGTGTTCAACAGGCAATGTAAGTCCAGCAGCATAAGTGTGTCCACCAAAGTTTTCGAGTAAGTCTTCACAACTTTGTACTGCCTTATACACGTCAAATCCCGACACCGAGCGTGCCGAACCCGTAGCCATGCCGTCAGATAGCGTAAGTACAACGGCTGGACGATAATATTGTTCAGTAAGGCGAGAAGCTACGATGCCAATCACTCCCTTATGCCATGCCTTGTTATAGATAACGATACTGCGGCGTTGGTCAAGACCAGGTAAGTCTTTCACCTGTTCAACGGCCTCCTCCGTCATTTGCTTGTCAAGGTCTTTGCGTGCTTCGTTATAAAGGTTGATCTTTCCAGCACGTTCGAGCGCCATTTGGTAATCTTTCTCTACCAAGAGTTCTACTGCTTCTTTACCATTTTGCATGCGTCCAGAGGCATTGATGCGTGGTCCAATCTTAAAGATGATGTCGTTCATCGTTAATTCGCGGTCAGCAAGTCCGCACACCTCGATAATGGCTTGTAATCCTATGCTGGGATTGGCATTCAAACAACGCAGCCCGTGATAGGCTAAGATGCGATTTTCGCCCATAATGGGTACGATGTCGGAGGCGATGCTCACGGAGCAGAGGTCGAGTAGGGAAGTGAGCTTGTTAAACTCAATGCCATTGCTGGCTGCAAAGGCTTGCATAAACTTAAAGCCTACTCCGCATCCCGAAAGGTTGACGTCAGGGTAGTGATTGTCTAATCGCTTAGGATTGAGAATAGCCACGGCACAAGGTAGCACTTCGTCGGGCACGTGGTGGTCGCAAATAATGAAGTCGATGCCTAAACTTTTGGCGTAAGCAATCTCTTCAACGGCTTTAATGCCACAGTCTAACACGATAATCAGTCCTACGCCCGTTTGTGCAGCGAAGTCGATGCCCTTCTTTGAGATGCCGTAGCCCTCTTCGTAACGGTCGGGAATGTAAAAGTCGATGTTAGAATAGAATTGTTGCAAGAATTTATATACCAAAGCCACTGCCGTACAGCCGTCCACGTCGTAGTCGCCATATACCATGATGCGCTCTTTGCGTCCCATGGCAAGGTTGAGTCGGTCGACAGCTATCTGCATGTCGTTCATCGTGAAGGGATCGTGCAGTTCAGTCAGCTGGGGGCGGAAAAAGTGTCGCGCCTGTTGTGCGGTGGTAATGCCGCGATCGAACAACAACTTGCCTAAGGCAGGGTGAATGCCCACCTCGCGTGCCAAAGCTGCCTGCGCCGCTGCTTCTGTAGGCGTGGGAGCTTCGTAGTTCCATTTGTAGTTCATGCTGATATATCATTTTTTTATTTGCTAAGAGTAGTAAGGGCAACTTTCTCACGTGTGCGGAGAAGTTACACTTGATGTAAAAATAGAAAAGTAGGGACGGCCGTTACAACGTGTGCTTCAGCCGCTATATGTTGATAGGGTATTGTGTGTAATTAAACTATTGCGTACAATACACCAAATTAGCAAGCTAAATTACGAACATTTTATGACATATATGTAAGGTTATGGATTTTTATTTAAGTTGACTTAGATAAACTGCTAATTGTCTGCCTAATTGGGGGGGCGGGTCCTAACCTGGGGGCGACGCGTCCCCGCGTCGGCATTTGTAAGTCAAGGCTCGAGGCCTTGACTTGCAAATACATG
>UQHJ01000116.1 GCA_900540885.1 uncultured Prevotella sp.
ACGCGTCGCCCCCAGGTGAGGGCTCGATTCCCCAACTTGGCAATAAGAAAATGTATTGTATTTGCTTGTCAAGGCATTGAGCCTTGTCAAGCAAATGCCGACGCGGGGACGCGTCGCCCCCAGGTGAGGACGCGATTCCCCAACTTGGCAATAAGAGAAGGATTAGCATCTATTCATGTTACTTACGTAGCCAGTGAATGAGGCGATATAGCCAGCTTGTATGACGGGTTGTACCAAGGATGTAGTAGGGGAGAGCAAAGAGGCGTTCATAGGTGTTGAGTTGAGCAAAGATGCGTCTTTTGTACCCTCGGAAGTTAATGTGTTGTTCAAATTCTTTGAAGATTGTTAGAGCAGTCTTTCGTTCGGCAACGCTCATTTCATCGTGGTGCATATAAAGCAACATCGTGGTGTCTAAATAAAAGTGCATGAGCTGGGTCATCAATTTTAGTCGCTGCTGCTTGTCAGGAAAAACACTACAGAAGGTGTCGTGTAACATCAAACCCGTTTGCAGGCGTTGAAAGCGCCGCATGGAGAATTGGTGCGTAATCGCATTGGGGTTGCCTTGGTAGTAGTAAAATGTGCCAGGAGCAAAGGCAACTTTGTTGGCGTGCAAGAATTGCATGCGTGTGTTGTACTCATCGCTATCGTAAAAGCGCGTGTCGCTCCGTTTGTCGGCCATCAATGGCATACGCACGAGGCCGAAGCCGTTGATAGAAAAGTCGGCGGCAAGGTAGAAGGCTTCCTGAGGAGAGAGTACTAATTGGTAGTCTTTATTAGGCGGATAGGAGCACGGCCATGTTCCAAGACGATTGTCCGCATATCGCAGTAGCATATCTGGCAGTACGATGTCTGCATTAATCTCTGTGGCACGTTGATAGAGTCTTTCCAGACAGTTGGGCGACAGGGTGTCGTCTTGCGACATATAAAAGGCATATTCGCCTTTTGCCCATTGACACATGAGCGCAATGTTGCGTGCCACGTTGCCCGTGGGGTCGTTCTCCTTATGATATATACGTATGCGTGGTTCTTTTTGAGCCAATTGTTTTAATATCTCGTAGCTGTTGTCGCTCGAACCGTCGTCTAAGGCGATGAGTTCCCAGTTGGTGAAGGTTTGCGCAATTATCGAACCGATGCTTTCGGGCAAATACTTTGAACCATTATATATGGGCATTAGTATCGAAATGTTTGCTTCTGAATTGGTAGAGGGCATATAGCGTGTTTATGTTGTTTACTTTACAAAGGTACGTTTAACAATCGTAATATTCACAAGTGTCAGTAGATAGATGTTGTCTTCTGCCCTTTTTGGCAGAAGTGGGTCGGTGTGTACTGCACAAGTTGTCATTATTTTTAAATATATGTTATAGCCGTCGTGTGCCGAATGTTTTGGCAATGTGTTTGCAATCAAGAGGGCATAAACATTGATAATAATAAAACAATAAATATATGAATTTCGACAACTTTACAATCAAAGCACAACAGGCTGTTCAACAAGCCGTGGATAGTGCGCAACAAAATGGGCAGCAGGCCATTACCCCTGTTCATTTGTTGGCTGGTGTGCTGGCTGTGGGCGAAAACGTTACGAAGTTTATCTTTGGTAAACTTGGCGTAAACGAGCGTTCATTGCAAGCTGCCGTTCATCAAGAATTGAGTCGCCAACCTCGTGTGAGTGGTGGTAGTGCGAGTCCATACCTTGACCAAGAGGCCAATGCTGTGGCACTAAAGGCGCAAGACTTGGCTCGCAAGGGAGGTGACACCTATGTAGGACTCGAACCGATGTTGCAAGCTCTGCTCGAGGTGAAGAGTGTGGCAGCCCAAATGTTGAAGGACGCTGGCGTAACGGCCGATGGCTTGAAGAAAGCCATTGAGGAATTGCGCGGTGGCCAGAAAGCTACATCGCAAAGTAGTGAAGATACTTATCAGGCATTGGAGAAGTATGCGCGCAACTTGGTAGAAGAGGCGCGCAATGGTAAACTCGATCCTGTAATTGGTCGTGATGAGGAAATTCGTCGTGTACTGCAGATCCTTTCGCGTCGTACCAAGAACAATCCGATATTAATAGGTGAGCCGGGTACGGGTAAAACGGCCATTGTAGAAGGGCTGGCTGAGCGTATTGTAAGAGGCGACGTGCCAGAGAACTTGAAGAATAAGAAACTTTATTCGCTTGATATGGGGGCACTCGTAGCGGGTGCCAAGTACAAGGGCGAGTTTGAGGAACGTTTGAAGAGCGTCATTAACGAAGTGACTCAGGCTCAAGGCGACATTATCTTGTTTATAGATGAGATTCACACCTTGGTGGGCGCTGGTAAAGGCGAAGGCGCTATGGACGCTGCCAACATCTTAAAGCCAGCTTTGGCTCGTGGTGAATTGCGTAGCATTGGTGCGACAACGTTGGAGGAGTATCAAAAGTACTTTGAAAAGGATAAAGCCTTGGAGCGCCGTTTTCAAACAGTAATGGTAGACGAACCAACGCCTGAAGATGCAATTAGCATCTTACGTGGATTGAAAGAACGCTACGAAAATCACCACAAGGTGCGTATTCAAGACGATGCCATTATCGCAGCCGTACAACTTTCACATCGTTATATCTCGGATCGTTTCTTGCCCGACAAGGCTATTGACTTGATGGATGAAGCGGCAGCTAAGTTGCGTATGGAACGTGATTCTCAACCTGAGGAGTTGGACGAGATAACACGTCGCTTGCGTCAACTTGAGATTGAGCGCGAAGCAATCAAGCGTGAGAATGATACGCAAAAGTTGGAGCAACTGAATAAAGAAATCTCTGAACTGAGTGAGAAGGAGAAAGACCTTCGTGCTAAGTGGGAGGGCGAAAAGGAAGTGCTCTCACGCATTCAGCAGGATAAGCAACAGATAGAGCAACTTAAGTTTGAGGCCGAGCGTGCTGAGCGTGAGGGTGACTATGGTCGCGTAGCTGAAATTCGTTATGGCAAACTCAAACAGTTGGCTGATGACATAACTGCTCAACAAGAGCAGTTGCGTAATCGCCAAGGTGCGGAGGCTATGGTGAAGGAAGAGGTTACGGCTGACGACATCGCTGATGTCGTAGCTCGTTGGACGGGCATACCTGTAACGCGAATGCTACAGAGTGAACGTGAGAAGTTGCTCCATTTGGAGGAAGAACTGCACAAACGTGTAGTAGGTCAGGACGAGGCTATTGAAGCTGTGGCTGATGCGGTACGTCGTTCACGTGCAGGACTGCAAGACCCAAAGCGTCCTATCGGTTCGTTCATATTCCTCGGTACAACAGGTGTCGGTAAGACGGAGCTGGCAAAGGCTTTGGCTGACTACTTATTCAACGATGAGAATATGATGACGCGTATCGATATGAGTGAGTATCAAGAGAAGTTCAGCGTGAGTCGACTCGTTGGTGCACCTCCGGGATATGTTGGTTACGAGGAAGGTGGACAATTGACAGAGGCTGTGCGTCGCAAGCCTTACAGTGTTGTGCTCTTTGATGAAATAGAGAAGGCACACCCTGATGTGTTTAACATCTTGCTGCAAGTGTTGGATGATGGTCGACTGACTGATAACAAGGGACGTACTGTCAACTTTAAGAACACCATTATCATTATGACTTCAAACATGGGCTCGCAAATGATTCAGCAAAAGCTGGAGGCGATTGCTAACAAGAATGCTGAAGAGCGTGCGCGCATCATTGACGAAACGAAGTCACAGGTGTTGGATATGTTGAAGAAGACGATTCGTCCTGAGTTCTTGAACCGTATTGACGACATCATTATGTTCCAGCCCTTGACGCAACCTCAAATTGAGCAGATTGTCCGCATTCAAATCGGTGGTATACAACGTTTGTTGAAAGAACAAGATGTTGTGCTTGACGTGAGTGATGCAGCAGTTAAGTTGGTTGCTCAGGCAGGTTTCGATCCCGAATTTGGTGCTCGTCCTGTAAAGCGTGCTTTGCAGCGTATGTTGCTCAACGACTTGAGTAAGGCACTATTGGCGGGTATGGTAGACAAGATGAAGCCTATTCATGTTGATGCCGCAGGTGATCGTTTAACCTTCCACAATTAATGGAATATTAAGTAATAAGTAAAATTGGCCGTGAATTTGTAACAACAACAAATGCACGGCCAATTTTGTTGGTAGTGAAGTCGTCTGAACTTTTCTGACGAAGATTAGATCTAAACTTTTATCTCTTCTAAATTCAAGATTTGCCTTTATTTTTGAACTTCATAAAAGTTTAGACGACTTCAATTTGTGGTCTTAGTACTCTTTGGGGTTCACGCCAAAATATTCTTTAAAGCACTTGGTAAAGTAGCTGGGAGACGAGAACCCCGTTTCGTATGTAACTTGTGATACACTCATGTCGGTGCGGTGGAGCAAGTCGGCCGCCTTCTTAAGGCGCGCTACACGCAAAATCTCGATGGGCGAAAGGCCCGTGAGTGATTTGATCTTTCGATATAACTGCGTGCGGCCGATGCCCATTTGGGTGGCCATATCTTCAACGGAGAAGTTGGTATGTTTAAGATTTTGCTCAATAAGCGATCGGAAGCGTTCGGCAAAAGACTTGTCGAGGTCGCTCACGTCAGACTTGCGTATGTTCGTTTCGTCACCAAAGGCCAGCTTGAGGCGTCGGCGGTTGGCTATGAGATTGCGCAAGCGTGCACGGAACATGTCGGGGCTAAAGGGCTTGGCAATGTAAGCATCGGCACCGCAGTCGAAGCTGACTACACGTTGGTCGTCGAGCGTGCAGGCAGTGAGCATCATTACTGGCACGTGAGAGGTCTGCCATTCGTCCTTCAGTCGGCGGCAACACTCCCAACCATTCATGACGGGCATCATTACGTCGCACACTACGGCATCGGGTATGATTTGGCGTGCACGGGTTAGGCCCTCTTGTCCGTCGGCTGCTTCGATTACCTTGTAGTCGCTTCCCAAGAGCAGTTTGATGTAAGAGCGAATGTCCTCATTGTCGTCAATAACCAATACCGTGGGTGGTTCGTCAGCCTCGTTCTCTTTATTACCAGAAGGCATAGGTAGCGGTTCGGGGCGT
>UQHJ01000117.1 GCA_900540885.1 uncultured Prevotella sp.
TACCCAGGGTGTCGCTTCGCTTGCCCTGGGCTATGTGCTACATTGGGCTTTCAGCCCGCCCTTGCTAAATCCGAAACTTGAGTAAGGGATAAACGTACTACTCTCCCTATTCCAATTTACGTTCGACTACGATTAAAGTAGCTTTTTGCTTTTCGTTGCTACAAACTCTTTCAAGTAGAAAGGTTCAAAATAGGCTACGTCTTCAAACTCTTGGCGTGCCATTGCCATTTCGGCCAAGGGCACCATGTTTTTGGCACGCGGCACAATGCCTTTTATAAAGTGCGCATTAGGGTGCTTTATCACTTCTGCACATTTGTCAGCACCATTGCCCATAAAATAAATAGGGTGCTGTTCAAGTAAATCATTAAAGGAGTGCTCGTCTACCACTAAAGCTTGCGTAGCTTCCACTTCTTTCAAAGCTCGCGTATATACAGCACAATAAACCTCCATGCGGCGTGCATCAATCATCGGACAGAGCAAAGAATCTTCTGGCAGTTCATCATGTCCCAACAATACGGGTACTGTCAACAACTTTAACGTCGGCACTGAGATTAATTTGGCATCACGGCCATAGGCTACTCCCTTTGCCTCTGACACTCCTATACGTAAGCCCGTATACGAACCAGGGCCTTTGCTCACTGCTACAGCATCAATAGGTATGGCATGGCTATCGGCAAAGGAAACGACTTCCTTTACAAATCCTGCTAATACCTGTGCGTGTGAAGGCCCTTGTAAGTCGACCTCCTCATGCAAACATACCCCGTCTTGAGACAACGAAACGGAACATACATTTGTTGACGTTTCAATATTTAGTATACACGACATTTTGGCGTTCTATTTTAATTATTCGGAGTTGCAATCTTACACAAGAATTATTGACAACACTTGACTTTATGCAAATAACTCCGTACTCAACTTCTTCTATTTATTCTTATGTCGATTAGCTCTGCGTTGGCGTATTTCAGCCTTTTTCTTTGCCGAGCCCGACCCATGCAGACCTGTAATATAGGTCTTTTTCTTTGCCTTGGTTTTAACCTTCGTCTCTGTCGTAGCCTTCTTAAGCTTTGCGCCCTTAAAGGTTATGCCCGACATCATGGCTTGCGTTATTTCGTCGTCTGATGCTTTACGATTTACTTCCATTAGCAAAAATATAATTAAAAGAATTACTGATTTAGCCTACAATGGCTCTATTTGTACCATTGCAGACTAAATCAGATATAAGATTATTCTACCGTGAGACGCGCTCCGAAGAACGCTTGCGAATTAATGGTGGAACAAACGAATGCCTGTAAAGGCCATTGCCATACCATACTTATCGCAAGTGGCGATAACATGGTCATCACGCACGCTACCACCAGCTTGTGCTACATACTGCACACCACTCTTGTGAGCACGCTCTATATTGTCGCCAAAGGGGAAGAAAGCGTCCGAACCTAAAGCTACATTGGTATTCTTGGCTATCCATTCCTTCTTCTCTGCCAAAGTGAGCACCTCTGGCTTCTCGGTAAAGAATTGCTGCCAAACGCCATCTGCCAACACGTCGTCATGATCTTCAGAGATGTAAATATCAATGGTATTGTCACGATCGGCACGGCGGATCTTTTCTACCCAAGGCAAGTTCATTACCTTCGGGTGTTGACGCAACCACCAAATATCTGCCTTATTGCCAGCTAAACGAGTGCAGTGAATGCGGCTTTGTTGACCTGCACCAATACCGATAGCCTGTCCGTCCTTCACGTAACATACTGAGTTTGACTGCGTATACTTCAATGTAATCAAAGCTATCTTTAAGTCGCGCTTTGCCTCTTCAGTAAAGGTCTTATTGACAGTTGGAATATTTTCAAACAAGTCATCGCCCGTAAGGTCTACTTCGTTGCGACCTTGTTCGAAGGTCACACCAAACACTTGCTTGTGTTCAACGGGAGCGGGACGATAGTTTACGTCCATCTTTAAGATAACATAAGTACCCTTACGCTTTGAGCGCAATATTTCAAGAGCCTCTTCAGTATAATCAGGAGCAATAACACCATCACTCACCTCGCGCTTAATAAGCAATGCCGTAGCTTTATCACACGTATCTGAGAGTGAAATAAAATCGCCGTATGACGACATACGGTCAGCACCTCTTGCACGAGCATAGGCTGTTGCGATAGGAGTCAGTGGTTCTGACAGATCGTCAACGAAGTAAATCTTTTTCAACGTTTCGCTCATCGGGATTCCAACCGCAGCACCTGCTGGTGAAACGTGCTTAAACGACGCGGCAGCAGGCAAGCCTGTCGCTGAACGTAACTCGCGCACCAACTGCCAACCATTCAAAGCGTCTAAAAAATTGATGTAGCCAGGACGGCCACCTAACACTTCGATAGGCAATTCGCCCTCTTCCATATAAATGCGAGCGGGCTTTTGGTTGGGATTGCAACCATACTTAAGAGGTAACTCTTTCATTTTTATGATTTTTATGTAATAGTTATTGGGTCTATCTGTGTTGGCTAAGCTTCTACGACTCCTTGCTCTAACCAACTTTGTATAATGGCTTGAGCATCGGTTGTAGCGGTTGCATGATCTACGTCATACGCAGCTTCAAGCAATTGTGCCAACAAATCAGCATCAAACGTTTTATCACTCACCTGCTGCCACAAATAAGCAGCACTCTCATTGAGCGATATCATCTTATTAAAGTCTATATTCTCAATGCCTGAAGCTATGATAACCTTTTCGCCACAAATGTCGCGAAGTTCAAATCCTTTCTTAATTTTCATCGAATTGAAATGTTATAATTTATAATCTAAAGGGTTGACGACGATAAATGGCCAACAGAATGCGTCGCAGCGGTGTTAAGAACAGCCACACATTTGTATAGACTCGCCACTTCAACGATGTGACTAAATCGGGAGTGGTTCGTCCCTTACGATAGAATGCCGTTGCAATACCTACCACGTCTTTATCGTAACAATGCTCTACTCCCACCACATTGCCATCGCCCTTTAACGTAAGGGCATTGTCCACACGACTGATTACACGGTGGAGCACATACGTTTTTGGTGCTATTTCGGCCAATACCACATCATTCACACGAACGAGTTCTGGCACAATGCGCTCTATTTTTACCACATCGCGTAGGTTTTCTAAGAAAGGACGCATACTTTGTCCCTTCACCCTAAACGTGGCGGTATGCCCTTCAGTCAGTGAGCGCTTTATCTCTGCCACCAATATTTCATTGGGCACTTCTATTACTCTTTCTGCTGCCATATCATTTACTATGTTGGGCTATCGTACGATAACTCAATTGAGCAGCCTCTTGGTCTGCTCTACACCTTAAATAATAAGCCGACACCTTTGATGCAATTTGCGACACTGTATTTGTAATATGGTCATACGACGGCTTATCCCAAACCATTGTAGAACATGATGACAACACAGAAGCGAAGGTTTCTAATCGCGTCTCTTGACGTATCACATTCTCTGGATATTGTTCCAAACGCACATAAGCACCTACGGGCATCTGTAAGTTGCGATAACAAGGTGTCTTACCGCTCCATGGCGTACCATACACGACTACGCGTCCATCATCAAAGGCGCGCACAGCTGGGTTGTCGTCATTCAGCAAGTCTGACCCTTCTATATATTGTCGCCACAATTTTGAGTGTGTACTCTTACCCGTGCCGCTCTTACCCAAGAACAAATAGCCGTAGCCATTATTCATCGTGACGGAAGCATGCATCAATACTACATTATAATAGGCTGCAGCAAAAGCGAAAGCTATCATCATAGCATTGCCCAGGCCAAAGCGCTGATCGTCTTCATCGCCAAACAATGAAATAACGCATTTGCTAAAGTCGGCATTCGTTTTCATAGCACTTGCCAAATGACCTTCGACCGTACTTATTACGACTTTATAACCTTCTGCAAGACGATACACACCATGATTAGTTCCTCCACAGTCGAATTGTCCTAATTCTTCTCCTTCTGCATTCGCATCTACAACACCATTGTTCACTACTACACACAGCATCGAGTTCAAATCCTCTCCCTCTGCCACATAAAAGGGTGCATACGAGGGCAAGAGATTCTTTATCATTGATGCCGAAGGGGCCTCAATAGAGAAACACAAATCAGCTACTTTAAAGCACAACTTTTCCATTATGATTACTGATTGTCGTTTGAAACATTGGGCGTGGCAAGAACAGGAAATCGAAAGTCAGACGCAGGCACTTCTACTAAACGAATTGTTCTACTTTTTTGCGTATTTCGTCTGATTTTCAGATACATTTTCTCAAGCTTTTCACGCTTTACATTAAAGAACACTGCAGTAGTATGTATGCCACTATACTTCACATCAAGGAATTGCTTAAACGCATTCGAATAAGACAAACGATTATTCAGAAAGTTCGTTTTTTGCTCGAGCGTTGCATTCTTCACAACTTCAACAGTTGAAAGATAAATAGTTGAATCATTAAAACTCGTGCCGTAAGCGAACATATATATAGACTGTTGACGATCACGTGCCGAAACTTGCAATGCAGCACATAACGCCACAAGAGCAAATAATATCCGCATCAAAGGTCTTTTCATTTTATAAACAAAATCTTTATTTTACGTTTCTATTTTCTTTAGTAATTGTTGCAAAGATAGACATTATATTTTAAACTTTCATAGTTTTCCCAATATTTCGCCACACTGTACACCTTTATAAATAAAGCTCGTTTAACAAACTACAATTTGTCTGCCTAATTGGGGGGGGGCGCGTCCTCACCTGGGGGCGACGCGTCCCCGCGTCGGCATTTGTTAGTCAAGGCTCGATGCCTTGACTAACA
>UQHJ01000118.1 GCA_900540885.1 uncultured Prevotella sp.
AATAAAACATAACACTTCAATGTTTCATTTTTAGTTTCATGTTTCATTTTTCAAAACACTGAGGGAGCGCTTTCGCGCTCCCTCAGTGTTTTGTGATCGCTCCCACAGTGTTTTTAAATCGCTCCCACAGTGTTTTTATTTTTCTCCCACAGTGTTTTTGAAATGAAACGTTGAAACTAAAAATGAAACATTGAAGTGCAATGTTTCATCTATTGAAAAACGTTGATAATCAATAGGTTGAAACATAAAACTGAAACATGAAACATAAAAACGTCAAAGGTAAAATATACGTAAGTAAAAGTGCCTATTAGGGCGTTCTGAAACGTTTTGTAGAGAATTTTGCAGAGAAACTTACAGCCTCTCCCTCTCCCCAGTCGGGGAGAGGGAGAGGCTGTAAGTTTTCTAAATTAGCAAATATTCTTTTAGCTCAATCCCACGATTTCACCGTCAACGAAGTCAATTCGGTTAGCTTGTGGTGACTTGGGCAAACCTGGCATACGCAAGATATCGCCAGCTATGGCAACAATCATTTCAGCACCAGCGTTCAGCACCACGTCCTTAATCAAAATATTAAAGCCACTCACCGCGCCATACTGCTTAGCATCAGCAGAGAAAGAGAACTGCGTTTTAGCAATGCACACAGGGAAATGTGCCATACCATGTTCTTCAGCCAACTTAATGCGCTTCAAAGCAGGTTTAGCAAACGTCACACTAGCAGCGCCATAAATCGTCTTAGCTACTTTTTCTATCTTCGTCTTGATGCTATCATCGTCGTTATACGTAAAGTGCAAGGGTTTAGCAGAAGGGGTTTGCTCAATGGTGTCAACTACCAACTGTGCCATTTCCTTCGCGCCCTCACCTCCTTCGGCAAAGGCATTATTAATCACGAAAGGCACTCCCAATGATTGTTCACAATGCTCACGTAGCAAAGCCATTTCATCGTCCGTATCCGTAGCAAAGCGGTTGAACACGACCACTACACTTTGGCCAAAGCCTTGCAGATTGTGTACATGACGATCAAGGTTTGCTAAACCATTACGCAAGCCCTCCTCGTTAGGTTCTTTGATCTTATCCAACTCTACGCCACCATGCATTTTCAAGCCTTGAGCAGTAGCAACGATGACGGTCAAGTCAGGTTCAAGTCCACTCTTACGACACAGAATGTTGTAAAACTTCTCAGCACCCAAATCAGCACCAAATCCAGCTTCCGTAATCGTATAGTCAGCATGACTCATCGCCATACGCGTAGCAACTAACGAATTACAACCATGTGCAATATTAGCAAACGGGCCACCATGTACGATAGCTGGTGTATTCTCAGTCGTCTGTACCAAGTTGGGCTGAATGGCATCCTTTAATAATACCATTATGGCTCCTGCCACACCGAGGTCTTTCACTGTAAAGGGCTTACCTTCGTAAGTATAACCCAACAAAATATTTTCGATACGACGACGAAGGTCTTTCTCGTCTTGTGCCAAACAAAGGATAGCCATCAACTCTGAAGCAGGAGTAATATCAAAACCAGCTTGTTGAGTAATGCCATTCGTGGCAGGCCCTAATCCTGTAACGATAGAGCGCAATGAGCGATCGTTTACATCAAGCACGCGACGCCAAAGAATCTCTTTCAAGCCGAAGCCTTCGCTTTGATGCTGATATAGATAATTATCGAGCAAGGCGGCAATCATATTATGAGCCGAAGTAATTGCATGGAAATCGCCCGTGAAGTGTAGGTTAATACGTTCCATTGGCAATACCTGGGCATAGCCACCACCTGCTGCGCCCCCCTTCATGCCGAAGCAAGGACCGAGTGACGGTTCGCGCAAAGCCACACAAGCCTTTTTGCCAATGGCGTTTAAGCCAAGAGCAAGTCCAATGCTTACCGTAGTCTTGCCAATACCCGCCTTTGTAGCCGTAATGGCCGTAACGAGAATGAGCTTACCCTTCTTCTTCTCATCAATGAGTGAAAGGGGAAGTTTGGCAATGTGCTTACCATAATGTTCAATGGCCTCTGGGTCGATGCCCAACTGTTGTGCCACTTCGTCAATGCGCTTCAACTTCGTGTTATGCGCTATTTCAATATCCGTCAACATGGTGAAAGAATTATATGTGATATGTAAAATGTTTTGCGTTAGAAATTATGCTGCTCATTTAAACAGCACACATAAGCTCTGTCTTGTGTTTTTTCAAATTTAAATTCCAATAAAATATAATAGGAATAACTAAGCGCAAAGTTATAGATTATTTTCTATCGAGCAAAGTGGTACATTGTATTATTTTTTAGGAATAATCAATCGTTTTGTAATATTTATGTAACTTTGTCGCGGACTAATATTGTTCCACTATTAACGAGAAACAAAAACAACAATATAAATGAAGACATTCGGAAGATTTACTCCTGGTCTTTTTGCTACCGCATTAGTGTGTGGCGCAGCTATGTTTACGACGCTTGGCCTTACGAGCTGTAAGGAAAGTGTCGATGATAGTGCTTTTCATATCAGCGATAAGAAGCAAGTCATGGAAATACTTGAAGCTGACACCACGCAGTACTCTGGTATCATTAAGATTTTTAAAGAAGTTAAGTTAGGCCTAAGCGAAAATGCTTCTCCGCTCTCAAGCGTACTTACTTCACGTGGTAACTACACCCTCTTTGTACCTACCAACGAGGCGCTCAAAGCCTTTATCCACGACAAGTTAGAGGTAAATAGCATTGACGAACTCACCGACGAGCAGAAGAAGACCATTGCCTACAATTGTATCATTGACAATGGCGATCAGAGTGCTTATGAATTGTCAGACTTCCCTGCTAATGGTACGACCTTCAACATTGCGACACTCGACGACCGCCGTTTATCATCTACTCAGAAGAGTGACGGCGACTACTACATCAACTCAGAGTCGAAGGTGTTGACCTCTAACATTGAGGCGAGCAATGGTATGATTCACATCGTTGACCACGTCATCTATCCTACCTCTGAAAGTGTACCTGAAGTAATTGCCATAGCTCCCAATATGCGCATCATGGCTCAGTTGCTCAAGGCCACAGGTTGGGCTGAGAAATTGAAGGCACGCACTGACTTGGAGGACGAATATGTACGCACCAATGCCAATCGCATCGGTACGAAGGAGTTGTTTGAAGGCGAAGGTAACAAGTATCCCTTCA
This sequence comes from uncultured Prevotella sp., assembly GCA_900540885.1. Taxonomy (GTDB): domain Bacteria; phylum Bacteroidota; class Bacteroidia; order Bacteroidales; family Bacteroidaceae; genus Alloprevotella. The sequence goes on from UQHJ01000118.1 coordinate 3,161, forward strand.
TGGAGAAACGCCGCATTCGTTACACGGCCTTTATTGAACCCGACGAGGTGCTCAATCAAGAATGGGGCATCCCCATGCCTGATTATGACGATCACACGGGCGAGATTAAGAATTGGAACGAAATACTCAACGTGATTAAAGAGCGTTGTGCCAAAGCTCTTCCTGCCGAAGAAGGCGAGGAACAGAGTGATGACATTACCAATGAAGATAATGCAGTAAATAAGTTCGTTGCCTACCACCTGCTCAAGGGCGGTATGCCACTGAATGGTATGGTAATGCACTACAACGAGTATAATTACAACCATGGTTCTGACACTAAAAATCCTCAGACCAACAACCTTACTGTTAACGTTTGGGATTACTACACAACCATGGGTAAGCATCGTGCCTTATTAAAAGTGACCCAATTGGCTGAAGGCAATCACGACTACTACCTCAACCGCATCAGTCAATATGACAACGCCTTCTCTGGCAACTACAAAGAGTTGTCACACACGGATAATCAAATCGTCGACAATGTGCCCAATGGTTTGAACCTCCGCATTAAAGAACGCAACGATGTGACGAATGCTGACGGTACAACGACCAACTATAGCAACAATGCATTGAATGGTTATTACTATCCTGTTGATCACATCTTGATTAACAGCGAAGCTACCAGTCAAGCTTTAGGTTCTGAACGCATTCGTATGGACGTGACCACCATGTTGCCCGAAATACTTTCAAACGACCTTCGTATTAGTGGCACGTGGACTTACTTCCCCAAAGGCTACTTTGACAATATCACCCATGAGGGCGCAAGCACACGTATCTTCTACTTAAATACCAAGGCACAAGGCGAAAATGGTTGGAAGGACTATCAAGGTGATGAAATCTTGGTTACAGGTGCTTACCAGTTTGTACTCAAGTTGCCCCCCGTTCCTAAGAGCGGCTACTATGAATTACGCATGAGTTGCGCCAACAATGTCATGCGTTCAATGGTACAATGCTACTTAGGCGACAACGAATTCCCTGCAGTTCCTACAGGTTTGCCTATCGACCAACGCGAGGACGCTAAATCACACTGGCCTTCAGGCATTTGGGTTGCCGACATTGACAATCAGAACAAAGAAGTAGCTTGTCGTGAGGCAGACCAGAACTTGCGTAACCAGGGTTTCTTAAAGGGTCCGCAATACATTTGCGTGGACGGTACGCAAGGTAAGACAACCGTTCGCAATCACTCTGGTGCAGTAGGTTGGGGTCCAAGTCTTCGTTACATCTTGGCTCGTCAATACTTTGACAAGAACAAGACTTACTACATCCGCTTTAAGAACGCATTGACAGAATTGAACACGCAGTTCTTCCTCGATTACTTCGAGTTCTGCCCCTCAGAAATCTATGCTTCACCCGACGGTGAAGACATTTGGTAAAAGACAAACAACGCAACCTATTAAAAAGCTTGCCAACACTTGTTGGCAAGCTTTTTTTATTACCTCTTGATAAACAGCAATTTGTCTGCCTAATTGGGGGGCGGGTTTGTAACCCGCGGCAGCAGCAGGTTTTGAGCATCTACTTAGTCTGTCTTGTACTGAATAAGTTGACACTTTACTAATCAAAATGAGAACGTATTCAGACATGACAGATGAGCGTA
>UQHJ01000119.1 GCA_900540885.1 uncultured Prevotella sp.
TGTTCTCGCGCTAAGCGACTATAAGTAGATGCTCAAAACCTGCTGCTGCCGCGGGTTACAAACCCGCCCCCCAATTAAATGCTTTATTTATGAGCCGACGCGACTACGCTTCTCTCTACCCCTTAATCGCCCGACACATACGTTGATTGCCAAAATCGTCGCGACGAAGTTCTACCCTCGTGAGCCCCATACGCTCAAAAAGTTCAGCAGTAGCTTCTGCATAGGCACGATTGACTTCTACCAGCAGCGCACCACCTTCATTCAATCGCTTGAGAGCATGAGCGGCCAAAGCCCGATAGAAACGCAAAGGATCGTCATTAGGCACAAAGAGCGCCGTATGAGGTTCGTGTTGCAATACGTAGTCGTCCATGTCAGCAGCCTCGCGCTGACAGATGTAAGGCGGATTACTCACGATAAGGTCAAAAGGAGCAACCGAAGAAGCATCAACAGTTAAGATGTCACACTCCTTAAAGCAGACAGGAGCATGAAGACGCTGCGCATTGCGTTCAGCCACGCAAAGGGCCCCCTGGGAGATGTCCCAAGCCTCCACTTCTGCCTTGGGCAAGGCCAACTGAAGACTGATAGCAATGCAGCCCGAACCCGTACCAGCATCGAGCAAACGAGGACGCGCGGCAGACGACAAACCCTGCGCCGTCTCCACAGCCCAAGCGACAAGTTCCTCCGTCTCAGGACGAGGTATCAGCACGTCAGGAGTGACCTCAAACTGATGGCCACAAAATGCCGTGTGACCTATAACGTATTGTAGGGGTTCACCCGCAGAAAGTCGGTCACACATATTCAAGAACGTTTGTCGTTCACTTTCAGAAAATTGCCTAACTTTGTCGGCATAAATATCGGTGCGGCTCACGCCAAAACCGTCTTCCAAAACGATAAAGGCCATGGCACGCGCCTCTTGCTCACCATACAAAGGCGTGAGCAGCGTGCGAAGGTAAATAAAATCGGTAGTCAATGTTATTGATTAATGTGCAAATGCTTGGTTAATGTGCAAATGTGAGAATGTGCAGATGTGCAAATGCCTTACAGATGCTATTTTAACATACAAAATTGCACATTATTAGACTAATCAGCAAGAGCCCAGCAAGAGAAAGCGACCATTTGCACATTCACTAAGCATTTGCACATTAACCAAGCATTTGCACATTAAATAACAGATTATGTTGTCAACAAACGAACAATATATGCAGCGGTGCATAGAATTAGCCCGCTACGGCGCAATGCACGCTGCCCCCAACCCCATGGTAGGGGCCGTCATCGTACACCAAGGACGCATCATCGGTGAAGGCTATCATGCCGTATGCGGCAAAGGCCATGCTGAAGTAAATGCAATCAATTCCGTACGACAAGCCGACCGCGCATTGCTAAAAGATAGCACGCTCTACGTAAGCCTTGAGCCCTGTGCCCACTACGGCAAAACGCCCCCTTGCGCACGACTCATTGTAAACACAGGCATCCCGCGCGTAGTAGTAGGTTGCGTCGATCCCTTTGCCAAAGTACAAGGACGCGGCATCAACATCTTGCGCGAGGCGGGTGTAGAAGTGACCGTAGGCGTGCTTGAAAAGGAGTGTCAAGCCCTCAACCATCGCTTCATCACAGCACAGACCAAACGCCGCCCATACATCACACTAAAGTGGGCCCGTTCGGCCGACGGCTTTATCGACCGTTGGCGCGACGAAGAGAGCCATGAGGGAGCAACCCCTATCTCTACCCCATGGTCTGTCCTTCGCGTACACCAACTACGCGCTTTGCACCAAGCTATACTCGTCGGACACAACACCCTACGCCTTGACCACCCACAACTCAACGTGCGTCACTGGGTGGGCAACAGCCCCCAACGCGTCGTCTTAGGCCGCGTAGCCGAAGGCGAACTTCCTGCAGGCTGGTTAGCCTTTGCCGACATCAATACGGCCTTGACCGAACTCTACCGCATGGGCGTTCAATCACTACTCGTTGAAGGCGGACAACAAACGCTCCAAAGCTTTATTGACCAAGGACTATGGGACGAAGCCTTCGTTGAAGTTTCACCACAAGCCTTAGGAAGCGGCATACCCGAACCACGTATGCCCGTAGGCGTAACGCTCAACACCGAACAGTACATGGGAGCCACTGTATGGCATTACGCTTGGGGAGACGAAGCGCTTTAGTATTCTTTTGTTAACAAATTAACAAGTTGACGAGCTTTTTAGTTAACAAGTTGACAAGTAAGTTACTTTAAAGTTAACTTGTCAACCCCAATCAAACTAATGAACAAACTTACCCGTTAACTCGTCAACTCGTTAACTAAAAAACTCGTCAACAAAGAAATGAACAATATCCCTACTATAACGCGCAACTTGTTGCTTATCAACATCATCTGCTTCTTAGTGCAACAAGTGTTACAACTGCGCGGCATCAACGTCACCGACTGGCTCGGACTACACTTCGTATTAGCCAGCCAATTCAACGTGTTACAACTCATCAGCTACATGTTTCTGCACGGCAGTTGGACACACCTCTTCTTCAACATGTTCTCACTCTGGATGTTTGGGCGCATCATAGAGACAACGCTTGGTGCCAAACGCTACCTATTATATTATATGGTCTGCGGCATTGGAGCTGGTCTGTGCCAAGAATTGTGGCAAACGGCCGACTACTTTATCCACAATCTCTCCGCCTACGAAATGGTAGACACGGGGAGAGGAGCACTCATGCCCATGAGCCAATTCCTCAATAGTTGGACTACTATCGGAGCCTCAGGCGCTTGCTACGGCATATTATTAGCCTTTGGCGCCCTCTTCCCCAACGAACGCATCATGCTACTCATTCCGCCCATTCCGATGAAAGCAAAATACTTCGTAGCAGGTTATGCCGCCATCGAACTATTCTCAGCCTACACCTCTAACGACAACGTGGCCCACTTCGCTCACCTCGGCGGTATGCTCTTCGGCTGGCTCTTACTCCGATATTGGCGTAAGCAGACTCGACAACGCCAACAGTTCAGCGGTTGGCAAACATGGCCCAACGAGCAGCGACGACACTCCTCATGGTGGCAACGCCTACAACGTATCTTCAAAAAGAATGAAACAGGCAACGCCCACCACACTGCCACACGCGAAAGCGACTACGAATACAACATGCGTTCCAAACAAGAAGAGGCTCGCATGGACGAAATCCTCGACAAAATTCACCGCTCGGGCTACGATAGTCTCACGCCCGACGAGAAGAAAGAACTCTTCCGCATTAGTAGACGATAACAAGAATGTGCAAATGTGAGAATGTGAGAATGTGCAAATATGCAAATGTGAGAATGTGAGAATGTGAGAATAATATAATACACTTATAAACTCAACAAGCAAAGGCGACAATTTGCACATTTGCACATTCTCACATTTGCACATTAACCAAACATTTGCACATCAAAAAAACTCTCCCCTTGACCTCATTCTTACGTTTTATAAGTTGGTTGGCCGTACTCGCACTATGGGGCTGCGCTGCAACGGTATTCGTTGACAGTTCAGTCTACGGCAAATACTTTGCCCCGATAGGCCTTGCTTTCCCCTTCTGCGTAGCAGCAGTGGTGGGGTGCATCATACTGTGCTTACTCTTCAAACCCCGATTGACGTGGATAGGCGTCTTGGGCTTCATAGCCTGCTGCGGTTCGCTGCGCGACTACGCCCCCATCAACCTCTCCTCACCAGCCCCCAAAGGAGCCATTAAAGTGCTATCGTACAACATCATGAACTGGAACAATTGGGCCATGACACCCGATAGCACCAACTACGAGACGATACAATACCTCACCAGCCAAAAGCCCGACATCGCCTGCCTACAAGAAATAACATTTAAAAACGAAGAGGAGATTAAACGAATTGACCGCATCTTCTCACACGCAGGCTACAAACTCTCATGCGACTTTGTAGGCGGCAATCGCATCGGCATCATCACCAAGTGGCCCGTCATAAAGAGTCAAGTCATTACCCACTCTGAAGGCAATGGCGCGATTGCTTTCTACTTAGAATGGCCTCGACGGGGCGACACCCTCATCGTCATCACGGCCCACTTAGAGTCCATGCATCTCTCCCAAAAAGAGCGTGACAAATATCACACCCTCGTGAAGCGCCCCGAAGAGGCTGACACCATACACGGCAAGTTAGATCTCATACGCAAAATAGCCCAAAGCGGCACCGTACGCGCTCGACAAGCCGATACGCTCTCCACCTTTGTCGACCAACACCGCGACACACCTCTTATCCTCATGGGCGACTTCAACGACACTCCAATCTCCTACGCTCATCACAAAATATGTTCACGCCTTACAGACTGCTATCGCGCCACAGCCAACGGCATAGGCCGCTCATTCAATCGCGATGCTATCTACGTGCGCATTGACAATATATTCTGCTCCTCTCACTTCAAACCCTTCGCTGTACGCGTCGACGACACCGTCCCCTTCTCCGACCACTACCCTATCATTGGGTATCTGAAACCTGTGAAACGTAAATAAACAAAATAAGATAAGATAAGGCTCGCTTCGCGAGCCTTTTTTTTGAACATTAATCTTCATTAATCTGTTCATTAATCTGTCATTAATCTTTTTCATTGCGAGCAAGAAACGCGTCCTCACCTGGGGGCGACGCGTCCCCGCGTCGGCATTTGCTTGTCAAGGCTCGATGCCTTGACAAGCAAATAC
>UQHJ01000120.1 GCA_900540885.1 uncultured Prevotella sp.
GCGACTATAAGTAGATGCTCAAAACCTGCTGCTGCCGCGGGTTACAAACCCGCCCCCCAATTAGGCAGATAAATTGCTGTTTACCCACACCATTCGTTATAGAGCAAAAATAATGGCAGATTAATACGTCATTAATCTGCCATTAATCATAATGTTTAAAATTACAGTGTTTAGAACACCTCAATGCTATAGGCTCCTTGCCAAGTTTCGCCGCTATGAGCACAGTTGATGTATGGACGGTCTTGCACAGGGCCTTCAAATCCTTGGTGGTCGCAAAGGCCATACCAAGGTTCGCAACAAACGAAAGGAGTATGAACGCCTTGTGGACTCCAAAAGAGCCATACGGGAGAGTCGCACACAACGCGCGCCACGGGTTTCTTGTCGCGTCCTAAAACGGTAGCAGCCTTCACTTGATGTTCGTCAAAGATAAGAGCCTCGTGACTAAACGTGTCAACAGAGAGAGGAATGAGTCCCTCTTCGTTTTGTGATACGGCAAAGGTTTCAGGTTCTAAGCAACCCTGTTCGCCCGCACGAAGTACGTGCTGTGGTTGACCCTCCAATTGTAGGTAGCCGTCCACCTCATTCTCTTCCTTCCAATCGGGAAGAGCAATAGCGGGGTGTCCACCAAGTTGAAACCATAAGTCACAACCGCTCAAGTTCTTTACTGTAAAGTCTGCTTTTAGCTGTCTGCCTTCAAGTCGGTAAGTAACACTGAGGTGAAAGGCAAAGGGAAATGTCTTAAAACTGCCTACAGTGCTATTGATACTTAGCGTAGCTTGATCAGCTGTTACGTTATCAACAGTCCACGTAGCACGACGTACAATGCCGTGTTTAGGAATGCTAACTTCCTCACCGTCTATGCGGCAAGTGCCGTTCCACATTCCGCCTACTATTGGAAAGAGAATCGGAGAGTGGCCATGCCACCAACGTTCGTCACCATTCCATAAATATTCACGCCCAGTCTCAATATCGCGAATGCTTTGCACTTCAGCACCTGTCGTGCTTATTTCAGCGCTTATAATGTTATTTGAAATCTTAATCATGGTAGTAATATTTAAAATGTGCAAATGTGCAAATGTGAGAATGTGCAAATTGTCGCCTTTATTTGCGCATTCCCTTAGCTACAATAGATAATCATTCTAGTATTTGCATATTGGTACATTTATCAAGCATTTGCACATTTGCACATTCTCACATTTGCACATTTACCAAGCATTTGCACATTTCCTATCCCACGCTACCTTCGAGTGATACGCTAAGCAGTTTGGTAGCTTCAACGGCAAACTCCATGGGGAGTTTGTTAATTACCTCTTTAGCGTAGCCGCCAACGATGAGTGAAACAGCATCTTCGGTAGGAATGCCACGTTGGTTGCAGTAGAGGAGTTGGTCTTCAGATATCTTTGAAGTAGTAGCTTCATGCTCTACGGTAGCATCGGGGTTGGCTACGTCAATGTAGGGAAACGTATGCGCGCCACATTCAGAACCAAGGAGCAAAGAGTCGCACGAAGAGTAATTACGTGCGCCACTGGCCTTGCTACCTACCTTCACTAAGCCACGGTAAGAGTTTTGACTCTTGCCTGCTGAGATACCCTTTGAGATGATCGTACTGCGCGTGTTCTTGCCAATGTGGATCATCTTCGTGCCCGTGTCAGCCTCTTGATGATTATTGGTTACAGCAACGGAGTAAAACTCTGCTTGCGAATTATCGCCCATCAACACGCATGAAGGGTACTTCCACGTTATGGCAGAACCCGTTTCAACCTGCGTCCATGAGAGCTTAGCATTTGCGCCACGTAACTGACCGCGTTTTGTCACCAAATTATACACACCTCCACGTCCCTCCTTATCGCCAGGATACCAATTCTGTACGGTAGAGTATTTTACTTCAGCGTCTTCGTTTACAACGATCTCGACGATAGCAGCGTGTAGTTGGTTTTCATCACGCATAGGAGCGGTGCAGCCCTCTAAGTAACTTACGTAGCCACCATCGTCGCACACGATAAGGGTGCGTTCGAACTGTCCTGTTCCTTGCGCATTGATGCGGAAGTAAGTCGAAAGTTCCATGGGGCAACGTACACCTCGTGGTATGTAGACGAACGAGCCGTCGGAGAATACAGCACTATTGAGTGCTGCAAAGTAATTGTCACGATAAGGAACGACCGAACCCAAGTATTTGCGCACCAACTCAGGATTTTCGCGCACAGCTTCAGATATAGAGCTAAAGATAATGCCTTTCTCTTGCAACTTCTCCTTAAACGTTGTCTTAACGCTAACAGAGTCCATCACAGCGTCAACAGCTACACCTGCCAATTGCATACGTTCTTCAAGGGGAATGCCCAATTTGTCAAACGTTTTCATCAGTTCAGGGTCTATCTCTTTATTGCCTTCTTCTTTTTGCTTCTTAGTAGGGTCGGCATAATAAGATATGGCTTGATAGTCTATTTGAGGCAAGTTGACGTGTCCCCAGTCGGGCTGTTCGAGCGTGAGCCAATAGCGGTAAGCTTTTAGTCGAAACTCAAGCAGCCAATCAGGTTCACCCTTCTTTTCAGAGATGAGGCGAATAACCTCCTCGTTCAGTCCGCGTTCGATGATTTCGGTGTGAACGTCGGTGGTAAAGCCATATTCATATTTCTTGTCCGTGAACTCTTTTACCAGTTCATTTTCGTTTGCCATAATTATCTATCTTCTCGGGTTCTTTTCAGTTTGCATGTTAACCCAAACGGTATCAGGCTCCTCGTCGATGTTAGTGCTATCGCTTGCTGTAGTCGATTGGTCTACTTGTGTAGAATCGTTGTCAAAGCACATACGGAGTGCACCTGTTACGGGGCTGAGGAGGGTTGACTCTTGCGCCTTTTCCTCGTTTAGGATATGTAGGCTTTGCATCACGTTGAGTACGCAACTCAATATAATAAGGTACTTCAATGCACTAACAAGCGCACCTAATATCGAGTTGGGCATGCCTAATTTCATGCCTTTGAGCGATTTCGTTAGGACGTTGGCTACATAACCTAATACAATGGGCACAAAGATCCAAAGTAAGAAGAAGGCTATGACGCTTGTCACCATATTGGTCTCGCTGCCATTTACGGCTAAATATTCTCCAAAACTGGAGTAGCACGTAGCAGCGACTAACAAGCCCACCAATGCACCCACCATAGAGGCCACTTCTTTTATAAAGCCCGCGCGCCAACCACTAAAGAGTGCCCATAGTACTACTACTATAATAAATATATCAAGCATAAGGGGGAAAAGTTTGGGTTTAGTGAGGTTAAATAAGTTTAATGAGTTTAATAAGTTTAATGAGTTTAATAAGTTTAATAAGCTATTGGCGAGTCTATAACTCAGTGCTCATAAACTCATTAAACTCTTAAACTTATTAAACTCTTAAACTTATTAAACTCTTAAACTCATTAAACTCTTAAACTCATTAAACTCTTAAACTTATTAAACTCATTTTAGAAATATCCTTCACGTTTTTTCTGTTCCATTGAGGCATCTTGGTCGAAGTCGATGACACGAGTGGTGCGTTCACTCTTCGTGGTAGTCATCATTTCTTCCACAATCTTTTCAATCGTGTCAGCTTCGCTCTCTATAGCTCCAGTCAATGGCCAACAACCTAACGTGCGGAAACGGATTTTACGCATTTCGATCTTGTCACGATACTCTGCAGGTAGGCGGTCGTCATCTGGCATGATCAATTGACCATCGATTTCTACAACAGGACGTTCCTTGGCAAAGTAAAGGGGAACGATAGGAATGTTTTCCAAACGAATGTATTGCCAAATATCCAACTCTGTCCAATTGCTCAAAGGGAATACGCGAATGCTCTCGCCTTTGTGAATGCGTGCATTGTAGATGTCCCATAATTCAGGGCGTTGGTTTTTGGGGTCCCATTGGTGGAATTGGTCGCGGAAGGAGAAGATGCGTTCCTTTGCACGGCTCTTCTCTTCGTCGCGTCGTGCGCCACCGAATGCCGCATCGAAGTGGTGCTTGTCAAGTCCTGCCTTTAAGGCTTGCGTCTTCATAAGGTCAGTGTGCACTTTCGAACCATGTGTGAAAGGACCTACTCCTGCTTTGAAAGCCTCCATATTGCTTTCAACGATGAGGTTCCAACCATGCTCCTTGGCATACCAATCGCGAAATTCGAGCATCTCCTTAAACTTCCATTTTGAGTCGATGTGCATCAAGGGAAAGGGAGGACGACCTGGAGCAAAAGCCTTCTCGGCCAAGCGTACCATGACGCTTGAGTCCTTACCAATGCTATAGAGCATTACAGGATTTTCAAATTCGGCTGCCACCTCACGAATAATGTGAATTGACTCTGCTTCGAGTTCTTTCAAGTGGCTCAAACTATAATTTTCAGTCATTTGTTGATTGCGGATTAATAGAGTGTTATTATGCGCAGCAATTCTTTCTGTGCGCTAATTCGCAGCAAAGTTACTTCTTTTTTAGGTAAATATCGTTATTTAAAATATTGAAACCAATGTATCACCGTATTTTTTCAAGCTTAGACGTATGGGATACTAATTTGTCTGCCTAATTGGGGGGCGGGTCCTCACCTGGGGGCGACGCGTCCCCGCGTCGGCATTTGTTAGTCAAGGCTCGATG
>UQHJ01000121.1 GCA_900540885.1 uncultured Prevotella sp.
CAAAAACTTGCGGCCTTCGTTAACGATTGTTGCATTCTTAATCTGTATACGGAAGTGCATTTGTTTAAATGTGTAAGTGCTTAGTTAATGTGCAAATGCTTAGTTAATGTGCAAATGTGTGAATGTGCAAATGTGTGAATGTGCAAATGTGCAAATGTGTGAATGTGCAAATGTGTAAATGTGTGAATGTGCAAATGGTCGCCTTAAATTGCAGCGTTTAGGAATGAGCTTTATGACATTCAATCATTTGCACATTTTCCTATTTGCACATTTGCACATTTTCCCATTTGCACATTAACCAAGTTTCCTTGGTTTAATACCTCCCGTCATTGCGGCCCAGCGAAGGCGCATTACGCCAAAGAGTGCTTCGCCAAAGATGCCACCGCTCATTTTGCTTGTGCCTAACTCGCGGTTGACAAAGATAACGGGTACTTCTTTGATCTTGAAGCCCAACTTATAGGAAGTAAACTTCATCTCAATCTGGAAAGCGTAGCCCTTAAAGCGAATGGCATCGAGGTCGATCGTTTCGAGCACCTTGCGACGATAGCAAACGAAGCCTGCTGTGGTGTCGTGGAGGGGTACTCCCGTAATCAATCGAACGTATTTAGAAGCGTAGTAGCTCATCAGTACGCGTCCCATAGGCCAATTGACCACATTTACGCCACTTACGTAGCGCGAACCTACTGACACGTCGTAGCCTTCGTTGGCACAAGCGTTGTAGAGGCGGGGAAGGTCTTTCGGAGCGTGGCTAAAGTCAGCGTCCATCTCAAAGATGTATTCATAACCATGCTCTAAAGCCCATTTAAAACCTGCAATGTAGGCTGTGCCCAAACCCAACTTGCCCGTGCGCTGTACGAGGTGAAGCTCGTGCTTAAACTCGCTGGCCATGAGGCGCTTCACGATGTCGGCTGTGCCGTCAGGAGAACCATCGTCAATGACCAAGATGTGAAAGGCATGCTCCTTTAGTCCAATGACAGCACGTATGATATTTTCTATGTTTTCTTTCTCGTTGTAAGTGGGTATGATTACAACGCTGTCGCTCTTTTCCATGTTTTAATATATGTGTATTATTTTTATTTACGATACAAAAGTAAGCATTTTGCCCGACATTGATTAACTTTGCTGTCTAAAACAACGAACATTAATATTAATAAGCGATATGAAAAAAATAGCTTTAGCACTTTGTGCACTCCTTGCCCTGCCCACAATGGCACAGAAGTATACCATTACGGGTAAAGCTCCTAAGGGAGCCAAGATGGCTTATCTGCAACGCCTCCACACGGCACTTCGTCCGGATAGCGTAGCCGTTACGAATGGCACGTTTAAGTTTGAGGGCGATGCCAATAACAACTTGTTTGGCTACGTTATTATCGATAAGAAAGAACGCTTGAGTGTAGTGCTCGACGGCGATGTGAAGGTAGACTTTCCGAAAGAAGATGTGACGGGAACGGCTGAGAACGAGGCTTTGAATAAGTGGGAACACTTGATGAACGAACCACAAGTCGGCTATCAGAAGGTGATGACAGAGTATTATGGCTATCGTCGTGAGGGCAAACAAATACCCGATAGCGTCATGGCACGCATCGAACGCGAGGCTGATGCCTGTGAGAAGCAATTGCTCGACTTGACAAAGCAGTGTTGCAACGAAAACAAGCGAATGAAGTTTCCAGCCTTGTACTTGGCACAGTTTGGCTCGATGATGGATCGTGCCGATGTAATCGCTTTGGCTGAAGAGGGCAACCCTGCTTATATGGACACCAAGATCGTGGCCAACATTAAGAATAGCATAGCCGGTTGGAAGCGTCAATTGCCTGGCGTACAGTTTACCGATCTTGAGATGAACGACGTTGACGGTAAGCCCCACAAGCTGAGTGAATACGTAGGTAAGGGTAAGTACGTATTGGTTGACTTTTGGGCTTCATGGTGTGGCCCTTGCCGCAAGTCAATGCCTGCGGTGAAGAAGTTGTATGACGAATACAAAGACAAGGGCTTTGACATCGTCGGACTCTCATTCGATAGCGATAAGGCCGCTTGGGAGGCAGCTATTAAGAAACTCGAATTGCCTTGGCATCATCTCTCTGACCTCAAAGGTTGGGAAAGCGTAGCCGGTCAGACGTATGGTATCAATGCCATTCCTGCCACCTTGTTGATTGGCCCCGATGGCAAAGTTATTGCCAGTGGCCTGAGTGCCGAAGGTGTTGGCAATAAATTGAAAGAGTTGATAAAGTAAATGAAATAAAAGTGCATAAAAGCAACGCAGCAACAAAGGGATTATCCTTTTGTTGCTGCGTTGTTTTTTATCCCTCCTTCTCCCCCCCCCAAAAAAAAAACATTACAACCAATTTTACTTCTTCTGCCTTTTGCGGTCATATAATCAGAGCGCCCGATGAAGAGCGCGTCAAGAAAAGAAAAATATGAATATCAAAAAGGAAGAAACGATGAAGAAAGTAATGAAACTCTTGAATCGCTTAGCTGCGATGATAGGCTTAGCCTTGTTGTTCTCCTCATGTTATACTGCAGATGCAGCTTTACCTCGAAAGCATCGTCACCACCACCATCATCATCCTAAGCGTGGTGTGATAGTAGTACACCGCTTTGCTTCGACTGATCAAGTGCGTACTGATAGTTCAATCTTTAATATTAGTTTGGCCATGGCCGAATCTCTCCATAACAATGACTACTCCTAATGATAACGAAATCGTCTTGGCGTTGAAGAACGATGCCGAACGCGGCTTTAAGTTGCTCATGGTAAAGTATAAGGCCCCCATCTATTGGCACATACGCCGTTTGGTCGTGGCGCATGACGATGCACAAGACGCTACGCAAGAAGCCTTTATTCGCGTGTTCCGCTCGTTCTTTCAGTTCCGGGGTGATAGTCCGTTCTCGGCTTGGATATATCGCATTGCCACAAATGAGGCCATGCGACTGCTTGAACAACGAAAGCGAGAGCAACTCTCGTTAGATGAGAATGAGACAGAAGCCAATCGCTTAATGGCTGATAATTATGTAGACTACACCGACCTTGAAGCCGTAAAGTTGCAACGTGCCATCTTGTTATTACCCACCAAACAACAAATAGCCTTCAACCTTCGTTATTACGATGAGTTAAGCTATGACGAGATAGCTCAAATAACAGACTCAAGTGCAGCCAGCGTTAAGACGAATTACCATTTGGCAAAAGAAAAAATTGTCAAATACATGAAAACAAACTTGTAAGTATCTCAAGACAAAATGGATAAGGATTTTAATTTAGATAAAGTGGGCAAACGCATGCCTTACACAACGCCCGAAGGCTTTCTCGATCAACTCGAGGCCAATGTTTGGCAAGAGGTAAAAGCTGATGTGAAGATGCATCAGACAAAGCCACGTCGCAAGTTGTATCGTTTGTCCATCGTTTCTACCCTTTTAGCCGCAGCGGCTTGTGTAGCGGTAGTGCTAATGATTCACCCCTTTGCTCCCAAGCAATCTACCACTCCCACTGATAGTTTTGCCCCTGTTGAGCAAGCTTATGCTCAACTGAGTGATGACGACCAAGCCTATATGCTTGAGGTGTATCAAGACGATGTGTTCTTGAACGAACAACAATAAGTATATTCATCATAGCGCGGTGCACAGCGTTATAACACAAAAACTTTTAAAATAGAATAATTATGAAACGTATTATTAGTTACATGCTGATGCTCGTAGCCTTTGTAGCCTTCAGCACTCCTACCTTTGCACAAAATAGCACTAAGCAGCGCAAAACGCGCGAACAAATGGTTGAAGCACAAGCTCAACACATAGCCAAAAAGATGGCCTTTGACGATGCCACCAGTGCACGTTTTGTTAAGACCTTCTGTGAGTATCAAAAGGAAGTATGGGCTCTCGGACCGCGTCAACGACCACAGCGCAAGGATGGGCTGTCACAAAGTGAGGCCGATGCTGAAAAGGCAATGAAAGAACGCTTTGCACATAGCCAAAAAATTCTCAACTTGCGTGAGAAGTATTATGGAGAGTACAGTAAGTTCCTTACGCAAAAGCAAATTCAGCGTGTTTACCAACTTGAGCGTCAAATGATGCAGCGCCTCTCAAAGCAGCGTATGGGCAAACAAGGTCGCCCTGGTAACAAGCCTATAAATCGTCCTAATAAATAAAGAGAGCGTAATTGAATTGATTTTTTTATACGGGCGTAGGTTGTGAATATTCTAACCTACGCCCTTATTGTGTCTTTACGTAAAAAAAACAAGAAAAATGAAGTCAACTAACCTTACGAATAAAGATTAAAGTGGGCAACTAAAATTGTTAAACCACATGACCGATTAATCAAACTCGCACTCAGGGCCGACGCATTACTTTTCTCTTTCATAATCAGTGATATTCCATAGAAAAGCATTACCTTCCCAGTAAAAAAC
>UQHJ01000122.1 GCA_900540885.1 uncultured Prevotella sp.
TATTGCCAACTTGGGGTATCGAACCCCAAGTTGGCAATGCCGACGCGGGGACGCGTCGCCCCCAGGTGAGGACGCGTCGCCCCCAGGTTAGTTTGTGTCTGATACTTCAGAACGAAAAATTTATGCTTCTTCTACAGTTCCTTCCTTTTCAACGAACTGGGTATAACCGCCATTGATAAGGATGTTATACCACTGAATGAGTTTCTTTATATCAGAATCATGAACGCGGTCACGGTCATAATCGGGCAATACACTTGCCATAAACTCAGCTAATTCTGCCTTTGTAGCCTTCTTGTAATCAATGGCTGTAGCTTTACCTCCTTCTTTGTCGGCAATTGATTGGAAGATTTCCATCAAAGGTTTGTCGTCCTCATTGGTGTACATTGAAACGTCATTGAGAGAAGTCACGCGGTCACGTGCTCCAGCGGGGAGGCGCTTCTTCTCTGCACCTACCGTTTCGACAATCAGCATGCCACGACCCTGTGACACCAAACGATAAAGCCCGGGCTTACCCGAAATAGCCAAAATTGTGTCTTGCATATTTCTTTTTTATTTTCTTTTTATTCGTTATGTATTTGCAAAGGTATAAATTTTTTCGTTATCAACAAGTTTTGCTCTTGCCTATTCATTATTTATCACATAGTCAGCACGGTCGACTTTTACGTCTTCTGCAAGTTGTAACGAAATCCAACGTAAAGCCTTTTCGCGGCTTATGTGATCGCGTCCTATAAGGCGTTTCAACTGCGTTTCTTGGCTTACGTGTACGACGACGCTCTTATCAACCAATTGGTCAAAGCCTGATTCGAAGAGCAAGGCGCACTCCATAAACAGTACACCGTCAGTGGGCAACTGCTGCAATAGCTGTAGGCTTATCACCTTCTCGTCGCACTCCAATGTAGTCGGTGTAGAAGGACGCAGTAGGGCGGCTTGCTGCTTGAAAGCTGCTGCTACACGGGGGTGAACAATCTGGTCGATGCGATGTGAATAATCTGTGCCCCGACATAAGTAAGCAGCCAATACGGACTTGACAAGTTGCCCCGCTGCATCATAAACGTCTGGACCTACCAATGCGGTCAATTCGCGCTTCACGTCAGCTTGCGTGCGAATGATTTGCTTGGCTACGTCGTCACAATAGAACACGTGATGCCCCGTCTGCTCCAATTGGTGACAAATATAGCTTTTGCCACTTCCTATTCCGCCTGTTATACCTATTAATATAGGACGAATGGTGTTATTCGATGTCGGTTTCATCTTCTGCTATTTCTTCTATTATATATTCTACATCTTGTGGCGAAATACGCACATGACTTACTCCCGTAGGAATAGTCTTGAGCGAAAGGTGGCAAAGATTGGTTTTATTCTTCAACAAGTCTTCATAATTAACAACCAACACAAAGTTTTCGCTCGTAATATTGCGATATTGTCCCATGCCTACTTGGAAGGTTACATTCACCATAGCAGGGAAGGTGCGTAGTTGCTTTGAAGCGGGGAAGTTGACTTGCTGTACGGGCACTTGAACCGTCTTTTCTACCAAGCGGTCTACACAAAAAGTGAGTCCTACCTTAGACGGCACAAACTTAGCGCCTTGCACTGTCTGAAAAGGAATGCTCACTTGAGTCGTGTCAGTAAGGTTGCGCATATTGAGCAGTCGCGTGTAGGCTCCTGTAATGGTATCTAACAACTCTTTGGAAGCATATACCATGACGGAGTCTTGTGCTAACAACGTGTTGGCCAATGAATAAAGACGTCCTGTACGAATATTGCCTTGTACGATAATGGGTACGCGCTTACAAAGGCCATAGTTATAGTAAAACTCAAGCGACTCTGGCTTCGTATTAAGTAGCTGGGTACTGCCAAGCAATTGAGAGGTCACTTGGCGCATAAAGTCTGCCCCTTGAATGACTACGTGGCCCGAAGAGTTGGCATACGTATCGAAATCAATCACAACGGGGCTGAAGCGACGCGTATAGCGATACGATAGCAGAATGCTCCCCTTGTCGCGTAGGGTGACATGAATAGCATTGGGCAACTCGGTCGTAACAACCACATTATTGGGCACCCCACGTAACTCAATCGGAATGCTAAACTCCTCCTCGTAAGTCTCGTTCACGGCCTGAAACACCCAAAAGATAGTGCTAAGCAATAAGAAGAAGAGGAAGATGAAAGTCTGTTTATTCCAAAGCCACGACAACCACTTTCGGCGAAATACGATGCGCCATTTCGGCCACCGTTGTCGTTCGTGCTGAGATGCTACATTTTCCATAGCTTGACGTATAAAAGCAGCAAGAGGCTTAGCCCTCTACGCCATAACGCAATCTTATGATGTTGACTGCGTCTGTTTACGTGTAGGACAAAGCCTCTTGCGTTAAGAGAGAATAAAGAATTACTTCTTATTATTTGTTGCAATAGGGTTAATGGCTTCTTTAGCGAAAATGATTTTTACGCCAGTAGCTACTTCAAGAGTTACGGTGTTAGCTACTTCGTCAATGCTCTTGATTGTACCATAAACGCCACCAATGGTGACAACCTCTTGTCCTACTGTAAGTTCGTTGCGAAACTTTTGAATTTCTTTCTGTTTCTTATTCTGCGGACGAATCATGAAGAAGTACATGATAGCGAAAAGTACTACGAGCATAATAATCATGCCCATACCGCCGCCTTGACCTTGTGCTTGTAAAAGGATAGTATTCATTGCTTAAGTTAGTTATTTATCAGTTGTTTTAGGTTTACGAATGCGCTCTTTCGTTGTGCGACCTTCCTTAGCTAATTGACGTACAATGCCGTCAAGCATGCCATTGATGTATGACGAGCTACGTGGCGTGCTGTACACCTTAGCTATGTCAAGATACTCGTAGAAGGTCACATTGAGAGGAATAGAATCGAAGGTTAAGATTTCGGCCAACGCTATCTGCATAATGATAACGTCCATGAAAGCTAAACGCTCAAATTCCCAGTTTTTGGTATTGGCACGAATAATTTCGCGCAATTCAGCACCACGCTCTAAGGTAGCACTAAAGAGCTTGTTGGCAAAGAGACGATCTTCATCAACAGCGTAAACGGGCAACAAAGGCTCGTTAGCTGTACTCTTTTCTGTAAAGCGCTTGATCGTTTTCAATACGAAAGAGTCAACAATTTGCTTATCGTCATTCCAATATAGAGAGTGTTCTTCAAGCAAAGAGTCGAAGTCATCGTTATTGCAAACGTATGTCTTATAAAGTTTACGAATTACTTCGCGATCGGCTTCATACGAGAAGTCCTCCTTATCGATATAAAGCTGGTAAACGTCGCTTTCGACAAACTTTTGGTAGAGTTTTTTAATAAAGGCATCCTCTTCAGGCCAATTACCTTTACGGTTTTCCATAAATTCAATTAAGACCTTATTATCGGCCAATTGACGAAGGAACAAGTTGTTTGCAAATTGATTGTCGGGTGACACTCCACCCACCACGTTACCAGTACGTTTTTCGCGAGCAATGCGCACAGCATCTTTGCGTTCGGCATACTTTTTCAATCCTACCATCAGTGATAATAGGTATTGATAAAGGTCGTAAGCTTTTTGCAAGGAGAAAGAGAGTTCCTTCTCTGCCACATCGAGCGTTTTGCCCTCGTTCTGATAATACGCATAAACGAGCTGAACCACTTTCAGCCTTATCAGTTCTCTGTTGATCATAATCGTAATGGAAAATCCTATGTTTTGGGTGCAAAGATAGTGCAAACCGAGCGCAATACAAAACAAAAGTTCTAAGACTTTTGTTTTTATTGCCGAGGTGCAGCCTATTTGGGCGAAGCAAAGATAGTGCAAACCGAGCGCAATACAAAACAAAAGCCTTAGAACTTTTGTTTTGTCTCTGTAATGAATTGTGTGGGTATACTGCAATTTGTTATAGGCCCATTATTATTGATTTTCCATTACTAACCCCCTTGGGGGATTGGGTTAGCGCATGAAGCTTGGAAGATAAAACTATCAAGAAACATGTAGAACGCTAAATTTTTGCCTTTCTAAAAGTTTGTCGCAATAAATTATTATTTTTGTAGGGTAAATAGACAAATATGTGTGGCTAAGCCACAGAAAGGAAAAAAGCAATGCGTAAGAAAGAAAAAGATATAGCCCTCTTCGTTGCATTCTGTATAGAAGAATACGGAGCGGCTAAAGGAATGACTGGAGAACAAGTGCTTGACTTATTTTCCAAATATGGCTTGGTGGACTATCTCAGCGAATGCTACGATGTTCTTCATACCCAAGGACGTCAATGGTTAATAGAAGAGATTGACGAGTATATAGAAATTTATTGCTGTCCGGTAAAACACAAAAGAGCATAAAAATCCTCCCCGAAGCCCCGTAAAATAGGACTTTGGGGCTTA
>UQHJ01000123.1 GCA_900540885.1 uncultured Prevotella sp.
TAATTTGGAGAGACAGGATTTTTGTGCGGTTTTGGAGACTAATACTAGAGGTTTGCATATTACTTTGGCTATTCCTAATTCCTTTTTTAGAGAAAACATTAATGTTCAAAAGCCAAAGCGCGAAGCGCGCCTTAATGTTCATTTCTGTCTGTTCGATAAATTGCAGTTTACCCACACAATTCGTTATAGAGTCTGTAATTTATCGTTAATTATTTCGTTAGGCTATACGTATTAGTTTTTTAATGTTGAGCGGATTTGCTTATCACCCATGTCGTAATGACAGAGCAGAGGGCAAAGGCTAAACCTGTAGCGCAGACGCCAAGCCACCCCATACGCTCCCAAGCAACGCCAGCACAGAAGGTGCCAATACTACCTCCTATAAATAGTGTAGTCATGAATATGGTATTGGCGCGATTGGTAGCATTGGGCACTTCTTTCAGACAACCGCTCTGATTGCTTAGTTGCAAACATTGAGCCCCAATGTCTACTAATATGATGGCAAGGATTAACCCAATATAAGTGTCGCTTAGGAAATAGGCTACAAGCCATGCAATGATTTGCAAGAGATGACCCAGAGATGAAATCTTGTCAATGCCATACCGTGGAATGTATTTCCCTACGCCACTGGCCGCCATGGCTCCCGCTACGCCGCAAAGCCCCAACATTCCTACCTTATCGCTACCGGCATGAAAAGGCGCATCTGCTAAGTGGAATGCCATACAAGACCATATAGACATCATACTGCCGAAGCCGAACGCTGCTCGAAGAGAGTAACTTCTCATGCGAGGGTGGGCGACATATATCTTGCCTATCGTGGCGATAAGAGAATGATAGCTGCCCTTAAAGGAAGACTGCATTACAGGCATCATGCGCAAACTGACCAACAAGGATAGCAACATAATGAATGCCACTAAGCCAAACATCAAGCGCCAACCTAACCAGCCACCTAAGTATCCTCCGATTACACGTGCTGCTAATATGCCCGTGAGCAAGCCTGATAGGACAAAGCCCATGTTGCGGGATTTATGTTCGGGACGGGAGAACTGACCTGCCATCGGCACAAAGATCTGAGGCACCACTGAGCAAGCACCTATGATAATTGATGCGCCCCATACCAACCAAACGTTAGAGGCCAGAGCTATGACCAAAGCCATAAGCATGGCAATCGTCATGCAGGTGGTCACAATCTTGCGGCGAGAGCACTTGTCTGCCATTGGCACTATCAGCAGCAACCCCAAAGCATACCCTATCTGTGTAATCACTGTAATGAAATTGGCCTCCACCTCATTGATGCGAAGTGAGGCACGCATCTCCTCCAATAGGGGTTGGTTATAATACAAGTTGGCTACCGTCAGACCGCTAACGATTGACATCATTAATAGGATGTTTCTTGGAATCCCCTCATTCTCTTTCAGCTTTATCATAAATCCTTTCAAAAAAATAAATACAAAAATACGAATCATTCTTCGGTATAAGCTTATATACGATAGATTTTTATACGTTCCCTCAATGAGGTTATTTAAGTTTCTAAAATAAACTGCACTTCTGTTTGATAAATTGCAGCTTACCCACATCGTTTATTACAGAGCCTTTAAAATTTAACGGAGTATTGTTTTTAGTCCCCTCCTTAAATCTATTATGCGATTTTTGCTCAATCAATATTGCAAATTTCGATATTATTAATACTTTTGCGTGTAGGAAAAGACAATACAAACGAAAACATTTTAACTACAACGCAAAAATGAAACGCATCACATACCTACTCATGGCCTTGCTTGGCACAGGACTATTCAGTCCGTTGGCTGCACAACGTAGCGAGACGGTGCTCGACACAGGGTGGCGCTTCCACCGTGGCGAAGCACAAGGCGCTGAGGCTATCAACTATAATGCCTCTAAATGGCAGAGCGTAACCGTACCACACGATTGGGCTATTACGGGACCTTTCTCACGCGACAACGACCTACAACGCGTGGCCGTAACGCAGAACTTTGAGACCGAAGCTACTGTTAAAACGGGGCGTACGGGGGGATTGCCTTATGTAGGGGTGGGGTGGTATCGCCGCACATTCAGTGCTACCCCTGGTAAGCGCACCACTTTGGTGTTTGATGGCGCAATGAGCGAGGCACAAGTGTACGTTAACGGTCAGAAATCAATCTTTTGGCCCTATGGCTACAACTCGTTTTATTGCGACGTGACCAATCTGGTAAACAAAGACGGTAGCGACAACCTCTTGGCCGTAAGATTAGAGAATAAGCCACAGTCCAGCCGTTGGTATTCGGGAGCGGGATTGTATCGTAACGTACACGTAGTCGAAACCGAGCCTATCCACGTGCCTACATGGGGCACACAACTCACGACACCTCATGTAGCGAAGGACTATGCCTCTGTAACCTTGCGCACGCAGGTGGAGAATGCTGATACGTGCCTCCTTACGATCGAAACGAGCATCATCAACACCGAAGGCCGCGAGGTGGCGGTAAAGAAAAACCAAGGCTACATCAGTCATGGCGCTCCCTTCGAACAACACTTTACGATTGATAAGCCACACCTATGGTCGCCAGAGGAGCCTTATTTATATAAAGCCATCACCCGCGTATATGCCGCAGGTCGCCTGCAAGACACATACACCACGCCCTTTGGCGTGCGTTCGATAGAGTTCGTGGCCGACAAGGGCTTCTACCTTAATGGTGAGCATCGTAAGTTTAAGGGCGTCTGTCTTCACCACGACCTTGGACCCTTGGGAGCTGCCGTCAATGAGAGCGCTATTCGCCACCAACTCAAGTTGCTCAAAGAGATGGGCTGTGATGCCATTCGCACGTCACACAACATGCCAGCCCCCGAATTGGTGCGCTTATGTGACGAAATGGGCTTTATGATGATGCTTGAGCCTTTTGACGAATGGGACATCGCCAAG
Source organism: uncultured Prevotella sp. (assembly GCA_900540885.1). GTDB lineage: Bacteria > Bacteroidota > Bacteroidia > Bacteroidales > Bacteroidaceae > Alloprevotella. Next base: position 2,915 of record UQHJ01000123.1, read on the forward strand.
TGTGATAATGGTTACCACCGTTACTTCAACGAGTGGGCCGAACGCGATATGGTCAATATGGTACGCCACTATCGCAACAACCCTTCTGTCGTGATGTGGAGTGTAGGCAATGAAGTGCCCACGCAGTGTTCGGCCGAAGGCTATAAGGTGGCCACCTTCTTGCGCGACATTTGTCATCGTGAAGACCCCACACGCCCTGTTACGTGTGGCATGGACCAAGTATCGTGTGTGCTTGACAATGGCTTTGCCGCTATCTTCGACGTGCCGGGCTTTAACTATCGTGCGCATCGCTATGTAGAGGCTTACAACCGTTTGCCACAGAACATTGTGTTAGGTTCGGAAACGTCGTCAACCGTTTCGTCGCGTGGCGTATACCACTTCCCCGTCGAACCTAAGGCCGATGCAATCACCCCCGATCACCAAAGTTCGAGCTACGACCTCGACTACTGCTCGTGGTCGAACATACCCGATGTAGACTTTGCCTTAGCCGACGACTATCCTTGGACGATAGGCCAGTTCGTATGGACAGGTTTTGACTACTTAGGCGAGCCTTCACCTTACGATACCGATGCTTGGCCCAACCACTCGTCCATGTTTGGTATCATCGACCTCGCCTCTATCCCTAAAGACCGTTACTTCCTTTACCAATCACAATGGTTGCCCAAGGGAAATGATATGCTCCATATCTTGCCCCACTGGACATGGCCGGGGCGTGAAGGAAAGGTAACGCCCGTCTTTGCCTATACCACCTATCCTTCAGCCGAACTCTTTGTTAATGGCAAGAGCCAAGGCCGACGTTATAAGAAGACGAAGACGGAGGCCGCCTCTGTACAAGAACGTTACCGCTTGATGTGGGACAGCGTGCGCTACGAACCGGGTAAGATACAAGTCGTCGCCTACGATGCCAATGGCAACGAAGCTATGCAGCAGACTATCTGCACGGCAGGTCGTCCACACCACATCGAAGTGTGGGGTCGTGATGGTGAAGGCCTCAAGGCCGACGGCAAGGACTTGTACTACTTGACGGTGCACGTGGTCGATAAGGACGGCAATATTTGTCCTAACTACAACGGCTTATTACAGTTTAAGGTAAAGGGTAAGGGCACATTTAAGGCCGTAGCGAATGGCGATCCCACTTGCTTAGAGTCGTTCCAAACTCCACAGATGCATGCCTTCTCGGGCAAACTTACCGTCATTGTGCAGGCTGCTAAACAGCCTGGAACAGTAACACTCGAGGTGACAGGTAAGGGATTACAAAAAGGCACTGCAACTGTACTTGTAGAATAGCGCATATAAGAACTGCGGAAGTTATTTTAATATATTGCTGTCCGGTAAAACTTTTTTAAGCAAAATAAATTAGGGCTGTCACTTCTCACGAAGTATCAGCCCTTTTGG
>UQHJ01000124.1 GCA_900540885.1 uncultured Prevotella sp.
CCCCGCGTCGGCATTGCCAACTTGGGGTTCGATGCCCCAAGTTGGCAATACTTAAAGTATGGATATTCATGTATTTGTTAGTCAAGGCATCGAGCCTTGACTAACAAATGCCGACGCGGGGACGCGTCGCCCCCAAGTTAGGACGCGTCGCCCCAATTAGACTGATAAATTGCAGTTTATGAAGCAGGAATGCTCTTATAATTGAAATTTTATTGGTGATGAGTTATCGTCCACTGGCCAGTGTACGTGTTTCCACTGGCCAAGTGTACGTGTTTCCACTGGCCTGTGGACGCACGTACACTGGCCTGTGGACGACAACTAAACACCTTTTTTAAATGCCTAACCACCTTTTTTCTAATAACTGACCGAGCTTTTTTTCTAATGCCTAATCACCATTCTTCTAAAGCCTAACTGGCACAAAAACACCTTCTTCAGTCGGTTTTTCGACAACCGTGCCTTACAAAACGAAACTTTATTGCTTAAATTCCTTATTATATCATTTATATTTTTTTGTTATAAGCAAAATGAGAAAGTATTGATAATCAGCGAATTAGCTTTTTTAAAATCATAAAACCATTTACATTTTGCTTATATGCTCTACTCTCCAATTATTCTATGTTGTATTTTTGCCACATCGAAAGTACAAAAGCGTACGATATGTTTTAATGAACATTAAACACCTCGGAATCGTTTTAAACGCTTCGGAATAGTTTTAAACGCCTCGAATTTGTTTTAAACGCCTCGAATCTAAATATCTAAATAGTAGAACCAACACGAAATAACAACATACGAATATGAAGAATTTGCTTTTCACCCTCTCGCTCTCTTGCCTTTCACTCACGGCAATGGCGCAAGACTTGCAATCGCCCAACGGAAACTTCAAGATGAACTTTTCGCTCGACGCGCAAGGTCGCCCTACTTATTACTTAAAGTATAAAGGTCGCGACATTATCCGTCCATCTCACCTCGGATTGGAGTTGAAGCAAGAAGACCCCAACAAGGCACAAGACTTCGAATTTAAGACGCGTGCCGATGCTTCAAAGTTGGCACAGAAGGCAGACCTCATGACAGGCTTCGTGGAAACCGACCATACGACCACGACCTTCGACGAAACGTGGCAACCCGTTTGGGGCGAAGAAAGCAACATTCGCAATCACTACAACGAACTCTGCGTCACCCTCTCACAACCCAAGAACGAACGTGAGATTAAGATACGCTTCCGCATGTTCGACGATGGACTCGGCTTCCGCTACGAATTTCCGGCTCAGAAGAACCTGACCTACTTCACCATTAAGGAGGAACACACACAATTTGCCATGGCAGGCGACCACACCGCTTGGTGGATTCCGGGAGACTACGACACGCAAGAGTACGAGACCGTTACGAGCAAACTCAGCGAGATACGCAAACTGATGAAGAGCGCTGTAACGCAAAATTCCTCACAGACTCCTATTTGGGAGGGCGGTGTACAGACGGCCTTGATGATGAAGTCGGCCGACGGCCTTTACATCAACCTGCATGAGGCGGCTTGCATTGACTACTCTACGATGCACCTCAACTATGATGACAAGACGATGACCTTCGAGAGTTGGCTCACTCCCGACGCACGCGGCGATAAGGGCTACTTACAAGCCCCTTGCACTTCACCTTGGCGCACCATTATCGCAGGTGAAAAGGGGGCCGACATCTTGGCCTCTCGCATGACGCTCAACCTCAACGAGCCTTGTAAGATAAAAGATACTTCATGGATTAAGCCTACTAAGTACATCGGCATTTGGTGGGATATGATTACCAATAAGGGCACTTGGGCCTACACCAACGACTTCTCTACCGTTAAGTTGGGCGAAACGGACTATGCACACGCTAAACCTAATGGTACGCACTCTGCTAATACCGAGAACGTAAAGCGTTACATCGACTTTGCCGCAGAGAATGGTTTTGATGCTGTACTGGTTGAAGGTTGGAACATTGGTTGGGAAGACTGGTTTGGCCATGAAAAGGACTACGTGTTCGACTTCGTTACGCCTTATCCCGACTTTGACGTAAAGGCCATTCACGCTTACGCTGCTTCAAAGGGCGTTAAGATGATTATGCACCACGAAACGTCAGGTTCGGCTCGCAACTATGAGCGTCACCTCGACAAGGCTTACCAATTTATGGTTGACAATGGTTATCCTGCCGTAAAGAGTGGCTATGTAGGCAACATCGTGCCACGTGGCGAACACCACTACGGTCAGTGGATGAACAATCACTACCTCTACTGTGTGACTAAGGCTGCTGACTATCATATCATGGTCAATGCCCATGAGGCTACTCGTCCGACAGGTATCTGCCGCACTTACCCCAACTTGATTGGCAACGAGAGTGCACGTGGTACGGAGTACGAATCATTTGGTGGCAATGCCGTTGACCACACGACAATTCTTCCCTTTACTCGTTTGATTGGCGGTCCGATGGACTATACACCGGGCATTTTCGAAACGGACTGCTCAAAGATGAATCCTTCTAACAACAGCCGCGTTCGCACAACGATTGCTCGCCAGTTGGCTCTCTACGTTACCATGTATAGTCCCTTGCAAATGGCGGCCGACGTGCCTGAACATTATAAGGAACACATGGATGCCTTCCAGTTTATCAAAGACGTGCCCGTTGATTGGCAAAAGTCTGTTTACCTCGAAGCTGAACCGGGCGACTACGTAACGATTGCTCGTAAGGACAAGCATTCTGAGAATTGGTTTGTAGGTTGCTCAGCCGACGAGAATGGTCACACAGCCAACCTCAAGTTCGACTTCCTCACTCCTGGCAAGAAGTATGAAGCTACTATCTACGCTGATGCTAAGAACGCTTCATGGGATAAGAATCCGAAAGCTTACACCATTACTAAGAAGACAATCACCAACAAATCAACTCTCAAGCTCCACGCTGCCAGCGGTGGTGGTTTTGCTATTAGCTTGAAGGCGCTCTAAGTTATCGAGTTCTTTTGTTAACGAGTTAACAAGTTGACAAGTTAACGAGTTCTTTTGTTAACGAGTTAACAAGTTGACAAGTTAACGAGT
>UQHJ01000125.1 GCA_900540885.1 uncultured Prevotella sp.
GGGGGCGACGCGTCCTCACCTGGGGGCGACGCGTCCCCGCGTCGGCATTGCCAACTTGGGGTTCGATGCCCCAAGTTGGCAATACATGAATATCAACACTTCATGTATTTGTTAGCCAAGGCATCGAGCCTTGACTAACAAATGCCGACGCGGGGACGCGTCGCCCCCAGGTGAGGACGCGTCGCCCCTAAGTGAGGCCCCATCGCCCCTACGTTAGTTACAAAACAACCTTTTTGCCATTAATAATGTATATGCCCTTAACGGCTTTGCTGACACGGCGGCCACTGAGGTCATAAATAATGGGAGACTGATTGCTTTCAGTAGGCTGTAGCGTTTTGAGGCCTGTCTCTATGTACCCCTGCTTCTGAATACTTACGACAAAGTCTTTACAAACAATGCCTGTACTCCCTGCACCTGAAAGGACAATATTCACAGATTGTGCTTTTAAGCCTGTTGACTCAAAGATATGTGATGAAGCTGAACTTTCTTGGGTCGTGTTACCCACTTTAGCTGTTACATTCGTTTTCTGTCCCGAACGATTGCTCATCAAGAAGCGAACACCCGTAATTTCGTAACCTGCTGTTACGGCTAAGGTATGTGTAGTAGAAGCGTCACTCTTACCAACGAAAAGTATCAATGTCTTATTGTCCGTTCCGTCTACCCATATATTATTGGCCGAACTCGAAAGGGTGATTTGTGGTGCGGTACGTGTACTGGTCCATACCTTTCCATAACGAATACCATTCACCGTACCACCGTCCATCGTACCCGTTTCCATTGAAATTATCTCATCACCTTTCAAAAAGGGTTCAACGGGCTGAGGTTCGTCGATAGGCTGAGGTGCATCAACTATAGCAAATTGACATCCCACATCGTCACGATCAACTCCCGTTTGTCCAGCGCTCCAATTATAAAGTGGCAAACCTGTTTTATTGGTTTGGTTGAGTTCTACCTTGCCACTTGATATAATAAATACACCTGCTGTATTAGCATAACTCAGCGTCCAGCCTGACGCAGGCGAAGCGGCTGAGGTGGAAATGGCTTTATCGTATGCAGCTGCAGGATTGACGTAGGAACCGTCTGCACGATTGACAATGTCCCATGCCCCATCGGTGCGAGCCACAAACTTCCACATGGTTTTAGCATACTTTGTATTGTCACCACCCGTTAATTGCTCCCCTGCACCCTGTGAAGTCATGTAACGTGAGCTGCGATAGGGCGTATAGAGTTGGTACCAATGTTCGTTTCCTTCAGTAGAGAGTGTAGGTAAGATAATCTTTGGCAATAAGGCGTTAATCAATGGAGCCGTGGCCGAAGCATAGGTATTGCCCTTTTCGGTCAGTTCGGCATTGGTAGCCTCATTGCTTGCTAATATGGCGTAACAAGAGGATTCGTTATTATCTATTGCGTCCTTTAGCGTCTTAACGTCTGCTGCCTTATACTGCCCTACTCCTGTTCCTACCGAAATCTTTTGAACCGTAGCTTGCACATTAGATAGGGCCGTTACCAACGTATTGCGTGCATTAAAAGTAGCGATACGGCTCGCTGCCTCTTCATCAGTTGTTGGGGTTACTCCTTGGTCTGTGCCAATCGCATTGGCTACCGCTTGTGAAAGCTTAGCATAACCCAAGCCACTCAATTTATTGCTTACATTGTAGCTGCTCTTCAATACATTGTTTTCTGCCAAAAGCGTGTAAGATTCTTCATAATATTCAACGTTGTCAAGTTTTTCGGCCATTTTCTTCAAACAATCGTTAAAAGCAATGGTACGACTTGTATTGGTAGCCGCTGTTGGAGAAGGTATAACAGCCATAATTTTTATAGCTGCGTGAGGAGCATTTTGACGTACTTGTTTGACGAATGCTTCGTAGTTGTCAACGACCGTGCTTAAAGCAGTTGTGCCATTTACTTCAGGATAGCCCATTATTAGACACACCATCTTGGGTTCTTCGTTGTCTTTTCGCCCCTTAAAGATGCAAGGCAACATCTTCTGCATGGTGGCAATGTCGTTGTTCTGGTACCCCCAACTTCCACCACGCTGCTTTACATGGTCTGAATTTAATAATTCATGCCAGTCGTTGCCGTCGTCGCCCAAGATTACAATGTCATTCGACTTAATAGGCAAAGCACTGAAATAGGTAGTACGCATACCAGCAATGCCTCCATTTCCACCATTATTCACAGGAGCATCGTCAGGATAAACGCAACTACTGCCTACGTATTCTGCTATTTTTTTACACCAAGTACGATAGCCTTTCATGGTTAAGTGGGTGCCGTCGTATGATAATTCTCCGTCAGTAGGTATGCCGGTAAGATCGTCATAAAGGTCAATGTAAGTAGCTCCATACTCCTTACAGAGCTTTTGGATACTATCATTGGCTATGGGTACATGAGCCACATTCTTAATTCCCGTACCACGGCAAGGTAAGATACTCTGAAAGTACACTTTCGTAGTGGGACTTTCTTTTTGACAACGTTTTAGGGCTGTGCGCACACTATTAGCCACAAAGGCGGGATCGTTCATACCTGCGGTGCCTAAGTCATTTGTCCCCATCATGAAGAATATCTTGTCGGGATGTCCTACCAAGACTGCCTCCAGATGTTGTAACATAATGGGAGATTCTGCACCATTTACGCCACGATTGACAATGTGTGGATTGCCAAAAGCCTCCCACCATTCATGCATATTGGTGATACTATTGCCTAAAAAGACAATGCTTTGATTGTCAATCTTATGTGTTTTAAATCCATCATAGCGGTATAGACGGAAGGGTAAATCGGCCATAGCATTGGCTACGAACAATAATAGCCCGCAAAGCGTAAGTAATGTCTTTTTCATATAAAAAAATAGGTAAAATTTATTAGTTCAGAATGCAAATATACGCAGTCCTACGCAATCTTGTTTTATCAACGCGTATGTTATATAACACATCGGTGCATATCTGCCTAATTGGGGGGCGGGTTTGTAACCCGCGGCAGCAGCAGGCTTGAACATCTACTTATAGTCGCTTAGCGCGAGAACATACATAACATACAATTTTACA
>UQHJ01000126.1 GCA_900540885.1 uncultured Prevotella sp.
GACTGAAAGCAGGATGGAGTGAGGACTACTTAGACAGACTGTTGACGGAAAGTTCAATTTGATGCGTCTGCCCTGCGGCATTCATTAAATGGCTAATTGCCTCAAAAAAATCGTCTGACGCTGAATAAGCCGCAATTTATCTAAATCCGATACTTAAATGTATCATTTTTTGTAGCAAATGGTTCTACTTTCACGTCTAAGTAATATCTTTGTATAAGATAGGCTGCGGCTCAGCAAAACGTTCAAGTAAACTTGACGTTTTGCATTCGCCTTGCACTATCTTTGTAAATACAAGAACACAAGAATACAACATAAACACTATGACCGCAACACTTAAACAGATTACCTTAACTACGCTTTGCGCGCTCACCCTTCCTGTCTTAGGCTATGCGCAACAACAAGTAAAGGCACAAACATACGTGGCGAAAGGCGTCTTAATCGATTCGCTGAGCCATGAGCCGGAGGCTTTTGCGACGGTACGACTCATGGAGGGGGGAAAGGCCATTAAAGTAAGCACTACTGAGGCCAACGGACGATTTAGCATTCGTGCGCCCAAAGCTGGGAACTATGAGCTTGAACTCTTCGCTATGGGTAAAGCTCCTGTACGGACGCTGCTGACTTTTAGCAGTACACAACCAATCGCACAACTCGACACGCTCTACATCAAGCCGCTTAGCACCACATTGTCGTCGGCTACGGTCACAGCACAACGTCCATTGGTGAAAGCTGAATTGGACAAGATGACGTATGCTATAGCTGACGACCCAGAAGCGAAAACGAGCACACTGTTGGAGATGCTGCGCAAGGTGCCGATGGTGACCGTAGATGGTGAAGACAATATTAAGGTGAACGGCAACAGTAGCTTTAAAGTCTACGTCGACGGGAAACCGAACGCGATGATGAGCGCTAACCCTTCTATGATATTTAAGGCTTACCCTGCCTCAGCTATTAAGAAGATAGAAGTGATAACGAATCCTGGCGCGAAGTACGACGCAGAAGGAGTGGCCGGTGTGCTTAACATCATTACGAACGCACAAAGTGGCACAAAAGGGTACACGCTCACCGTAAATGCCAGTGGAGGCAATCATGGCGGCATGGGGTCGCTCATGGGCATGGCGAGCGTGGGAAAACTGATGATATCTGCTCACTACGGAACGGGGTATAACAATCAACCTCAGACGTTGACGAGTCGTGAGCGCGAAGTATTTGCCGATGCGATAAACCACCTTTACATGGCTAACGGCCGTTCTAACGGACACGGATTTTCACAGTTTGGCCAACTTGACGCCAGCTATGAGTTCACACCGAAGGACTTGCTCAGCGTGTCGGCAGGCATTCATGGTTACAATGGCAAGGAGCATACGCATACGTTCACGCAAATGATGAAGGCGAGCAACGAGCAGTTATATGCTTACAACACGAACGCACGCACCAAGATGCTCTACCAAGGCATTAATGCATCGGCCGACTTTCAACACACTTTTGCTGACGAACGCAAACTTACGTTCTCTTATCGTTACGACCTCGACCCTTCCAACACGCGCGCAGAAACGACAAACGCTGACTTGCTGGGCGCTCTGCCCGAAGGCTTTGAACTTCGCGACATGAAAGTAGACCCTCACAATCGTAGCTTTGAACACACGGCACAAGCTGACTTTACTACCCCACTCGACCCCCAACAGCACCATTCACTTGCCTTTGGCCTGAAATACATTTATCGTATTAACCGCAGCAATAGCAAGGAATATGTACGCCCCATGGGAAGCAGTGACGCTGACTTCACGCTCGATGCGGAACAGTCGCTCTCCTTTCGCCACCGTGGCGACATCGGGGCGGCTTATGCTGAATATAATCTGAAAGTGGGGAAATGGGCTGCTATGCTCGCTAGCCGATATGAGTACTATCGCATTCGAGCCACCTATCCCGACGGCAAGCGTCCAGACTTCGGAACGCACCTTAACGATTGGGTGCCCTCCGCCAGCGTGGGCTTTAGCATTAAGCCTACCATGCTATTAAAGGCGGGCTATAACCTACGCATTGGCCGCCCTGACATTAGTTACTTGTCGCCCTATCGCGTTAGCTACACACCTGAGAGCGTAACCTACGGCAACCCCGACCTTACCAGCGAACGATCTCACAATCTCAATCTATCGTATAGTACGTTTGGTCCCAAGCTGACAATAAACGCTACGCTTACCTATGCTTTCTCTAACAACGGAATGGCTTCCTATAGCTTTGTGAAAGACGGCATTACCCATACGACGTATGGCAACTTTCAACACGCAAAGCAGACAACGCTCTCTACCTTCCTCAACTGGACGTTTACCCCATCTACACGTTTTAATATCAACGCGTCAGGTAGTTATAGCGACTATAAGGCGCAAAGGATTAACAGTCATAACTCGGGGTGGAACGCAAGCGTTTGGACTGGCATTGACCAAACGTTGCCCTGGCGCATGAAGGCTTCCTTGTGGGTGGGAGGCAACACCCCCAGCATCAACCTTCAAGGGAGGAACGCTGGATTTTTCTTCTATAGTTTAAATCTCAATCGCGCCTTCTTAGCAGAGGATCGCCTATCGATCTCACTCTCTGCGGGCAACTTTATCGGACGCTATCACCACTTCAAGAACCACACTACGACTACTGAGTTTCGCTCACTGTCTGACACACGCGTTGACCTTATGCGCATTAGAGTCGGCATCAGTTATCGACTTGGCTCGTTAAAGTCGACGGTTAAGAAAGTAAGTCGAAGCATTGAGAATGAAGACGTGATTAAAGCCCAATCAAGTAGTGGCGAACAGGGTTCGCAACAACAGTAATGTATGGGTGTAAAAAGAGTTCCCCTCTTCACTTGCCGTGAAGAGGGGAACTCTTTTTTATTGTTTCTGTTTCTATAATAGAGTGTGTGGGTAAACCGCAAATTGTCGGCCTAATTGGGGGGCGCTTCCTAACCTGGGGGCGACGCGTCCCCGCGTCGGCATTGCCAACTTGGGGTTCGATGCCCCAAGCTGGCAATACTTGA
>UQHJ01000127.1 GCA_900540885.1 uncultured Prevotella sp.
CTTACACATTTAAACAAATGCACTTCCGTATACAGATTAAGAATGCAACAATCGTTAACGAAGGCCGCAAGTTTTTGGGCACCCTCGTTATTGACGATGACAGAATAGAAGAGATACTTGAGGGCATAGACGCTACCCCCTCTATACCTGTTGACGAAACCATTGACGGTACGGACTGTTACATCTTGCCTGGTGTCATTGACGACCACGTTCACTTTCGCGACCCAGGGCTAACGGCTAAAGGCGACTTTTGCTCTGAAAGCCGCGCTGCCGCAGCAGGCGGTGTGACCACCGTGTTTGACATGCCAAATTGCGTGCCGCAAACTACAACGAAGGAAGCCTTTGACGAAAAGTGGCAGATTGCTGCCAATAAGAGTGTTGTCAACTACGGACTCTTCTTCGGTGCCACAGCTGGAAACTCCTACGAGTTGAGCAAACTCAACCCTCGCAAGGTAGCGGGCATCAAACTATTTATGGGTTCGTCAACGGGCAATATGTTGGTCAACGACGAACGAGCCCTACGCGCCATCTTCGAAAATGCGAAGTTGCCCATCATGGCGCATTGTGAGAACTCAAGTCTGATTGACGAAAATATGAAAGCGGCACAGGCGCAATACGGTGCAGACCCTGACGTGCGTCACCACCCTGAGATACGCAGCGAAGAAGCTTGCTATGCGTCTACAAGTTTGGCCATTCGCTTGGCACAAGAGGCGGGTGCACGCCTTCACGTAGCGCACATTTCTACCGCTCGCGAGTTGGAACTCTTCACCGCTGACGACCCCAACATTACAGCTGAGGCTTGTGTGGGACACCTCATGTTCTGCGACAAGGACTATGCTCGACTCGGTTCACGCATTAAGGTAAACCCCGCTATCAAGACAGAGGCTGACCGCGATGCCTTACGCGCTGCACTCAACACGGGACTTATTCGCACCATTGGTACGGACCACGCGCCTCACCGTTTGGCCGAAAAGGTGGGTGGATGCGCTCGTGCTGCCTCAGGTATGCCGATTATACAGTTCTCACTCGTTTCGATGCTCGAACTGGTAGACAAAGGTGTGCTGAGCATTGAACGTTTGGTGCAACTCATGTGTCACAACCCTGCCGAACTCTTACAAATCGAAAATCGTGGTTACCTACGCGAAGGCTATAAGGCTGATGTCGTAATGGTTCGCCCCAACGTGCCTTGGACGCTCACGCCCAACCGCATTCAGAGTAAGTGTAATTGGAGTCCGCTTGAAGGTCACACCTTCCGTTGGCGCGTTGAACGCACCTTCTGCAATGGATTCCCTATCTTCAACCGTGGCCACGTAACTGACGAGAAGTTCCGCGGACAGGCCGTTTGCTACAACCGATAAAAAATACTCTCTTTGTGATGAAACCAACACAAAACATACCTATTATATATAAGGTGTATCAACTCTGCATTGCCCTCCCCCTTATCTTAATAGCCACCATCATCACGGCATTGGTCACAATCATTGGTGGACTATTTAACGCTCACGTGTTTGGCTACTATCCAGGCAAGATTTGGTCGCGCTTCATCTGTCGCGTATTGTTACTCCCCATTCACGTCGAAGGACGCGAAAACATTGACTACCGACAGAGCTACGTATTCGTGGCCAACCACCAAGGCCCTATGGACATCTTTCTCATTTACGGTTACTTAGGTTGCAACTTTAAGTGGATGATGAAGAAAGCCTTGCGCAAGATGCCTCTCGTGGGCTATGCTTGCGAACGCGCTCGCCACATCTTTGTCGACAAGTCTGGTCCGAAGGCAATTAAAGAAACGATTGACCGAGCACGCGCCACACTACAAGGCGGCACGTCGTTGGTAGTTTTCCCCGAAGGTTCGCGCACGTTTACGGGCCACATGGGGTTGTTTCGCAAAGGGGCTTTCCTCTTGGCCGACGACTTACAATTGCCCGTAGTACCCGTTACGATTGACGGTTCGTTTGATGTACTTACACGCATGGCAGGTATCAACTTTGTTCATCGTACCCCCATGCGCCTCATCATTCACAAACCAATCTACCCTACTTCACACAGTGCGGAGGACATTAAGCAGACCATGAATGAGTCGTACCAAGTCATCATGGCCGCCCTACCTGAGAAGTATCAAGGCTACGTCAAGAACGACGACCAGTAAGGAAGGCTGTTATCAAAAAAATACGCAAAAAATCAAAACATTAATAGCGCAGCAAGAGGGGGTCCTACCCCACTTGCTGCGCTATTACATTTACTCAAATTTCGAATTAGATAAACTGCAAATTGTCGAACAGACGGGCTATGCTTTCAGCCTAGCCGTCTGTTCGACAATTTGCAGTTTACGAGTCTTTCTCTATTACATTACAAAAAAAATAAGAAAAAAATATTCATTCTGTGTTACAAAATCTCACATTCCTCGTTACCTTTATAGCAACGAAACAAAAACACTCACATTTCACATGGCAGAAATACACCCCCCGCCCAAAGAACCAAAAGAAACATCTGCTTCAAGTGGTTTCCTTCTCTCAGCCTTCAATAGATTGAAGAGGCGGTTGCGCGGTATGGCCCGCGAAATATCAGGCAACAGCGATGATGCTGACGATGCACTTCAGGAGGCTTTCACCCGTCTGTGGGAAAGGCGGAAGGCTATACGCTCGGAAGACGAGGCCTCCGCGCTCATGACGACTACAGTCAGAAACTTAAGTGTGGATG
>UQHJ01000128.1 GCA_900540885.1 uncultured Prevotella sp.
GTCAAGTTTACGTCCGACGAGCAAGGGGAGCATACGATTATTACTTGTTGAGACAGTAAATAGTTATCGTCTATAACGAATCGTGTGGGTACGGTTGCTTTAATAGATAAAAACTGCAATTTGTCTGCCTAATTGGGGGGCGGGTTTGTAACCCGCCCCCCCCAATTAGGCAGACAAATTGCAGTTTATTTTTTACACGTTACTTATCGCTTAATGAACTTGAAGTTTTTGAAGTAAACTTGCTGTTCTGTACCACTGATATTAGTGATACGGAGTTTTGAAGCTTGCATACCACCGAGTTCATTGCCTGTGTGGATAACAGGGTCGTCGGCCTTGTAGTGCAATAGGCTTACTTCCTTCCAAGCACCCTTCGTGAAGAGTTCTAACTTAAAGCACTTAGCTACATCGGCCTTGCCCAAGTTGAACTCCATACCAGCAAACGTAATGTCGCGATCACCCTCGATGGTGAAAGCTGCGTTCTTCGGCCACTTGATCACTTCAAGCGAAGGAGATACTGTTACGTCATTGCCGCGCACACTGATAGGTTGTAATGCCAACTGGGGCACATCGGTTACAATCTTGAATGGATTGTACTCTGACGAATTGTCAAGTTGCGTGCCATTTGCCTTGTTGTAAGCATCTACCGTTTGACTAAAGAGTTTATTCAGCGTGGGCAATAAAACCTTGGTGGCTACCTTAATGCCAGGCTGTAGGGCATGACGCACGTCAGAATTCTCCAATTCGTACATCTGCACTTGCAAAGCATGCGCCTGCTTATAAGCCATGTCAAATTTAGGAAAACCTGCATTATTGGGATAGAGTTGATTCATAGCCATAATGCAAGTGGCAATACCATAGTCAGCCACGTTCTTACCCTGCAAGAGCCAAGGACGCAATTCGCGCTTCAACTCAGGATTGGTATTATCGGCCAAGAGTTCGTCAACGGCCATACGCAGTTCATAGCACTTTATCGTCAACTGTTGTAACGACTTGGGGTCAGACTTTAGCGCGCCTTCGGCAATACTCTTCAGCTCATCGCCCTCTTCGCGACGGAAACCATGACCATTGGGACCGAGGTCCTTATTATACAAGGCAAAGGTGCGAAGGGCTTCATAATTGTCGGGAAGTACAGCCTTTAAGCCCTTTTCCCAGTCGCGCTGATAGTCGTAAGCCTTCATGTTCCACGTGTAGTCGGCAATGCCGTAGAGTGAAATCTTTGAAGCCTCAGCATGTTCCATAGGGTTAGAGACGAAACCTGAAACGTCGTCTGCAATGTCAAGGCCATTACCATAAGCCGGACCGAGGAGAATGTGATCGCGCACGAAGTCGCTAACGGGGAAGTTCCACCAGATGTAAGCCTTGCGGTCGATACGTTGGTTGATCCACTCCATGCTCTCCTTGTCAATGCAATGAACGACGGAGTTACCCGTCCACATGATTTGAATGCTCTTGTTCATCTTTGTACCCAACGTGCGGAGGTAACCACCTGCATCATTAGCCCAAGAACGGTTGTACTCCGTGGGGCACATGATGAGCGGACTCACATCGTGATGCTTCTTAACAAAGTTGTTGTCTACGTAGTTGAGTAGTTCGGCTTGCTTGTCGCCCTTAGCACCCTCGCCCCAGATGTCGTCAAAGAATACGGCAAAAGAGCGAATGCCTAAAGCATACATCTTCTCAAACTTGGCGATTAAGGCATCACGGTCGGCATCGTTCCATTTGATGTCAACACCCGGGTGAATAGCCCAATAGAAGTTTACGTTATTCTTCTTCGCACATTCGTTCAACTCTTGAATGCGCTTGGCTTTAGCATCGGGATAGGCTACGCGCCAGTGGTCGCGGTGATAAGGGTCGTCTTTAGGTCCATAGATGTAAACGTTCATTTTGTTGCGGCCATAGAACTCTATTTGGCTCAAGCGTGCTTTGTGGCTCCAAGGCGTGCCATAGAAGCCCTCTACCGTACCACGGAAGGGAACGTCGGGCCAGTCGGTCACGGTGCAGCACTCTAACTTGCCTTCAGCCATTGACTGTAACAAGGTCTGTACACCATAGATTAAGCCAGCCTTATCGGCACCAGCTATAACAATCCCCTTCTCACTAATGTTGAGGTAATAACCCTCTGCGTGATTGGGGATAAGTTTGGCCACTTTGCTAATGCACTTGTCGCCTTTTACACCCAACGTAAGGGTGTACTTTGACTTATACAAGGGTGACACTTTGGCTTTTTCGAGCATTACGAGTGCCGTTTCGTACACCTCGTTGTTGCTCTGCTCATTGGTAACGATTTTCCACGTTTTGGGCAAAGTGTTCAAGAACTTTCCTGTGCTCACCACTTTCTGTGGAACGGGGTTGACTAAACTAATTTGTGCTGTAGCAGGCATTGCTGTCAGCGCAGCCATCATAAGGCTGGTAAGGATGTGATTATGTTTCATAGAGGAAATGTGCAAATGCTTGGTGAATGTGCAAATGTGCAAATGTGCAAATGTG
>UQHJ01000129.1 GCA_900540885.1 uncultured Prevotella sp.
CCCGCATTATCGCAATCTGCCTAAAGGTTGGGCTGCTGCGCCTATGCAAATGCTGTGTTCTTTGGTTGATGGTGAGAAGCAAAGTGGCGTTGAAAGAATTAATCTTGATGTAAAGTTTCTGCGTGGTGAGCGTGAAGCAAAAGTTTTGTCGGCAGGCAAATATGTAGCAGCAAACACACTTTTGATATTGGTAGATGGCGAAAATTCAGGAGAAGTATTCCGTACTCCTGTTGAGGGTTATCAGGGCAGCACGTTTAAGCAGTTGGCAATCAATGATAACATGTACACGGACTACGTTTTACAAGTTATCAACCTTCAACGCAAAACATTGCGAGAAAATAAGGTCGGTTCAGCCATTCCACACTTGAATAAAAAGCTATTCAAAGCAATAGAAGTGCCGATACCACCCTATGAAGAACAACAAAGGATTGTAAATGCTATTAACGAAGCATTTACAATCCTCGATGTAATAACAGAGAACTTATAAATTGCAATTTATAGAATCAAGAATACTGAATGTTTGTTCTAAGCATTCAACAATTCGAATTTGCTCTGACAGAGGAGGTAACAATAAGGTTATCTCCTCAAATTGTTTCTTTGTAATGTGTACCATTCCAGAACCATGACTATTCTTATAAAACTCAGAAATCATAGCTTGAAAAGCATAGAACAAGAATGCTTTATCTATAAATGGATACGGCTCTACTTTGAAAATATGCTGATTGAGCCAAGCGTTTTCCCCACTCCAAATATATGTACCAATAGATGCAGCCCATGCAAAAAGCAAATCGCCATCTTTTATTAAGTACTTTTGCTCATGTATGACCGAACTTCTATTATAAGGAGCATCTGCATCATTTAAGTTTTGAATACGTATAATAGGCAAACCGGTAGACTCCCATTCTTCAGGCTTAAACGCCCGTCCGTTTGTATATTTTGCGACATTTCCTACCTTTATTACCGCCCAACCTTTAGGCAGATTGCGATACTGCGGGATACGTTATCTTATATTGTTCCTGTTCAATAAACAAAAACAATATGATAACACAATTCAAAGCGTATCTCACCAAGACCAATTTGGCAGAAAATACGATTACATCGTATGTATGGACGGTGACGTATTATCTTGAACACTACAAGGAAGTGAACAAGAAGAATCTCTTGGCTTACAAGGGGTATTTGGTGGAGAACTTCAAACCGCAAACTGTGAACCTACGGTTGCAAGCTGTAAACAAGTTCCTGGAGTTTAGCAAACAGGAAAAACTGAGAATGAAGTTTGTTAAAGCACAGCAGAAAAACTTCTTGGAAAATGTAATCAGCGATGCCGATTACAAGTTCCTTAAAACAAAGTTGAAAGCCGATGGTTATGACCAATGGTATTTCATCGTATGGTTTATGGCTGCCACTGGCGCACGTGTCAGCGAATTGTTGCAAATCAAGGCGGAGCATGTAAGTGTAGGCTATCTTGACCTATATAGTAAAGGCGGCAAAATGCGCCGTATCTATATCCCTAAGAAACTTTGCACTGAAGCTACAAAATGGCTGAAGGATCGTGACTTGACAACAGGCTATCTTTTCACTAACCGCACAGGCAACTGCCTTTCCACTCGCGGCATTGCCATTCAGCTAAAGCACTTTGCCGAAATTTACGGTATCAATCGGGAGGTGGTTTATCCACACTCGTTCCGCCACCGCTTTGCCAAGAACTTCTTGGAGAAGTTCAACGACATCGCCTTGCTTGCAGACCTCATGGGACATGAGAGTATCGAAACCACACGTATTTATCTGCGTCGCACAGCAAGTGAGCAGCAGAAGATAGTTGATAAAGTAGTCACTTGGTAATCGCATCAATGCTATTTAGCCACCGTAAGCATTGGACTTACGATGGCTAAATATGGCAATTATAACGATGATGTTATGTTGTCGAGTTGAGCGAATAGTTCTTCTATTTTGGCTACAATGCGGTGTTGTTCGTTTATTGGTGGCAGTGGAACATGAAGTTTGTGTAAAGCATTTGATGATAATCCTAACAAGCCAATACCTTTTCCACCTATCATGTTATTCACTTTAAGATAGTAGAATACATAATAATACAATGACACACATAAATCCCCAAGCTTGGGACGCAATCTATGAAGATGGTTTTGTATGCAAATATCGTAGTTGAAATTCCATATAGCAGCTCTGCCAACGTCTCCACCCTCGCAAACAAGCAAGTCTCCTTTGGTTATACTGCATTTATCCAACTCGCTATCTTTATAATACATTTGCTTGACTGTTGTGAAATCAAATGTGTTCCAGTAGACATTAGAGGTTGTCAAGTATCTCTTCATAGAACCTTCTGTGTTTGAAGCATTCAATGCCTTACCAGTATTATGATTGAATACGTCTCCCAATTGAACTTCACACCACCCATTCGGCAGCTTTCCATACTGCGGG